>CALVUC010000029.1 GCA_944363395.1 uncultured Clostridia bacterium | reverse complement strand
CGCTCTCCGCGCAGGAGTTCGTCGCACGTCACGCCGTAGAGTTCGGCAATGGCGGGAAGGAGGGAAATGTCGGGGCAGGATGCGCCCGTTTCCCAGCTGGAAACCGTCTTATTGGAGACGCCTAAACGGTCTGCAACTTCTTGCTGCGTCATACCCTTCGACTTGCGGAGGATGAAAAGAAATTCTCCGATGGAAGTTCTCACTTGGAATACCTCTTTTTATGATCTCGGGGAAATTTTACAACGTAAAAAGAAGTATTGCAACCCGAAATGCGGGAAAATTTCTCCAAGTTCCTTGGAATTTGCCCGAAAATACGGGACAGGCACACTTTTGCGCCGCGCTGCATACAATGGGAGTATGGAAACGAGCTTTTGCGAACTGCACCGCAAAGAAGCGGTCAATCTTACGGACGGAAAACAGCTCGGAAAGGTCAGCGACGTCGTCTTTACCTATCCCGAAGGGAGAGTACAGGGCATTGTCGTGCCCGGACGAAAGGGGTTTCGCTGGGGAAGAGCGGAGCTGTATATCGATCTGAAATGCATCAAAAAGATCGGCGTGGACGTCGTGCTGGTGGACATCCGATCGTCTCCCAAACAGGAACCCAAAAATAAGTGGGGCGTCCCGCGCGATGAAAGACGCGACCTCGGCGACTATGAATAGGGGATATACTATGTCAGACATAGTAATTTTTTAATATGACATTTATCCCTTATAGCAGTCGCACATCCTGCCGTCGGGCAAAAAGCCCGTATCGGAACATTTTTTGCAGGCGTATTGCGGGACGAAATCTTGCTCGGTAAAGCCAAGCCGCACCATTGCCGCGGCGCGCCGCTTTTTGGCTTCGTTCATCGCCTTCATGAGCGAAGGCATGGTTTCGGGCGCAAAGACTTCCGCTTTTGCAAGTTCGATCTCGCCCTTTTTGATGGCGCGCTCCGCTTCGGAAAATTCGGCGTCCTTTTCCGCCTCCGCCTTTGCCTGCTCCGCCCGCGCCGCGGCGCGGCGGCGAAGGGGGGCATAGTAGCGCTCGCGTTCGGTGCGCGCGTCTGCCGAGATGGCTGCTTCCGTCTTGAACTCGCGCACGGTCTCCTGCGCTTTCGGCGCGGTGTGTGCGGGGATCGCGGCGGGGGAAAAGATCCCTTCTCTTTTCCATTCGGAGAGCAGCTTGTTCATGTATGGCAGCGGCGAGGAAGCTCCCGCGCTCCGTTTTGCCGCCTCCATGATCATATCTTCGGAAAAATCCCACGAGCGCCACGCTTCGAGCATATCGAGCGCGGAGCTCGTTTTGCGTATCACGCCGCAGACCGATTGGATGCGCTGCAGGAGCCTGAGCTGCCGTTCGCGCGCCGCGCAGTAATTTTTGACCCCGGGACCGTCGACGATGCCCCGCGTATACAGCGTATCGAGCAGGGTATCGAGTTCGGGAAAGCCGTAGCCCATCTTCATCCCGAGCGAGGCGAGACAGGAGAGGCTTTCCTCGTCGTAGCCGCGTTCCAGCCATTTTTCGGCATATGTCTCGATATAGGCGCGCGGATCCTGCACCTTTACGCCCAGCCTGCGCGCCGTTTTGTAGACGGCGTCCGCAAGCAGACGGCGCCGCTCGAGAAATTCCTTTGCCTCCTGCGCGGTATGGACGTTCTTTTTGTCCATCTCCTCGATCAGGGTGTCCATCGTTGCAAGGCTTCCCTTTTTCAGCGCCTCGGCGGCTGCGGTCACGGCTGCCTGTTCCATGCCGAGAGCTGCCCATTTTTCAAGGTAGGCATAGTCGGCGTCCTGCGGTTTGCGGGCGATCCCGAGCAGCGAGAAAATGCGCTGCAATTCCTTCTCGCGCGTGTTGAAGTCGGCAAGATCGGCTTCCACCTGTTCGTAGGTGTACTTGTGCTCACGGACAAGTTTTGCTGCCTTGTTCAGGATATGCGAACAGGAGAGGCGTTCCCCGTCCTTTTTGACGCAGTATTCCGCAACGAGCAGGAAGGCGTCCTGCTCCATCGGGTTATTTTCGAGAAATTCGAGGATGCGCTGCATTTCATAGGGCTTGAAGTCCTTCTGCGCCCGCTGCAGGAGCTTGAACAGCTCGCGGTTGAACGCGGCATATTTTTCGGGACGCACCGTTTTCGGGCGTCCCGCCGCGTTGCGGACGGGGAGATACTCGACGTACAGCGGCTGCCGCGAGAGGATGCGCACGAGATCGCATTCCTCCCAGAAGGTATAGATCTCCAGCAGTTTTGCCTCTGTCAGCCCGAGCAGTTTGGCGCACGCCGCAGGATCGAAATCGGAGGCGACCGAGCAAAGGTACAGCCCGTAGAGATAGACGCGCACGGCGTCGCCGTCCGCCTGCGGGAGATATTTGGTGATGAATTTGTTTTCCACGCTCGTGAACATATTGGAGGAAAAGTCCCCCGAAAAAGCCGTAAATGACATAAATGCGCTCCCGTTCATGCAATTTGCAGGCATTTTCCCCCTTTTTTTGGGCGAACGCTTGCTTTTTCGAGCCGTACGTTGTATAATACCTGCGTATATTGCCCGCTTAGTATATCATATCCGCCGCCGAAAAGCAATGCCTTTTTGCTTGGGCGCGCAGAATGTATTTTTTATGAAGATCCTTCACACATCCGACTGGCACATCGGCAAACGGCTGATGGACAGAGAGCGTCTGCCCGAGCAGAGGGCGGCGCTTCACGAACTCGCCGGGATCTGCGACCGCGAGAACGTCGACCTCGTCCTCATCGCGGGGGACGTATTCGACACCTTCCTTCCTTCCGCCGAAGCGGAGGAAGCGTTTTTTGCCGCCGTCAAACAGCTGGCAAAGGGAAGGGCGGTCGTTGCCGTCGCGGGAAATCACGACGACGGCGTGCGGCTCGCGGCGTCCGCGCCGCTTGCCGCCGAGGAGGGGATCTACCTCTTCGGGAGCGGACGGGAAAGAATGCCCGTCGGAGGAGAACGCCCCGTGCGCGCCGTCGCCTCGGGGGAGGGGTACGTCGTCATAGAAAACGCCGCGGGAGAGCGCGTCTATATCAACGCGCTTCCCTACCCCAACGAAGCACGCCTCAAAGAGGAGCGCACGGAAGAGACCTATCCCGAAAAACTCTCCCGCTGGATCGCGCGCGGGGAAGCGGGGTATGACGGCGCGACGGCGCATATCCTGCTCACCCATCTCTTTGTCGCGGGCGGAAAAACGAGCGAGAGCGAGCGGGATATCGATCTGGGGGGCGCGCGCGCCGTGCCGCGTGCTTGTCTGCCGAGGGACGGATACGTCGCGCTCGGGCATCTGCATAAACCGCAGAAATTGGATGAAAACGTGCGTTACAGCGGCTCCTTGCTGCAATATTCCTTTGACGAAGGCGAAAAAAAGTGCGCCCTTTTGTTAAAGACGGATGGAAAGCGCATCGTTGTGGAAAAAGAGGTCGCGCTCACGGCGGGGAAGCGGCTCGTCCGCCTTGAAGCGGAGGGCGTTGACGCCGCTCTCGGACTGCTCGCCCGCTATCCGGGCTGTTATGTCGAACTGACCCTTCATCTCACCGCGCCTTTGACGGCGCAGGAGACGCAGGCGCTGCGGTCGGCGAACGAGGGTCTCGTGTCCCTCATCGTCCGTACGGAGGGCGCGGAGGCAACGCCCGTCGTCAGGCGCAGTATGCTCTCCTCCCGGGAGCTGTTCGCCGAATATTATCGCTCCGTATACGGCGAAGCGCCGCCGCAGGAGCTCACGCAGGCATTTTTGGAGTTGTTGGAGCGATCATGAAGCCGGTTTCGCTGGAATTTTGCGGGATCAATTCCTTTTCGGAACCCGCCAAAATAGATTTTACCAAACTGACCGAATTCGGGATCTTCGGCATCTTCGGGGATACGGGTTCGGGGAAGAGCACCATTCTGGACTGCATCGGGTTTGCGCTGTACGGCAACGTCGCGCGTCCCCGTCCGAGCATGGCGGATCTCATCCATTATTCGCAGGATAAGGCGTACGTCGACTTTACTTTTGAGGTCGTATATGAGGGCAGGCGGCGCACCTATCGCGTCGAGCGGGAGCTCAGGCGCAAGAACGCCGCGCAGAACGTCAAGGTGTACGAGCGCACGGACGAGGGCGCTTATACCGTGCTTGCGGACGGCGTGCGCGATGCGAACGCGCTGCTCGCGCGCATCATCGGACTGGAACAAAAGGACTTTGAAAAATGTATCGCGCTCCCGCAGGGGGAGTTCGCGCAGTTCGTGCGCGCGGCGCGCGGCGAACGCCTGAAACTCATATCCCGTCTCTTCGATCTCGAGGCGTACGGGGAGCGGCTCGTGAAAGAGGCGGGCGCAAAGCGGGACGAGGCGGAAAAATGCCTCGCCGTGACCGACGCAAAACTTGAGCGGTATGCGGGCATCACGAAGGAGAGCGTCTGCGCAAAGCGGGAGGAGACCGAACGCCTTGCGGCGGAGGAAACGTCGCTCTCGGCGCGCGCCGCCGCGCTGCGGGAGGAGGAGAAAGCGCTCGCCATCCGACGGGAAAAGCGGCGCGAACAGGAGACGCTCACCGCCGAAATGTCGCAGCTTTCCGAGCTTCTTCCTTCGATGAAGGCGCTCGCGGGAGAGCTCGACCGCCTGGACAAAGCGGCAGCCGTCCTGCGCGCGCATGAGGAGTGCGCGCGTTCGCAGGAACGAGAACGCGAGCGCGCCGTGCGCCTTGCCGCCGCCGAGAAAGCGCTCCGGGAACGCGCCGAAGCATTGGGTGCGAGCGAGGCGTGGGACGCGGACCGCGCGGAAGCGGAAGAGCGTGCGCTTGCGGACCGCATCGGCGAGGCGAAGGCGTCCGAACAAAGGCGGAAGGAGTGCGCGGAGGTCCGCGCCAAGCTGGAACGCGCGCAGGCGCAGCTCCGCGCCGAGCGCGAGGGGACGGAGGACTTTTCTTATGACGACGAGCGGCGCGCCGCGGAACAGGCGCTTGCGGCGCTCGGCTCGGACGACTTTCTCGCATTTGCGGAAAAACACGGCAAGGCGCAGCTGCTGCACGCGGAATACGCCGAGTTCGTTTATGAATTGCAGGCGCTGACCGCGCAGTACCCCGACGCCGCGCCGGGGACGCAGCCGCTCATCCAAAAATATAGCGCGCTGTCCCAAGGGGACAGGACCGATCTTGCCACGCTGCGCGCCCGGTTTGAAGCGCGGCAAAAGGAGCGGGAAGCGCTGCATACTGCGCTCGTCATGCTCGAAAAACGCAAGGGCCGCCGCGATGCGGCGCTCGGCAGGATCGCCGACCTTTCCGCTTCCATCCGCGAACTCACCGCGCGTTGCGGGGAGCTTTCGGACGACGCGGCGTTCCCGCCCGTATCCGAACTGGAAGAAATGCTCGCCAAAATGCGCGCAGAACGGCAGAAAAGGATCAAAGAACGCGAACGCGCGCGTGAGGCGTACGGGGCGGCAAATGTCGCCAAGACCTCTTGTGAGGAACAGCTCCGCGCTGCCAAGGAGACGCGCGCAGAGTGTGAAGCGCGTCTTGCCGCCGCGCTGAAGGAGGGCGGCTTTTCGGGAGTGGAACAGGCGAAGGCGCTCAAAGAAAAGTACGGCGATCCGGAGCGGGCGCGCAGCCGCGTCGAAGAATACAAGGAGCGGTATGCGTTCGTCCGTTCCCGCCTGCGGGCGCTGTCCGCGGAGGACCTCTCGGACGCGACGCAGGAAAAGCTGAGCGGCGTCCGCAGCGCGCTTTCCGAATGCGAAAAGGGGCTTTCCGCCTGTACGCGTGCGCTTGCCGTTGCCCGCGGGGAGCTTGCCCGCAGCGAAGAGGGGCTCAAAGAAAAGACCGCGCTCGAGGCGGAACGCGCCGTACAGCTGAAAAATCAGATGCTCTACGAGCGGCTCAGAAAACTCGTCGAGGGCAATAAATTTATGGAATTCGTCGCGGAGGAATATTTGCAGACGGTCGCCGTGAATGCGGGCAGGAGATTGCTCTCCCTGACCGACGGCCGCTATTTCCTGCGCTATGAAGGCGGGTTTTTTGTCGGGGACAATTTCAACGGCGGGCAGCTTCGGAGCGTCAGCACGCTTTCGGGCGGCGAGACCTTCCTCGTCTCCTTGTCGCTTGCGCTCGCGCTGAGCGCGGAGATCTGCGCCCGTTCGCTGCGACCCATAGAATTTTTCTTTCTGGACGAGGGATTCGGCACGCTGGACGAGCGGCTCGTCGATACCGTGATGGACAGTCTCGAGCGGCTCAAGAGCGAAAACTTTTCCATCGGTATCATCTCGCACGTCGAAGAACTCAAACACAGGATCGACCGCCGCCTGATCGTGACGAAGGCGACCGAGCAGCACGGTTCGCAAATCCACATGGAGTGAGGTAAGGTTTGGCTAACACGTTTTTAACGCCCATAACGCTTTGGAAGGACTTTGACGACAGCCTTCCCCTGGAGGTCATGACGCTCTCGGAGCGGCATGAAGAGGGGATGGTCGTCCGCGACATCCGTTTTCTCGGCAGAAGGGCGGCGGAGCGGCGCGTGAACATCTATGCGCGCTACGTCTTTCCCGAAAAAGCGGCGCATTTTCCCGCGGTCCTGCTCCTGTTCGAGGCGGGCTGTCCCTTTGACGCGCGCTTTGTCAGGCACTTCGTCTCGCGCGGGTACGGCGTGCTGTGCGTCGATTACTGCGGCGACAACGGCACGGACCTTCACACCGTCTATCCTGCTTCCATCGACTATGCGAACTATATCCGCGCGGGATCGCACATCAGACAGGCGGAGCCTTCTGCCAGGGAGACGAGCTGGTATGAATGGGCGGGCGTCGCGCGGTACGCGGCGAAATTTCTCGCGACGCGCGAGGAAGTCACGAAATTCGGCGCCGTGGGGCTGCGCACGGGCGGGGAAGTGCTCTTCAAGATCGCGCCCTATGTCCCGCTCGGATGCATGATCTCGGTGTGCGCCGCAGGCTGGCTCGCCTATCGCGGCAGGGAAAAGTTCGCGGGCGAAAAGCAGCTGTTCGACGAGATGCATCACCGCTTTATCGCGGGGATCGATTCGCAGAGCTATGCGCCCTACGTCAACTGTCCCGTTCTGCTGCTCTCCGCCGTCAACGATACAAAACACGACTACGACCGCGTGTTCGATACCTTCCAGCAGATCAATCCCGCCGTACAGAAGGCGTTCCTCTATTCTTCGCACGGCAACGGGCTGATCGGCACGCACTCCATCGCCGATATCGATCTGTTCCTTGACAAATACCTCAAGGATATGTCCGTCTTTGTCAGCGATACGGTGGAGCTCTCCGTCGGGGAGAGCGAGACGGGGGATCTCGTCGCCAACGTCACGTTCGACAAGGACGCGGAGATCAAGGAATGCGGCATCTTCTTCACCGAGCAGATCGCGGGCGCGCACGCACGCGACTGGACGCGCGTGCTCGGCAGCCGCTCCTCCATCAAGGGCAACGTTTGCACCATCCCGCTCTCGCTGTATGAAAAGAGCAGGCGCGCGCTCGTCTACGCGTTCGCCAACTATTCCAACAATTTCTCCGTGACGTCCAAGATCCAGGAAGTCATCGTCGACAAACCCTATAAAAATGCCTGTCTCAAAAGCCGCATCATTTACTCTGCCGAGCGCGATTCGCTGAACGGGATCTCCGGGTTCCGCCGCCGCGCGCGTTCCGTCGCCGATTGTTTTGCGGACAGCCGCGGCGTGGATGCAAAGCTGCTCCCGGGATACGGCGGTCTGACGGGGGCGACGGCGGAGGCGGGGCTCGTCTCCTACCGCGTCAACGAGCCGCGCTATGCCGCGCCGGAGGGCGCGTCCCTGCGCTTTGACGCCTATTGCAGGGAGGACGCGCGCCTGAAAGTCATCTTTTACTTTGACGGAAACGAGGAAAAGGCGTATTCCGCGGAGGCGTGGGTGGAAGGAGGCGGCAAATGGAAGAGCTTCTGCTTCGATCCTGCCGACTTCAAATCTCCGACGGGCGAACATATCGAAAATTTCGCGGGCGCCGTCTCGCTCGTCTTTCTCGGCGAAAAGGAAGTTCTCATCAACAACGTCCTATGGATCTGACACTGCTCCGGCTCAATACCGTGATAGAAACTAAAAAGCCCCATCCCTGCGGCGGGAAACTTTGGCGCATCGTGCGGACGGGCGCGGACTACAAGATCGCGTGCCTTACCTGCGGGCGGGTCGTCATGCTCACGCCCGACGAACTGAAAAAACGCATCCGGCGGATCGCGGAGGCAGGGCAGTGAACCGTCCGGAAATGCTCAACGCGCCCAAAAGACGCAGCGCGCTGCTCGTCGTCGGTTCCGTCCTGCTCATTGCCGCGGCTGTCCTCATCCTGCTGGACGCGGTGCGTTCCATGTTCATGTTCACCGTGGAAGTCAAGGGCGATTCCATGCGGGAGACGCTCTACGGCGGCGAACGCGTCGGCGCGGGCGGAGAATACGAGGGCGGCGACCTCATCTATGCGCTGTACGGGGAGGGCTCGTCGGGCGCCGTTCGCTTCCGTGCGGAGCGCGGCGACATCGTCATCCTCGATACGACGGACAATCCGGGGTATGCCGGCAACGGCGGCAGCGTCTTTTCCGGGCAGACCATCGTCAAACGGCTGATCGCCGTCGAAGGGGACAGCGTCAAGTGCGAAGGGGGCGTCGTCTATCTCAGGGAAGCGGGCGGTGAATACCGCGCGCTCGACGAACCGTACGCCTGCAATATGGGGAGCGATTACCGCTTTGATGAGATCACGCTCGGCGAAGGCGAGATCTTTTTCCTCGGCGACAACCGCGCCGTCAGCCAGGACGCGCAGGAACTCGCCGCGGCGGGCTGTCCCATGTTCCGCGAGGAGGATATCCTCGGCGTCGTTCCCTCATGGGCGGTCGCAGTCAAACAGATCTCGACGGGATGGGAGAGCGTCCGCGGCTTCTTCTCGTCCCTTTTCAACCCGAACATTTAAGGAGGAAACCATGATCCAAATCACAGCAGACAGTACCTGCGATCTCGGCGAGAGCATTGCAAAGCGCAATATCCGCATCATGCCGCTCTCCGTCATCCTCGGAGACAAGCAGTTCCGTGACGGCGTGGATATCGTCCCGCAGGACATCTTTGCCTATGTCGACAGGACGGGGCGGCTCCCCAAGACGGCGGCTCCCGGCATCGGCGAGTACGAGGACTTCTTCCGTCCCTTCGTCGAGCAGGGCGATACCGTCATCCATTTCAGCATTTCCGCCAAGGCGTCCTCGGCGCATTCCTATGCGGCGGAGGCTGCCAAAAGTTTTGCCGGGAAAGTCTTTGTCGTGGACAGCAAGGGGCTTTCGACGGGGCAGGGGCTTCTCATTCTCCGCGCCGCAGATCTTCGTGAGGAAGGCAGGAGCGCGGAGGAGATCGTGGATATCGTCAACGCGCTGCGGCCCTACGTCAACACCTCCTTCATCCCCGACCGCCTTGACTATCTCTACAAGGGGGGACGCTGTTCCCGCCTTGCGCTGTACGGGGCGAACATCCTTAAGATCCATCCGCTCATCGATATGGACGACGGGCAGCTCGTCCCGGGCAAAAAATACCGCGGCAGCATGGTGCGCTGCATCGAGCAATATGTTTCCGACCTCGCCGCGCGCTATCCCGAATACGATACGCGCCGCTGTTTTGTGACGCACAGTTATGCGGACGAAGAGGTCGTTGCGGCGGCAAAGCAGAAGGTCGCGGAACTCTTCCGCTTTGACGAAGTGCTCGAAACGGTCGCAGGCTCGGTCATCACGGGGCACTGCGGCAGAAATACGCTCGGCGTGCTCTTTATCGCAAAGAAGGGGGGCGTCGTATGACGAGGCTGTATTCGGACGACGATCTCTGGGAGGCGTACGCGCAGCGCCGCCGCATCCTCGCCGTATTCTTTGCGGTGACGGCGGTCTGGGTGCTCGCGCTCGTCGCGCTCTTTGTCTACTACGCGCTCCTTCCGTATGCAGACCCCAACCAGGGGTGGGTGCCCATCGTTGCGTTCGTCCTGACGGGCATCTATATCCTGTTCAGCTTTCCCTATCTCTCGATCTGCTTCAAGCGCTGCAGCGCCTACTGCAAGATGCTCCGGTTCATCTCCCGCGGGCTCAAGGAGTATGCCGTCATGCCGTTCACGGGCATCGACGACTGGATCACGCGCGACGGAGTGGACGTCAACGTGGCGCTCTTCCGCGTGCGCAGCGTCAAGCGGGACGAGGAAATGACGCGCCAGATCTATGTGGACGGAGAAAAGGACTTTCCTCCCTTTGAAGAGGAGGGGATGGTGCGCGTCGTTTCGCAGGGCAATCTTCTCATCGAATATCAGCTTATGGGCAAATCTCAGCAGCCAAAGGAGTAATTTATGCGCGCAGTCGTGACTGTAACGGGCTCGGACAAGCGGGGCATCATCGCAAAGGTGAGCAACTTTTTGTTTGAGCACAATATCAATATCGAGGACGTATCCCAGACTATTCTCGGCGATCAGTTCGCCATGATCATGCTGGTCGACACATCCGAAAGCCGCGAGACGTTTTCCGCCGTTTCTTCCGAACTCGCCCGTCTCGGCAGCGAGATCGGCGTGACCGTCAGGCTCCAGCACGCCGACATCTTCGACGCCATGCACAACGTTTGAGGCAAGGGACAGTATGTTCAGCAAATTTGATGTGATCGAAACGATCGAAATGATCGAAAAGGAGCACCTCGACATCCGCACGGTGACGATGGGCGTCTCGCTGCTGCCCTGTATCCGCGCCACGGCGCGGGAGACGGCGCAGGCGGTGTACGACCGCGTCATGCGCAAGGCGGAAAAACTCGTTCCGACGGCGGAGGAGCTCTCCTCGGAATACGGCATCCCCATCGTCAACAAACGCGTCTCGGTGACGCCCGTCTCCCTCATCACGGCGGCGTTTCCCGAAGAGAGCGCTTTTGTCGGGCAGGCGCTCGACCGGGCGGCGACCGATCTCGGCATCGACTTTCTCGGCGGATATTCGGCGCTCGTCCACAAGGGAACGGCGGACTATGAACGCGCGTTCCTTGCGACCATTCCCGAAGTGCTCGCCTCGACCGGGCGGCTGTGTTCCTCCGTCAATGTCGGCTCGTCCCGGTCGGGGATCAACATGGACGCCGTCCGCGCGATGGGCGAGATCGTCGTCAGGACCGCGCAGCTCACCAAGGAAAAGGACGGCCTCGGCTGCGCGAAACTTGTCGTGTTCTGCAACGCGGTGGAGGACAACCCCTTCATGGCGGGCGCCTTCCACGGCGTGGGCGAGAGCGATACCGTCATCAACGTCGGCGTTTCGGGGCCGGGCGTCGTCGAACACGCTTTGAAGTTCATCCCCGACGCAGATCTCACCGACGCCGCGGAACTCATCAAGCGTACGGCGTTCAAGATCACGCGCGCGGGGCAGCTCATTGCCCGCGAGGCGGCAAAGCGGCTGGGCGCGAAGTTCGGCATCGTCGATCTCTCGCTTGCGCCAACGCCCGCCCGCGGCGACTCCGTCGCGCACATCCTCGAGACGTTGGGACTGGAAGTCGTCGGCTGTCACGGCACGACGGCGGCGCTCGCCATGCTCAACGACGCTGTCAAAAAGGGGGGCGTCATGGCGTCCTCGCGCGTCGGCGGGCTTTCGGGCGCGTTCATCCCCGTCTCCGAGGATATCGGCATGATCGAATCGGCAGAGGCGGGCGCCATTTCCATCGATAAACTTGAGGCGATGACCTGCGTTTGCTCGGTGGGGCTGGACATGATCGCCATCCCCGGGGACACTCCCGCTTCGACCATCTCCGCGATCATTGCGGACGAAGCGGCGATCGGCATGGTCAACAATAAGACGACCGCGGTGCGCGTCATTCCCGCGCCCGGGAAAAATGTGGGGGACGAAGTGAGCTTCGGCGGGCTTTTGGGGCGCGCGCCCGTCATGCCCGTGCATACGGGGGATGCGAGCGCCTTTATCCGCCGCGGCGGGCTCATCCCCGCGCCCATTCACAGTTTTAAGAATTAAAAGGAGAATACGATGGACCGCGATCAGATCGAAGCACGCTATCAATGGGATCTTTCCTGCATTTTTGCAGACGACGAGGCATGGGAGAAAGCGTTTGAGGAAGTCTCCCGGATGCCCGATTTTTCCGCCTACCGCGGAACGCTCCACAGCAAGGAAAACATCCTTGCCTTCCTGCGCGCGCAGGAAGGGTACGAGGAGGCGCTCATGCGCGCCTACCTCTATGCCTTTTTGCGCAATGCGCAGGATCAGAGCGTCACGAAGTACATTTCCTATCTCGGCAAGGTGATGACGCTCTTTACAAAGTTCTCCTCGGAGACTTCCTTCGCGCTGCCCGAGTTGACGGCGCTGTCCGACGAGACGCTCACCGCGCTCGCCAAGGAGCCCTCCCTTTCCGACTACGACACGATGTTCCTGCGCCTCAGAGAGGAGAAGAAGTACGTCCTCTCCGAAAAGGAGGAGCGCATCCTCGCCCTTGCGGACGAGCCTTTGCAACTCTCGCAGGACGTCTTTTCCATGCTCAACGATGTCGAACTCGACCTCCCCGAGATGGAATACGACGGCAGGAAGAGCAAGATCACGCACGGGCTGTACGCCGTCGTCATGCGCGGCGGGGACCGTGAAAAGCGGGCGGAAATGTTCCGCCTCTACTACGGCGCATACCGCAAGATCCTGAGTACGCTCGCGGTGACGTACGCGGGCAACGTCAAAAAGAACATTTTCCTTAAAACGGCGCGCGGATATGAAAGCTGCCTTCAGATGGCGCTCTTCGGCGAAGAGGTCGACCGCGCGGTGTACGACAATCTCCTGTCTGCCGTGAACGGGGCGCTGCCCGTGCTGCACGACTATATGCACGCGAGAAAACAGGCGCTCGGGCTTGCGAAAATGCATATGTACGATATGCACGTCTCACTCGTGGAGGACGCCGATATCTCCATGCCCTATGATGAGGCGTTCGAACTCGTCAAAAAGGGTCTTTCACCGCTGGGCGCGGACTATGTCGCGCTGCTCGAAAAGGGGAGAACGGAGCGCTGGCTGGACGTCTACGAGACGCCCGGAAAGACGAGCGGCGCTTACTCCATCGGCGTGTACGGCAATCATCCCTTCGTGCTGCTCAACTATCAGGAGACGCTCACCGACATCTTTACCATCGCACACGAGATGGGACACGCCATCCATTCTTATTTTTCCAACGGGACGCAGCCGTATGCAAAGTCGCAGTACAAGATCTTTGTCGCGGAAGTCGCGAGCACCGTCAACGAGATGCTGCTCCTGCGCTATCTGCTCGCGCATACGCAGGATACCAAACTCAAAAAGTACCTTCTCAACTATTTTATGGACATGATCCGCATGACGCTCTTCCGTCAGACGCAGTTTGCCGAGTTTGAAGCGGAGGCGCACGCGATGGCGGAGCGCGGCGAACCGCTCAACAAGGACAACCTGACGGAGCTGTACTATTCGCTCAATCAAAAGTATTACGGTCACGAAGTTTCGCACGATGAGGAGATCGGCTTTGAATGGGCGCGCATCCCGCACTTCTACAATGCCTTCTACGTCTACAAGTACGCAACGGGCATCACGGCGGCGATCGCCATCAGCGACAAGATCTTAAAGGAGGGCGCTCCTGCCGTGGAGAAATACTTCGCGTTCCTGCGCGGCGGCTGCTCCGAAGATCCCGTCAGCCTTCTGAAGGGCGCGGGCGCAGACCTTACCAAAAAAGAGACCTTTGACGCGGCTTTGGAACAGTTCCGCGAGGCGCTCGGCACATTCAACACGCTTGCATGACGGCAGGCGGATGCAAAGGAAAGAGTTATGGCAAACAATCAGATGCCGCACAATTTGGAGGCGGAGGCGGCGCTCTTAGGCTGCATCATCATTGACGGCGACGTGCAGTCCGAGCTTCTCGAAACGCTGCGCGAAGGGGATTTCTATCAGCAGTCCAACCGTCTCGTCTTTGACGCGATGCGCAAGGTGTACGGTGCGCGCAAGCCCGTCGATATCGTCACTCTCACCGATATGCTCGAGCGGGAGGGGACGCTGGAGCGGGCGGGCGGACTGCAATATATCAGCGAACTTGCCGAAACGACGCCTTCCTCCGCAAATTACAGGCAGTATTTCGACATCGTCCGCCGCGACGCCATCCGCCGCGAGCTCATCCGCGCCGCCAACGGCATCATCGAGGTGAGCACGCAGGGCACGGAGGCGCGCGACGCCATCGCATTCGCCGAAAAGCAGGTGTACGACATCTCCAAACAGGAGGACAACAGCCAGCTCGCAGGGCTTGCGGACGGCGTGGTCATCCGTCAGGTCTTGGGCAAATTCGAGGACATCCAATCCGATCCCAACGCCTACCGCGGGCTTCCGACGGGATTCAAACACCTTGACCGCATCACCAACGGACTGCAAAGATCCGACCTCATCGTCATTGCGGCGCGCCCCGGTATGGGAAAGACGTCGCTCTCGATGAACATCGTGGAAAACGTCTGCCTCGAAAAGGGAAAGACTGCCGCCGTATTCTCTCTGGAAATGCCGCGCAGCCAGATCGTGCAGAGACTGCTCTGCGCGCACGCCGGCGTGAGCATGGAGAAGGCGCTCTCCGGTCAGCTCAATCAGAAAGAGTGGAAAAACCTGATGCGGGCAAGCGACAAGCTGCAAAAAAGCAAGGTCTTTATCGACGATTCTTCACGGGTGACGCCCGCGCAGATCCTGTCCAAGTGCCGCCGCCTCGCTGCGGCGGAGGGCGGGCTCGACCTCATCATGATCGACTATATCCAGCTCATGGGCGGCGAGACTTCCAAGGACAAGAGCAGGGGCGGCTCCTTTGAGAACCGTCAGCAGGAGATCGCATCCATCACGCGCGATCTGAAGATCATGGCAAAGGAGCTGGACGTCCCCGTCATCGCGCTCTCGCAGCTCAGGCGCATCCAGACCAAAGAGCCGCAGCTCTCCGACCTGAGGGAATCGGGCGCGATCGAGCAGGATGCGGACATCGTCATGTTCATCAACCGTCCCGACGTCACCGCGACGGCGGAAGAGCTTGCCAAGCACACCATCGTCAAGGGCGCCGCGGAGATCATCCTCGCCAAGCACAGAAACGGTTCGCTGGGCAGGGTCCAGCTGCGCTTCCTGGGCGAACTCACCAAGTTCGTCGATGTGGACGAGCAGAACGTCTCCGAAGAGGAGCCGCCGCACTTCGCGCCCCCGCCGGACGAAGGGGAGTACGGCGCGGAGGATGTGTTCCCCGGCTATGAGGAGGACGGACAGTGAAGACGCTCGTCATGCAGGCGACGCCGCAGGCGCTCGCATATGCGAAGGAACTCATCGAAGCGGGCGAAGTGGTCGCCTTCCACACCGAAACGGTGTACGGGCTGGGCGCGAACGCCTTTGATGACGCTGCCGTCAAAAAGATCTTTGCCCTGAAGGGACGCCCTGCCGACAATCCTCTCATCGCGCACGTCCACGCGGGATATGATATTTCCGCGCTCGTTGAGACGCCCGCTTATACGCAGAAACTGCGCGAGAAATTTCTTCCCGGACCGCTTACGATGGTCTATCCCTCCAAAGGAAAGGTGAGCCCCGCCGTCTCGTGCGGGCTTCCCACGCTCTCGCTGCGCGTACCGTCCTCAAAGACGGCGCAGGCGTTTTTGCGTGCGGTCGGGCTTCCCGTCGCCGCGCCCAGCGCCAACCGCTCCAAACACGTCTCGCCCGTCACGGCGCAGCACGTCCTCGACGATTTCGAGGGAGAGATCCCGCTCATCCTGGACGGCGGGACTTGCTCGGGCGGGATCGAGAGCACCGTTCTTGACTGCACGGGAGAGGTGCCGTCCGTTCTGCGCGCGGGGCTTGTGACGCGGGAGATGATCGCCGCCGAGACGGGCGCGTGCGAGGTCTATGTTCCCCATGCGGGAGAGAGGCCCAAGAGCCCCGGCATGGCGTACAAGCACTACGCGCCTTCCTGCCGTACGGCATTCTTTGAAGAGGGGATGGGAGAAGATGCGGTGCGCTGCTACCTTGCCGAGCGCGGAAGGGGCGGCTCCCCGTGGTTTTTGTGCGAACACGCCTTTGCCGCGGCGCACCCTTCCTTTTCCTCGCTCGATCTGGGCGCCTCGCCCGAGGAGATGGCGGCAAACCTCTATTCCCATCTCAGAACGGGGGAGCGATGCGCAACGCTGCTCATCGGCATTGAGCCGCACGGACGCGGCGGCGTGATGGAGGGGGTGCGCAACAGGATGCTGCGCGCCTTCGGCAGAGCATAACGGACGGAAAGGGCATGAAGTACAGGAAGATCGTATTTGTCTGCACGGGCAACACCTGCCGCTCGCCGATGGCGGAAGCGCTCCTCAGGGACGAACTGAAAAAGCGCAGGATCCGCTGGTATCAGATCTCTTCCGCGGGGATCGAGGCGCAAAGCGGCGCGCCCATGTCGGAGAACGCCCGCGCGGCGCTCACTGAGGCGGGTATTGCCTTTTCGCCTTCCTTCCGCGCGCGGCGCGTCACGAAAAAGACGGCAGAAAACGCCTATGCCGTCGTCTGCATGACATGGAAGCAGATGGAGCATTTCGGCGGCGCAAGCAACGTCACCTGTATGTATGAACTCACGGGGCGGGAGATCCCCGACCCCTACGGGAAGGGGCAGGACGCCTACCGCGCGACGCTTTGCGCCCTGAAAGAAGGGATACCTGCGCTCATCGAAGCGCTGGAAATCAAAGATCTGTCAAAAAAATAATAAAACATAAGGGGGAAACTACGATGAAAATTGCAATTGCCTGCGACCACGGCGGACTTACGCTCAAAGAGGCGGTCATGAAGTGGCTTACGGACAACGGATACGAGGCCGTCAACTTCGGCACGGACAGCGGGGCGTCCTGTGACTATCCCGATTTCGGCGTCAAAGCGGCGGAGGCGGTCGCTTCGGGCGAGTGCGCGTTCGGCGTCGTCGTCTGCACGACGGGCATCGGCATCTCCATCGCCGCCAACAAGGTGAAGGGGGTGCGCTGCGCGCTCTGTTCCGAACCGCTGTCCGCAAAAATGACCAGACTGCACAACAACGCCAACGTGCTTGCGTTGGGGGGCGGCATGATCGGCGTCAATATGGGGCTGGAGATCGTAAAGACCTTCCTCGAAACGCCGTTCTCCGAAGAGGGCAAGCATATCCGCAGGATCGATAAGATCTCCGCGATCGAAGAAAGGTATATGAAGTAACCATGTCCAAAGCACTCAAAGACAAGATATTTGAGTCGCTCACCTCCATCCTTCCCATTGCATTCATCGTTCTCGTCATCAGCGTGGCGTTCGTTCCGCTCTCCACGGGGACGTTCGTGCTCTTTTTGGTGGGGGTATTCCTGCTCATCGTGGGACTGGGCGGCTTTATGCTGGGCGCCGATCTCTCCATGCTCGTGATCGGTGAAAAGATCGGCGCGACCATGACGCATTCGAGGAAGATCTGGCTCATCGCCTTGCTCTCCTTTGTCATCGGCATCATCGTGACGGTCGCGGAACCCGATCTGCAGATCCTTGCGGAGCAAGTCCCCGCGATCGCGGAAAAGACGCCTCTCGGCAACTATCTGCTCATTCTGACCGTCGGCGTCGGCGTCGGGATCTTTCTCACGATCGGAATGCTCCGCATCGTGTTCCATATCCCGCTGCATATCCTGCTCATCGTATTCTATGTCGCGGCGTTTGTCCTCAGCATCTTTGTCGATCCGAGCTTCTGGGCGGTCTCCTTTGACTCGGGCGGCGTGACGACGGGCCCCATGACGGTGCCGTTCATCATGTCGCTCGGCGTCGGCGTCGCTTCCATCCGCAGCAGCGGAGGCAAGAATGATTCCTTCGGTCTCGTCGCGCTCTCCAGCGTGGGGCCCATCATCGCCGTGCTCGTCCTCGGGATCGTGTTCGATCTTCACGACATCGAGTACGTTGTCGAGCCGCTCAGGCAGGTCGGCGACACGCGCGAGGCATTCTTTGCCTATCTCGAAGGCTTCGGAAGCTATGCCGAGGAAGTCGCCATTGCGCTTGCGCCCATCCTTGCCTTTTTCCTGCTCTTCCAGCTCATGACGCGCGCCTTCCGCAAAAAGCAGATCGTTCGCATCATCGTCGGGTTTGTCTATACGTTCATCGGGCTCGTGTTCTTCTTGACGGGCGCGAACGTCGGCTTCATGCCCGTCGGCAGAGCGATCGGGGAGGGACTTGCAAAACTTTGGGACGGCTGGCTGCTCATTCCCGTCGGTATGGTCATCGGATATTTCGTCGTCGCCGCAGAGCCCGCCGTACACGTTCTCAACAAACAGGTCGAGCGCATGAGCGCCGGCGCGATCTCCTCCTCTGCCATGATGAAGGGGCTGTGTGTCGGCGTGTGCATCTCGCTGGGGCTTGCCATGACGCGCATTTTGACGGGGATCAGCATCATGTGGATCCTCATCCCGGGCTATGCCGTTGCGCTCCTTCTCACCTTTTTCACGCCGCCGCTCTTTACGGGCATCGCCTTCGATTCGGGCGGGGTCGCAAGCGGCGCGATGGTCTCGGCATTCGTGCTTCCGCTCGCCATCGGCGCGTGCAACGTGCTCGCGCCCGGCGCGATCATGACGCAGGCGTTCGGCTGCGTCGCCTTTGTCGCCCTGACGCCGCTCATCTCCATCCAGATCCTGGGACTCATATACCGCGGCAAGACCAGCAAGATCAAGCGGAACTTCCTCACCGTCGAGGACAGGATCGTCGAATACGAGGTGGCTTGATATGGCAGAAAAGAAGAAACTTCCCGCGCGCTCGGCTGCGCTTGCGGGGCTCACGAATATTCTGACGGATAACCCGATCGCCAATATGCTCGGGAAGCGCCCCGCGCCCAAAGGGCAGAACAGGGTCAAGTTGCTCGTGAGCATCGTCAACAAGAGGGACATGACACGCCTGAAAGAGGTCATCGACGAGTGTTCCGTCTCGCTTTCCGTCGATTTTCCGGGGCTCGGCACCGCACACTCGCAGGTATTGGACTATCTCGGCATCGGCGAAACGGAAAAGACGGTGGCGCTCTCCCTCATCCCCGAAAGCGACGAACCCGTCATCATGCGGGAGATCCGCTCCAAGATCTCGCTCTATCTCGTGGGGCGGGGCATATCGTTCACCATCCCGCTGACGGGCGTGTCGGAGATCGTCGCGAACGGGATCACAGGCGCCGCAGCCAATCGGACGGCAGAAGGAGAAAAGATCATGGAAAGCACAAGAAAGTACGATCTCATCGTCGCCTCGGTCGCGGCGGGATTTGTGGATGAAGCGATGGAAGCGGCGCGCAGCGCAGGCGCGGCGGGCGGCACCATCCTTCACGCGCACGCGCTCGACAACGCCAAGGCAGAGCAGTTCATCGGCGTTTCGCTCCTGCAGGAGCGCGACCTGCTGCTCATCCTGACGAAGAGGGACGGGAAGCTGCCCATTATGCAGGCGCTCTTTGAGAAAGTCGGGTTAAAGACGGAAGCGGGCGGCATCATTTTCTCCCTTCCCGTCGACAGGACGGCGGGGATCTCCGCGGCAGACGAAGCCGAACCGGAGCAAAAGGAGGAAACGCATTGAGCCGTCTCATCCTGATCGGCGGCGGCGAACTGAAGAACCGCGAAACGCTTGCGATCGACGAATATATCGCCGCAGAGGCGAAGAAGGCGGCGGGGGAACGGCGCGCCTGCGGGCTGTTCCTCCCGACTGCCAGCCACGACTGTATGCCCTATTACAATACCTTTCACAAAGTGTATACGGGGATCTTCGACATCAAGACGGACGTCGCGCTCACGGTGGGGCGGGAGACCGATCCTGAAAAGATGAAGGGAAAATTTGATAGGGCAGATTTTCTCTATATCGGCGGGGGAGATACCGTCTATATGCTGGAACAGTGGAAGTCGAGCGGACTGCTTCCTCTCATCCGCAAGGCTTTTGAGGAAGGCAAGATGATCGCAGGGCTCTCGGCAGGCGCCATCTGCTGGTTTGAGGAGATGTACTCCGATTCGGTCGTCGAGGGGGAATATCATATGTTTCCCGGTCTCGGATGGTTAAACGGAAAAATTTCTCCGCATTACGACGAAAGAATGCTTGACTTTGACGAGATCGTGTTGTATAATAGGTATCGCGCTTGGGCATTGGAGAACGGCGCCGCGCTTGAAATGGCGGACGGCAGACCCGTTTGCAGCATCTCCGCAGGCGGGAAGGTCTATCTTCTCGACGCGACCTCGGGCGAACTTCAAAAGACGGTCATATGACCGCACATATGCGGACGTGGCGAAATTGGCAGACGCGCAGGTTTCAGGTTCCTGTGGGAGACCATGGGGGTTCAAGTCCCTTCGTCCGCACCATGTTTCGTGGATAAAAATGCTGTCCACGGCAAAAACCTCGGAAAACACATCGTTTTCCGAGGTTTTTTGCTGTTTTTCGGGCAAAAACGGGACTTTTACGCACCTTCAAAACAGGTTTCGATTTTATGCTGTCTTTTGACCGTTTTTTAATACTGTAAGGGAACAATACGAACACGCTTTCTGCGGCATCTTTTTGGCGCCTTGCCGTTCATCGTCTTTGCAATACTTGGGTATTGCTGCATCCTCTTCGCGGCAACTCATCCCAAAATCTTGCCGCAAAAAGTGCAAAGCAATCAAAAGTAGTTAATTTTGCGGTCAGGCAAGGCGAAGTCCGTAGCGCGTGCCGTGTGGCACGGGCAAGGGCTTCAACAACGCATCACCGCAAAATGGGTGCTTTTGATCGGGTTCGTATTACTCCCTTACAGTATCATAACAGGACTTGAACCCAGCGATTTTTTTTGCGACATATTTTTTTGCTTGAAAACCTATAAAATATCGTTGACAGAATGGAATAACGGTGTTATAATAACATTGTTATCAAACAAAACAGGACGGAGCATGAAAGTAAAGGACGAAAGCATCAACGCAAAACTTTTGGAGTGCGCCAAGGCGGAGTTCATGGAAAAGGGCTTCGCGGACGCTTCTATGCGCACGATCGCGGAGCGTGCGGGCGTTACGACGGGGATGCTTTACAGCCGCTTTGCGGACAAGGACGAGATGTTCCGCTCTATCGTGAGCGAGGGCGCGGAGAAGCTGTACGCATATTTTTCTGACGTACAGGAAAATTTTGCCGCCTTTCCCGCGGAGCAGCAGAAAGGGGAGATGCACTCCTACACGTCGGGCAAGATGCGCGTGATGATGGACATCATCTACGACTACTTTGACAGCTTCAAACTCATTGTTCTCAAAAGCGCGGGTTCAAGCTATGAGCACTACATCGACCGTATGATCGACTATGAAACGGAGAGCACCGAACGCTTCATGCGCGTGCTGCGCGAAAGCGGCGCACCCGTCAAGACGGTTCGGCGGGACATCAATCATATGCTTGCGAGCGCGCTCTTTAACGGCGTGTTCGAGGTGGTCGCGCATGACTTTCCCAAAGAGGACGCAATGGAATATGTGGACGCCGTCTGCGAGTTCTTTTATGCGGGCTGGGATAGGCTGATGGGGCTGTCATAATATAAGGAAAAAGAAACAGGGGCTTTATGCCCCGTTCTTTCGGACGTATAGTTCGCATATACGAACTATATAAAACTCTAAGAAGAGTAGCATATTTTTTTTTGATATATAGTTCGCTATAACGAACTTAATATACAGGAGGTATTTATGCAAAGTAAGGCAAAAGGGAAGGG
>CALVUC010000028.1 GCA_944363395.1 uncultured Clostridia bacterium | reverse complement strand
AGTTCCTGCAGGACTTGCAGCAAGATCGCGCCTTTGAGACGCGCATCCTGCACGTCGGAAAGGGGCTCGCCGTCGCGAGAAAGGAGCGCGCATCATGAAGCGGCTCATCATGATCAACGGCGCGATGGGCGTCGGCAAGAGCGCCGTCTCCCGGCAGGTGCAGCGATTGCTGCCTGCCTGCGCGCTGCTGGACGGCGACTGGTGCTGGAATGTCCATCCGTTTTCAGTTACGGAGGAGAGCAAGCGGCGCGTCATCGATCACATTGTGACGATATTGCACGGCTACCTTGCCTGCGCGGACGTCCAAAACGTCGTCTTTTGCTGGGTGATGCAGCGGCGGGAGATCGCGGAGAGCATTCTTGCGCGCCTGCCCCTCGGGAATGCTGCGGTCGCTCGGTTTACGTTGACCGCCTCGCCCGAGACGGTCGCTGCCCGCCTGCGCGGGGACGTCGCGGCGGGACTTCGTGACGAGGACGTGATCGCGCGCTCCATTGCCTACCTGCCTTTTTACGCGCAGGACATGGGGAGCATCAAGCTTGCGACGGACGGCCTGAGTACGGAGGAGACCGCGCGGGAGATCGCCCGGATTGTACAACGGGAGGAGGAACATGAAGCCTGAACTTTTGGCCCCTGCGGGCAATCTTTCAAAATTGAAGTGCGCCTTTCACTTCGGCGCAGACGCCGTATACGCGGGCGGGAAGAACTTTTCGCTGCGCGCGTTTTCCGATAATTTTACGCGGGAAGAACTTGCCGACGGGATCGGTCTTGCGCATACGTTGGGCAAAAAAGTGTACGTCGCCGCCAATATTTTTGCGCGCAACGCAGACATGAAGGAATTGTCTTCCTACTTTGCGGCGCTTGCGGAAATGGGCGCGGACGCCGTCCTTGTTTCCGATCTCGGCGCGCTCTTTGTGTGCAGGCGCGCGGCGCCGGGGCTTCAGGTGCATATCTCCACGCAGGCGAACGTCACCAATGCGGAAGCGTGCAGAGCGTATGCCTCGCTCGGGGCGAGCCGCGTCGTTCTCGCGCGCGAACTCTCCGTTGCGGAGATCGCCGAGATCCATGCGCAGGTCCCCGATCTGGAACTGGAGACGTTCGTCCACGGCGCCATGTGCATCTCGTACAGCGGCAGATGCTATCTTTCGGACTATCTCGACGGGCGTCCCGCCAACCGCGGCGCCTGCGTGCAGGCGTGCAGGCGCAGCTACCGCGTGCAGGGCGGCGCGGACGGCGCGTGGTGCGATCTCGAGGAGGACGGCAGGGGGACGTACCTGCTCAACAGCAAGGACCTCAACATGAGCGCGCACCTTACGGAGCTTGCCGCGGCGGGCGTCTCCTCCTTCAAGATCGAAGGGCGCATGAAGAGCGAATACTATCTCGCGACCGTCGTCAACGCCTACCGCCGCATCCTCGACGGCGGGGATCGGGCGGCGCTCGGAAGGGAGCTCGCCTGCGTCGATCACCGCGCCTATACGACCGCGTACGCCTTCGGGGAAAACCGCGAGACCGTGCATTGTTCGGGCTCGCAGATCCCGGGGACGTGCGAGTTCGTTGCCGTCGTCCGCGGTCGGGAAAACGGCAGGACGTATGTGGAAATGCGCAACCGTTTTTATGCGGACGAGGCGCTGGAGGCGGTCTCGCCCTCCGTATTCGGCGCGACGGTCGTCCTCGCCGATCTCAGGGATGAAGGGGGCGCGCCCTGTGCGGATGCCAAGCTGGTGCAGGGCGTCTATTCCTTCGTGACGGATGCGGCGCTGCAGGAGGGGGACATCCTCCGCAGACGGAGGCGCGTCTCGTGAAGTGCCTGTTTCTCTATAATCCGAACAGCGGAAAACGCAGGATCGAAAAAAAACTTTCCTATATTTCGGCGAGGCTCTCGGAGCGGTACGCGCAAGTGGATATCGCTGCGACAAAGAGCGCCGAGGACATGGAGGCGCGCGCCCGTGAAGGCGCGGACCGATATGACGCCATCATCTTTTCGGGCGGGGACGGGACGTTCAACCTCGTTCTGCAGGGGATCGGCGAGCGCCGCGTGCAGCTCGGCTATATCCCCGGCGGAACGACCAACGATACCGCCCGTTCGCTCGGCATCCCGCGCAATATCCGCGGGGCGCTCAACGTCATTTTGAAGGGAAGGAGCGAAGCGTTGGACGTCATGCGGCTCAACGGGGAACGGTATGCCGTGTATATCGCCGCGGCGGGCGCTTTCACGCACGCGACGTACGCGACGAGCCCTGCGCTCAAGAAAAAACTCGGCATTCTCGCCTATGCCGTCGAGGTGCTGCTCCACGAGATGAAATTGCGCGTTTTTCCGGTCAGGGTGAACGGCGGCGGGTCGGTCACGGAATGCGACGGCGTGCTGCTGCTCGCGATGAACGGGCGTTCGGTCGCGGGGTTCCGTGCCAACGCCGCAGGGAGTATGTGCGACGGGAAGATCGAACTGGCGCTCATCCGTCAGGTCCGCCGTCCCAGGTTCTGGCAGCGTATGGGCGCGTACGGCTCCATCGCCGCCATGATGCTTGCCGAGGGGAAGGGAAAAAATATCCTCCGTTTTTCGGGATCGCACTTTACGATCGCGACGGAGGAGGACGTCGTATGGGATCTCGACGGCGAGGAGGGGATGCGAGGCGATCTTACGATCGAGGTTTTGCCCCGCCATATGAAGCTCTTTGTCCCCCGTAAGAAAAAAATATGAAAATGCCCCTAAAATCGCTTGCATTTTTCGCGTTTTTCTCATATAATAAATAAGCTTTGTGCGATGTGCGAGCAATGCTTCTGTGGCTCAGTCGGTAGAGCGATTGATTCGTAATCAATAGGTCGCCGGTTCAAGTCCGGCCAGAAGCTCCATGATTGCAGACGAAAAGACTGCAAGAAAAAAACCATGAAAAACAATGCGTTTTTCATGGTTTTTTGTTATTTTGACTGTGAGAAAGAACAACGCGGCAGCGATCCCATCGTTTTGGAAAAACTTTATGCAGAACATAAGGAAGCATTGAATCAGGGATGCAAATAACAGAAAAATGTGGGATACAAGGATGGAACGATTTCAAATTGGAAATTTGACGCGATAGATTGACAACGTGTTCGGCGTCGGTTATAATGATGGAAACGGCTTCGGAGACGGTTATGGGGAAGAAAAGGCTTGCAAAATATCTGGCGTCCAAACCGGAGGGTGAATATTCTTATTTGGACAAGATCCTCAAGGCGTATGCGGACGGCGAGGCGGCGCAGCTTTTGTCCAAATACGAGTTTTACGATACGCAGATCACTTTTCAGATCGTAAAGAACGATAACAATCTGCAAATAGATGGTAAATATTACAATCTTGCCATTAACATCTCCTTTTTGGAACGCGGATACGAATATGCGATATATCCGTTGGATAAGCGTATCAAGCAGATCGAAGATCGGTTTGAAACGCATACCTATGAAGAAGGAGACACAGCAGAGAGGATTATTACAAAAATACATGAAAAGCTACAGTCGCATCCCGAGTTGGTGATCGGTCCGATCCCCAAAAACAGACGAAAATTGTATGCGCTTTTATCTGCATTGTTCATTTCATTGCCCTTGGTTGTTTCCGGTTGTTTGGCGGCATACGGATTTATCACGGATACGAAGGTGTATGGGAATTGGTGGATCATAATTCTTTTTGTTATTTCTTTATTTCTCGGTAACCATTTCTATTACAAGACACGAAAATAAATTTAGAGGCAAGGAAACTTGCCTCTTTTTATGGAATGATTGTATTTTGTGAACGTATTGCAGCGATCCGTTCTAAGAAAAAACCGTCCGCATGGATGGTTTTTTGCATAGTACGGGAATTGCGCCGAGGGGCGTACGGGCGGTGCTGCAAAGGACAAAAAGCGTATGCCTTGTCCTGTATGATTGCGTATCGCGGGGAAAAGTGCTATAATTCTCCTGTTCGGAGGAGCGTTTCATGCAGGTCAAAGCGATCCGTGTGCGCGGCGCGTGCGTACACAATTTGAAAAATATTGATGTCGATATCCCGCTCGGCAAGATCGTCGGCATTGCGGGCGTCTCGGGTTCGGGCAAGTCCTCGCTCGCCATGGGCGTATTGTATGCGGAAGGTTCGCGGCGCTATCTGGAGGCGCTGTCCACTTATACGCGCCGCCGTATGACGCAGGTGGCGAGGGCGCAGGTGGAGGAAGTTCTCTATGTTCCCGCGGCGTTGGCGCTGCATCAGCGCCCTGCCGTTCCGGGGATCCGCAGTACGTTCGGGACGGGGACGGAGCTGCTCAACAGCCTGCGGCTGATGTATTCCCGCCTTGCGGCGCACCGCTGTCCCAACGGACACCGCCTCGCGCCGACGCTTGCCGTCGCGGCGGGACAGCCGCTCAAATGCCCCGTCTGCGGCGAGACGTTCTATGCGCCCTCCGCAGAGGAGCTTGCTTTCAACAGCCGCGGCGCGTGCAGGACGTGCGGCGGCACGGGCATCGTGCAGACGGTGGACAGGAGTACGCTCGTCCCCGATGAGAGTCTCTCCATCGACGAGGGCGCCGTCGCGCCCTGGAATTCACTGATGTGGTCGCTGATGACGGACGTCTGCCGGGCGATGGGCGTGCGTACCGACGTTCCCTTCCGCGAACTCACCGAGCGCGAGAAGGACATCGTCTACAACGGTCCCGCCGTCAAAAAGCACATCTTTTATCATCCTAAGAATTCCGATCAGGCGGGCGAACTGGACTTTACTTACTATAACGCCGTCTATACCGTGGAGAATGCGCTCGCGAAGGTCAAGGACGAGAGCGGCATGAAGCGGGTGGAGAAGTTTCTGAAACAGGACATCTGTCCCGATTGCGGCGGGACGCGGCTCTCGCCCGCGGCGCGCGCGCCCGAAGTGCGCGGCATTTCGCTGGACGAGGCGTGCGCCATGACGCTCTCCGACCTCATGAAATGGGTGGAGGGCGTTCCCGCGAGCCTTCCCGCGGAGATGCGCCCGATGGCGGAGAGCATCTGCGAAGCGTTCCGCGCGTCTGCCGTGCGCCTGCTCGATCTGGGGCTCGGGTATCTCACGCTCGACCGCGCCGCAAGCACGCTCTCGACGGGAGAGCGGCAGCGGATGCAGCTTGCGCGCGCCGTCAGAAATCGTACGACGGGTGTTTTGTATGTGCTGGACGAGCCGTCCATCGGGCTGCATCCCTCCAATATCGTCGGGTTGGAGGGCGTCATGCGCGATCTCATTGCCGACGGCAATTCCGTCGTGCTTGTCGATCACGATACGCAGATCTTGTCGGACGCAGACTATCTCGTCGAGATGGGACCGGGCGCGGGCGCGGACGGCGGCAGCGTCATCGCGGCGGGGACGGTCGCGGAAGTGTCGCGCGATCCCGCTTCGCGGATCGGACCCTTCCTGCGCGGCAGGCAGCCTGCGCTGCGCGTCCGAGCGCGGGCGGAGGAGATGTTTGCAAACGGCACGATCGAGCTGGAGACGGACGCCATCCATACCGTCAAGCCGCTCAGGGCGCTCTTTCCCAAGGGGCGGCTGATCGCGGTGACGGGTGTCTCGGGCTCGGGCAAGACGACGCTCGTTCTGGAAAGCCTTATTCCTGCGCTGGAGGCGTCGATCGCGGGGAAAAAGCTGCCCGCGCACATCCGATCGGTCCGCGCGGAAGGCATCTCCCGCGTCAAACTCATCGACGCGACGCCCATCGGCGTCAATGTCCGTTCGACGGTCGCCACCTATGCGGGCGTTCACGATGAGTTGAGAAAACTGTTCGCGCGCACGCCTGCGGCAAGGCGGCTCGGCTGCAAAGCGGGCGATTTTTCCTATAATACGGGGAAACTCCGCTGCCCCGTCTGCGACGGGACGGGCTCGATCGCGCTCGACGTGCAGTTCCTGCCCGACGTCGAGATCCCCTGTACGGAGTGCCGCGGATCGCGCTATGCGCGGGCAGCGCAGGATATCGGCTATGAGACGCTAGAAGGCACCTTTTCCATGCCCGAACTTATGGCGATGGACGTCCGCCGCGCAGAGGAAGTGTTCGCGGGCGTGCGGTCGGTTTCGGAAAAGCTGCGCGTATTGCGCGAGCTCGGGCTGGGGTATCTCACGCTCGGCGAGGAGACGCCGGGGCTTTCGGGCGGCGAAGCGCAGCGGCTGAAACTTGCAGGAGAGATGGGCAGAGGGCAGGCGGATACGGTATTTGTGTTCGATGAGCCGACCATCGGACTGCATCCGCTCGATGTGAAAGTGCTTGTCGGCGTCTTTCAGACGCTGGTCGGACACGGCGCCACCGTCATTGTGATCGAGCACGATCTCGACGTCATCCGAAGCGCCGATCATGTCATCGATATGGGACCGGGCGGCGGCGAAGAGGGCGGAACGATCGTCGCGGCAGGTACGCCGGAGGAGATCAGGGCGAGCGCGCAGAGTAAGACGGGAGCGTTTCTCTGATCCAATATCTTGAAAACAGATCGCAAAAGCTGTGCATTCATCGGAATGCGCGGCTTTTGCATTTTTTTGCAAATAACATCAGAAAATGAGCCGAAACGGGTGAAAAAACCGGGATAAAAACGCAGGGCGCTTTCGGGAGAAATCGCGTAGGACGGCTTTTTCGGAAAGGGGGAAACGGGCGCAAAAAGCGTTGTGAGAGGGGTATAAAAAGGATATCCGGGAGAAGAGGCGGGTGGGGATGGTGCAAAAAGCAGAGTTTTTCGCGAAAATGCATGCAATTGCATCACAAAAACGCATTTTTTCATAGTACTATGCGAGACATAATACTATGCTACCATTCGATTATGTCAGACATAATATTTATATTTTTCTCTTTGTGCGGCGGCGGATGGTTTTAGCGGGCAATTTTTTCCTTGTTTTCGGGAACGGGGGAGAGGTCGTGCCCGCGCAGGCTGCGAGGGCACACGGTTTCTTTTTTCGGATTCAATTTAATGAAAACGTTTTTTGTATTTTTCGCATTCGTGCAGATGCGGCTTTTTACACGGGAATGTTCGTATTGTTCTTTAATGTATATTTTTTTACAATTATTTTTCTTTTACATCTTGACCGCAGGGGAAAGGTATGCTATAATCTATGTAACATCGCTATGGTGCCGTGTTCTGCGCTTTTGCGTCGGTACGGGCGGTGCGTCTTTGAGGGCTTCATTTGAAATAAGTAGGGAGGAAAGAATGTATGGATACTGCAATTCTTGTGATCTGCATCGTTGTCGCTGCATTGTTTCTTGCCGCGGTCATCTTTAAGGCAGTTTTGCTTGCAAAGCAACTGAAAGCCGACAAAGCTGCGGCAGAGCAGGATGACGGCATCCGCTACCTTGAGATCGTTCAGGGAGAGAAGACGGTACGGCTGGAGGGCGAAGCGATCACCCGAAAGTCCGCCCGTAAGTGAGAGGTGCGTTTATGGATATGAACGCCATGTTTATTGCCTTTGTCGTGGTTTTTGCCGTGATCCTGGTCGGGGTGTTCGTGCTTTGGATCGTCGATACCAATGCGCGCGCCAGGAACAGGGACAGGAATGAGAGCAAGAGGGTACAGCGGACCGTTGTCCTGGAGGAGGACGACGTCTATCTGCACGTTTGCGGCGGCGCGATCGAAGTGATCGATGCGCCCGCTCCTGCGGCGCAGCCTGTGCCCGAACCCGAGCCTGCGCCCGAGCCCGTCCCTGCCGAAGTGCAGGAGGAGGCTGCCGCGGCGGAAGCGGCGGAAGAGCCCGCGCCGATCGAACTCAACGAGGACAGCGTCGTCTTCCAGGCGTCGCAGAAACTTTCCTTTATCGAGAAGTACGCGACGCTCACGCCCGAGGACCGCGCCAGATACGACGAGCTTGCGGCGTATGTGCTCGCCAAGCCGGGCTGCAAGCGGCTCGAATCGACGGACGCCATCACCTTCAAGTGCAAGTCGGATAAGATCATGCGGGCGACCATCCGCCGCGACACCGTGACGGTGAGCTTCATGCTCCCCAATACCGAGCTCGACCGCTTCGTGCGGCAGCGCGGGATCAAGAAGATCAAGATCGTCCCCGTCGCCATCCGTCTGGAGACGGATGAGGACCTCATCCTTGCCAAGCAGACTGCCGATCTCACGATGGATCACATCCTCGAAGAGCAGCAGTACCGCAAGGAACGCAGGAACGAGCTGCGCCGTCAGAGCAGGCTCGCCAAGGAAGCGGAGAAGGGCTCGGGGGCGCCTTCGGCGGACTGATGCCGTACATATCCCGTCCGCGCCGGAGGACGGGGCGCGCAGCCGCTGCCAACCCGGTTTGTAAGGAGACAAAGATGAAGACGTGGATTAAAAAAGCCAGACGGGGCTTTACGGTCACCGAGCTCGCCGTTGTCATCGCGGTCGTCGCCATTTTCATGGCGGTCCTTCTGCCCGTCCTTGCCGATCATATCCAGGGAGAGAGGGAGGATACCGCACAAGAGCAGGCGAAGGCGGAGTGGTTCGCCTATTCCGCCGTCACGGAGCTGCCTTCCTACGACGGATGCAACTATCTTGCCGAAGTGACCGTCGAAGGAACGACAATGTACTATTGGATCATCTGCGGGCAGTTTGTTCCTACGGTCTGTTTGGAAAAGCCGGAGAGCACGCAGGTGACGTTCATGGGAGAGGAAGTTCCCACGACGCTTGCGGTGACCGATACGCAGGTCAACGCGGGCGAAGGGTATGTTTCCGTCTATGAGAATGTAAAGATCTATGCGCTGGAAGAGGCGTAAAGCCCTTCCCGAGAAGAGCTGCTAAGAGTGCGGGCGCGCCGTAAGGGGCGCCCGTCGGCGCGTTTTCCGGCTGCCGTCAACGGAGCGGCAGCCATGTGCCGCGGAGGAGTATGGGACAAACCGTTCGCATCATCGTCTATCTTCTTGCCGGCGTGTTCGGGCTGTGCGTCGGGAGTTTTCTGAACGTGGTCATCTACCGCCTTCCACGCGGGATGAGTCTCGTCTCCCCGCCTTCGCATTGCCCCGCCTGCGGGGCGCGGATCCGCCCGTACGACAACATCCCGCTCCTCTCCTATCTCATCCTGCGCGGAAGGTGCCGCCGCTGCGGGGCGCGCATTTCGCCCCGTTATCCCGCGGTGGAACTTGCGAACTGCCTCCTGTGGCTGGGGAGCGCCGCGTGGTTTTACGGCTGCGGCATGGGTATGGTCGCGGTGGGGTGCGTTGCGTCGTCCGCGCTCATCGTCGTCTTTTGCGCAGATCTTGAGACCATGCTCATCCCGGACAGCGCCGTCATCGTGCTCGCCCTGTGCGCCGTCGCGGCGCTGCTTCTCGATGTATTCGGAATGGGGACGGGCGTCGCCTGGCAGGACAGGCTCATCGGTATGGCTGCGGCGTTCGTCTTTTTCGCGCTGCTGCACTTCGTCCCGAAGCTGGCGCGAAGGGAGTGGCTGGGCTTCGGAGACGTCAAACTCATGACGGCGGCGGGATTGCTGCTGGGCTGGCAGAGCCTGCTTGCCGCGGTGCTGTTCGGAAGCGCTGCGGCGGCGCTCGTCATGCTGCCGCTTGCTTTTGCCAAGGAAAGGGGCGCGGAACGCGCTTTCCCGTTTGCGCCGTTTCTGGCGGCGGCTGTCCTCGTATGTCTCTTTTTCGGGCAGAACGCCGTTGCGTGGTATCTCGGGCTGTTCGCATAGGCGCCGCCGACGGGCGGCTTTTTTGCAGAGCAGATCGTTCATAGGAGGAATTATGCACATCAGAAGGGCAGAGGCGGGAGACATCCCCGCGATCCATGCCATTTTGCGGCAGGTCAACGACGTTCATGCCGCGCTCCGTCCCGACCTCTTTCATGCGGGCGGGACCAAATATACGCAGGAGGAACTGCGCGCCATCCTTGCCGACGGGAGCCGTCCCGTCTTTGTCGCGGACGTCGGCGGGCGGACCGTCGGCTACGCCTTCTGCGTGGAGAAGCGCGGAGGCACGGCGACCCTCTATCTCGACGATCTGTGCGTGGATGAGGGATGGCGCAGGCAGGGGATCGCGGCGGCGCTCTTCGACGCCGTCACGGCATACGCGAAGGAGAGGGGGTTTTACAGCGTGACGCTCAACGTCTGGGCGGGCAACGACGGCGCGCGCGCCTTTTATGAGAGCCGCGGCATGACCGTTCAGAAGACAACGATGGAAAAGCGCGTCTGAGCGCGGGAGGGACACAAGATGCGGATCGCGGAAAAACAGATCGCCCGTCACGGGCGCACGGTCGACGCCGTGTACTATATCCCCGACGCACCGCACGGCGGGACGGTCATCTTCAGCCACGGGTACAACGGGCATAAGAGCGATTTTGCGCGGGAGGCGGAATATCTTGCAAAAAACGGCGTGTGCGCCGTCACCTATACCTTTTGCGGCGGCAGCACGCGCGATACGAGCGGGTTTCCCACGCAGAGCATGACGCTCTTTACCGAGCGGGACGATCTCTTTGCGGTGATGGACGACGTCCTTGCCGCGCAGGGGACGGGCGGCACGCTCGTCCTGTTCGGCGGCAGCCAGGGCGGCATGGTCTCCGTACTGGCTGCGCGGGAGCGCGCGGCGGAGATCGGCGGGCTGGCGCTGCTCTTTCCCGCGCTGTGTATTCCCGACAACTGGCGGACATTTTATCCGGAGGGGACGCCGCTGCCGCCCGAAGTGGATTTTTGGGGCATGAAACTCGGCGAGGGGTTCATCCGTACGGTCCGCACCGTCGACGCGTACGAGGGCATGGAGCGCTTTATAAGACCTGTACGCCTCTTTCACGGAACGGAGGACGCCGTTGTGCCGCTTGCATACAGCGAGCGTGCGGCGGCGCTGTTCCCGCACGCCGAACTCACCGTCTACCCGGGGGAGGGACACGGTTTTTCCCGTGAAGCGATGGACGACGTCGTCCGCCGCCTGCTCGCCTTCGTGCGGGATTTGCGGAAGAAATGACAAAAGAGCGCCGCGAGGGCGCTCTTTTTTATCTTGCCTGGATGCCGGCAAAAACCGTGCGGTATTTTTATTCGGCGACGGCGATCGCCTCCACTTCGGCGAGGACGTTCTTGGGGAGCGTCCTGACCGCGACGCAACTCCTTGCGGGGCAGCCCGTAAAATAGCTGCCGTATACTTCGTTGAACGCCGCGAAATCCTTCATATCCGCCAAAAAGCAAGTCGTTTTGACGACCTTCTCCAAAGAACTTCCCGCCGCGGCGAGCACCGCTTTCAGATTCTCGCAGATGCGCGCCGTCTGCTCGCGGATGCCGCCTTCGACGACGGCGCCGCTCGCGGGATCGAGGGCGATCTGCCCCGAGGTAAAGACGAGCCCGTTTGCCTTGATCGCCTGTGAGTACGGTCCGATGGCTGCGGGGGCGAGGGGGGTGTGTACGGTCTCCATAGTGTATTCTCCTTTGCCCGTTTGGGCGGTTCAGTTACAGATCTTAAAGCCCGCCTGCGTCAGCGCCGTTCTGATCTCGCGGATCTGCGCAAAGTCGCGCGTCTCCATGTCGATGCGCAGGTAGCAGCCGATGACCTCGCTGCCCGCGTCGGCGTGTTCGTGATGGACGCCGACGACGTTCGCGCCGCATTTTGCAATGATCTCGGAGACGGCGACGAGCTGCCCGGGCTTGTCCAGAAGCTCGATGTTGAGCGTGCATTGCCTGCCGCTCGTCACGAGCCCGCGCGTGATGACGCGGTTGAGGATGGTCACGTCGATGTTGCCGCCCGAAACGAGGCAGCACACCTTCTTTCCCTCCAGCTCGGGGAGCTTGCCCGCCATGACGGCGGCGACGGGCGTTGCGCCCGCGCCCTCGGCGACCAGCTTTTCCTTTTCGATGAGCGCGAGGATGGCGGTGCAGATCTCGTCCTCGGTGACGGTCACGACGCCGTCCACATAGCGCTCGCAATAATAGAAGGTGCGCTCGCCCGGCTGCTTGACCGCAATGCCGTCGGCAATGGTCGAAACGGACGGGAGGCACTCGATCTTGTGATCGCGCAGCGAGACTGCCATGCCGGGCGCGCCTGCCGCCTGCACGCCGTACACTTTGACATGGGGCGCGAGCTGCTTGACGGCAAAGGCGACGCCCGAAATGAGCCCGCCGCCGCCGATGGGTACGACGATGGCGTCCACATCGGGGAGCTGGGACAAGATCTCGAGCCCGATGGTCGCCTGTCCCGCGATGACGTCCTCGTCGTCGAAGGGATGGATAAAGGTATAGCCGTATTGTTCTTTGAGCTGCAGGGCTCTTTGGAAGGCGTCGTCGTACACGCCGTGTACGAGGCAGATCTCCGCACCGTAGCCGCGCGTTGCCTCCACCTTGGAGATGGGCGCGCCGTCGGGCAGGCAGATGAGGGCTTTGATGCCGTTCTTCTGCGCCGCGAGCGCGACGCCCTGCGCGTGGTTGCCCGCCGAGCAGGCGATGACGCCCCGCGCCTTCTCCTCGGGGGAGAGTTGCGAGATCTTATAGTATGCGCCGCGGATCTTGAAGGAGCCCGTCTTTTGCAGGTTTTCCGCCTTGACGAACAGTTCGCAGCGGTCGGTGAGCCCCGCGGTGCGCTTCATGTCCGTTTCGTAGAGCGCCTCTTTCAGGACGCGCTGCGCGTCATTCACTTTCTCGAGTGTCAGCATATACATCCTCTGTGTGCAAAACGTTGCGTGATCAAAATTATACGCCCGTTTGCGCCGTTTGTCAAACGTTCTTTCCGCAATTTCCGCGCGCGCTGTGCTGCGGCAGGAAGTTTTCAAAAATGATGTTGTCCGCATAGGGGGCGACGCGCGCGGCTTCCGCCTCGGAGCGGACCGTCCAGGCGAGTTTGACGCCGCGGTATGCTGCGAGCATGGGGGAGGGGAAGTCTTCGGCGCGGTAACTCAGGAAGTCCAGCTTTTGCGCGAAGCGGACGGAGAGTTTGTTGACGGCGTAAGCCCTGATGGAACGGAAGGGACCGCCGAGGGTGTCCTTTGTGAAGCGTTCGCCCGAGCCGAGCATCCCGCAGGGGATATCCGGACAGAGTTTTTTGTATGCAAAGGCGTAGGAGGGGCGAAAGGACTGCACCGCGTAGTCGAGGGGCGCGGAGCCGATCGCTTCGCGCACGGCGCGTGCGGCGCGCGCTGCGGGAATGCCGCGCATCTCCTTGATCTCGATGAGCAGGGGGACTCTCCCCGCGAGCAGGGCGACGACGTCGGAAAAGAGGGGGATGGTCTCCCTCGTTCCGGCAAGGCGCAGCGACGCGAGGTCGGCAGCCGAGAAGGCGGCGACGCTTCCGGCGGCGTCCGTCATGCGCCCGACGTCGTCATCGTGGAATGCGACGAGCACGCCGTCCTTTGTGAAGCGCACGTCCGTCTCCACGGCATAGCCGCGCCGGGCGGCGGCTTCAAAGGCGGAGAGGCTGTTTTCGGGATGCGCGCCGTCGTGCAGCCCTCGGTGCGCGACAGGAAGAGAAGTCAAAAACGTCCTTTTCATGAGGACAGTATACTGCATTTCGCGAATGATTGCAATAGCGGTTGCAAAATTGCGAAAAATTCGTTATAATAGAGGGCGAAACTGCATTTTTGGAGACGGCATGGCAAAGGCAAGTAAATTTTTGCGCAACTTCTGCATCATCGCGCATATCGACCACGGTAAGAGCACGATCGCCGACCGCATCATGGAACTCACGGGGCAGGTGAGCAAGCGGGACATGGAGGAGCAGCTCCTCGATTCGATGGATATCGAGCGCGAGCGCGGCATCACCATCAAACTCACGCCCGTCAGGATGTACTATACCGCTCTCGACGGCAACGAGTACGAATTCAACCTCATCGACACCCCCGGTCACGTCGACTTTACCTATGAAGTCAGCCGCTCGCTCGCCGCCTGCGAGGGGGCGCTGGTCGTCGTGGACGCGACGCAGGGCGTCGAGGCGCAGACGCTCGCCAACGTCTACCTCGCGCTCGACAACAATCTGGAGCTCGTCCCCGTCATCAACAAGATCGACTTGCAGTCGGCGCGCGTCGAAGAGACCAAACAGGAGATCGAGGAAGTCATCGGGCTGGACGCCTCGGACGCCCCCTGCGTTTCGGCAAAGGAGGGGACCAACATCCGCGACATTCTGGAAGCGGTCGTCAAGCACGTCCCGCCGCCCGAGGGAGACACGGACGATCCGCTGCGCTGCCTCATCTTCGACAGCTATTACGACAACTACAAGGGCGTCATCCTCTTTGTGCGCGTCAAGGACGGGCAGGTCAAGGTGGGGGACACGATCAGGACCTTCCTCTCCGAAAAGAGATACGACGTCACCGAAGTGGGCGCTTTTGCGCCGCAGATGCAGCCCAAGAGCCTCCTTTCGGCGGGCGAAGTCGGCTATATCGCGGCGAGCATCAAGTCCATCGAGGACGTCGAAGTGGGCGATACGGTCACCAATGCCGACCGTCCCGCCGCCGCTCCGCTGCCCGGCTACAAAAAGGTGCAGCCCGTCGTCTTCTGCGGCATCTATCCCCTGGACGGCAGCAAGTTCGTCGATCTCAGGGAAGCGATCCTGAAACTCAAGCTCAACGACGCGGCGCTCACCTTTGAGCCGGACAACTCCGTTGCGCTCGGGTTCGGCTTCCGCTGCGGCTTTTTGGGGCTGCTGCACATGGAGATCGTACAGGAGCGCATCGAGCGGGAATTCAACCTCGACATCATCACGACGGCGCCCTCCGTCTCCTATCTCGTTCACAAGACCAACGGCGAGAGCTTTTATGTGGACAACCCGTCCCACCTGCCGCCGCCCACGGACATCGACTATATGGAGGAGCCCATCGTCAAGGCGGAGATCTATACGCCGCCCGAATACGTCGGCTCCATCATGGAATTGTGTCAGGACAAGCGGGGCGTGTACAAGAACATGACCTATCTCGACGCCCGCCGTGTCTGTCTGGAGTACCGTCTCCCGCTCAACGAGATCGTCTACGACTTCTTCGACGAACTCAAATCGCGCACAAAGGGATACGCGAGCTTTGACTATGAGCTGGACGGCTACGAACGGAGCAAGCTGGTCAAGCTGGATATCCTTCTCAACGGCGAGGCGTGCGACGCGCTCTCGACCATCGTCCATGAGGACCATGCCTACCGCCGCGGCAGGATGCTCGCGGAAAATCTGAAGGACGCCATCCCGCGCCAGCTCTTTGAGGTGCCCATCCAGGCGGCGGTCGGGGGCAAGATCATCGCCCGCGAGACGGTCAAGGCGGTGAGAAAGGACGTCCTCGCCAAGTGCTACGGCGGCGATATCACCCGCAAGAAGAAGTTGCTCGAAAAGCAGAAAGAGGGCAAGAAGCGGATGCGTCAGGTGGGGACGGTGGAAGTCCCGAGCGAGGTCTTCATGGAGATCTTAAAGACCAATAAGGACAGAAAATGAGAGAACGTACCCCGAAAAACAATGCGGGCGACGGCTTTTTCGCGCGCGTCTACGCCTATGTGAGACGGGTGCCGGAGGGCAGGGTCGTCACCTACGGTCAGGTCGCTGCCGCCGTCGGCGCGCCGCGCGCGGCGCGGCAGGTCGGCTGGGCGCTGCATTGCAATCCCGAACCGGGCGTCATCCCCTGTCACCGCGTCGTCAACCGCTTCGGCGGGCTTGCGCCCGCGTTCGCCTTCGGCGGCGCGGAAGAACAGGCGCGGCTTTTAGGGGCGGAGGGCGTCGAGGTGAGAGAGGGTTTCGTCGATCTCACGGCATATCAATGGAGGGAATGATGGCAGGAATTTATATCCATGTGCCGTTTTGCAGGCACAAATGCACCTATTGCGATTTTGTCTCCTTTCCCAACCGTATGGACGTCGCCGAGGCATATATGGCGTGCGTCATCAAGGAGCTGGAGATGCGCGGCAAGGAGCTGGAGGGGCGTTCCTTCGATACCGTCTATTTCGGCGGCGGCACGCCCAGCGTCGTCGATCCCAAATATATCTACGCCGTCATGCGCAAGATCAAGGAGAGTTTTACTCTCTCCGCCCGTCCCGAAGTGACCATCGAGATCAACCCCGGCACGGTGAGCGAGCAGAAGATCGCAACATACAAGCGCGCGGGCATCAACCGCTTCTCCATCGGCTTGCAGACGGCGATCGACGCGCAGCTCGAAGACCTCGGCAGGATCCACAACGTACGCGATTATCTCTACTGCACCTCCCTTCTGAAGGGGGAGAATTTCTCCGCGGATATCATGCTGGGCATCAAGGGGCAGACCCGGGAAGACGTCAGAAAGACCGTTGAGATCGCCGCAGGCAGCGGCGCAAAGCACATCTCGATGTATGCGCTGACGCCCGAGGACGGCACGCCCATCTACACCGACTACCTGAACGGCGAGCTTCCGGGCGGCGACGAAGTCGCCGCGCTCTACGACTACGGACGGGCGCTGCTCGCCCAAAAGGGGTACGCCCGCTACGAGGTGAGCAACTTCTGCAAGAAGGGGTTCGAGAGCCGCCACAACCTCAATTACTGGCGGCGCGGGGAGTATGTCGGCGTGGGCGTGAGCGCGAGCTCCTTCATGAGCGGGCGGCGGCTGCTCAACACGTCCGACCTCGACGAATACATGAAGTGTATCCTCTCGGGGTTCTTTCCCGTCATCGACTGCGAGGAAGTCTCCGAACGGGACGCGAAGTTTGAGACTGTCATGCTGGGGCTGAGGACGGTGTACGGGTTCTCGCCCGCCGCCTACCGGCAGACGTTCGGCTCCGATTGGAAGGAAGATTTCGCCGCGGCGTACAAAAAGACGAAGGAGTTTCTCCTGGAAGAGGGGGACTGCGTGCGCATCAGGGACGAATACCTGTATGTGCAGAACACCATCCTCGCGGAGTATGCAGACTGAAAAAGCGGGACGCGTTTTTGACAAACGTGTCCCGCTTTTTTGTACCAAGATCGTATTTACCAGATATTGTCGGGGTCGAAGCCGAACACCTGGACGACCTCAAAGAGGTCGGAGTGGACGATGTCGCGCGCCGTGCAGACGGGGCCGCCGTCCGAGTCGATGTCGTAGCCGTAATAGGCGTACGCCTGCCAGACGAGGTGGGAGCAGTGCGTCGCTTCGGGAGAGACGCCCTGGTCTTTGGGCGAGAGGAAGCCGACCGTCACCGAATAGGGGATGTCGAACAGCCGCTTGGCTGCGGTCGCGGCGATCTGCGCGCGCGTCTCCTTGTCCGCGCCCTTCAGCCGCAGGACGACGAAGTTGGGGCTTCGCTGAAAGAAGTTCACGCCGCCGTAGTCGATGGTGCTCGGCACGCCCAGCGTGACCGATTGCAGGATGGTGCGCGTCGCGCCGTCCGTGACGATCGCCGCGTGACCGTTCTTCCAGCCGTAAGTGTGACAGGCGGAGGTGACGATCACATCGCCGTCCTCCAGATCGACGATGCCCGCGCGGTAGCCGTTGGCAAAGCGGTCGTGCTGCGTCGTGATCGCCGCCGCCTGGTGCTCGGTCGGACCGTCGTAGAAGAAGTCCTCCTGAAAGGTGAGGATGCGCTCGCTGTCGCCCTTCATCGCGTCCAGCGCCGTGCGTGAAAGCCCCGTCTGATGGTAGAGGACGTCGTAGTCCTCGTCCGACCACGTCTCTTTTGCGAGGATGGGCGAGAGGTCGCGTCTGGCGTACGAGGGCGTCCAGCGCATCGTCGCGTCCGCAGCCGCGTCCGCTATGAGCATAAAGCAGAGCATCACCGCAAGGAAGAAGGCGAACCCCGTAAAAAATGCCAGCAGGATACGTCCCGCGCGCTTTGCAGTTTGGATGGCTTTTTCCCGCATATCGTTCTCCGTCTGTATTCCGTAACAGTACAGTAGTATAATCTCTTTTTTTGCGGCTGTCAATCGGACGAGGGTGAAAAGCGCAAAAAAACCGCCTTTGCGGCGGTTGATATGCACCCCAAAAGTTGGACAGACTTTAGGGGGTGCATATTTTTATGTCAAAAGGAAAAAGATTTCAAACAAAATACTCGTCAGAATTCAAGATAGCTGTTATAATGGATATGCGCGAAAACCACATGAGTTACAAAGAGACAGCTCGTAAATATTGGGGTTTGGCACGAGGACAAGAACACAATTATACGGGTCGGCTAAAGCGGTGGGAGCGTATATACTTAGAAGAAGGAGCGGCAGGACTAATGGAAGAACGTCGCGGGAGGAAAAGTACGGGCAGGCCGAGGAAACAGCCATTGGAAAAGTCTGTGGAAGAAGATTTAATAGCTGAGAACCAAAGGCTAAAAGAACGGGTACAATATCTTGAAGCGGAGAATGAATACATAAAAAAACTGAGTGCCTTAGTTTATGCGGAAGAGCAAAAGAGCGGGAAGAAGCGAAAATAATTGCTGAACTAAGGCAGAGATTTCCGCTGAAAATACTTCTGAAAATCTCTTGTTTGCCGCGCAGCACGTTCTATTATCATGTCAAGGCAGGAAAGACAGATAGGGATTCTGCAGACAAGCAGGCGATCATGGAAGTCTTTGAGAAGAACGGGCAAAGGTACGGATACAGGCGTATTGCGTACGCATTGCAGGAAAAAGGCATAAAGATCAACCATAAAAAGGTACGGCGGCTGATGAAAATGCTTGGTATCCGTGGCAAGACACGCAAAAACGGAAAGTACCATTCGTATAAAGGCGAAGTTGGAACTGTTGCAGACAATCTTTTAAGTAGAGATTTTCATGCAGAAAACGCCTGTGAGAAACTTGCAACGGACGTGACGCAATTCAATGTCTGCACAACGAAAGTATATCTTTCGCCTATAATGGACTTATACAATAATGAAATCATGTCTTACTCCATATCTCTCCATCCCGACCTTGCGCAGATAAGAGAAATGCTTGACGGGTTGAGCAAGAAACTACCGAAAGACGCAACGCCAATACTTCACTCAGACCAAGGCTGGCAATACCAACACGCAGAATACCAAAGGTATCTGAAAGAACACAACATAACGCAGAGCATGTCGCGCAAGGGCAACTGCATGGACAACGGCGCGATGGAATGTTTCTTTGGAAGATTGAAGGTAGAAATGTTCTACGGCGAGAAGTTTGAGAGCGTAGAAGATTTCATGCAAAAGTTGCGCGAATACATATCCTACTGGAACAACGAGAGAATTTCTCTCAAATTAAAAGGAATGAGCCCGGTTGGGTACCGTACTCATTCCCATACAATCTAATATTTTTTGTCCAAACTTTGGGGGTCACTTCAGGTTTCGGGCAAACAGGCTATTTTTCCCTGCGGGCGAGCGTCTCTCCCGTCTGCGCATCCAGGAGAAGGGCGATGTGTGTTTCTCCGTCCGTCACGGCGACGTAATAATAGTTTTTGTCCCTGCGCAGCAGGCGCACGCGGAATTCTCCGCAGAAGACGCCCTCTCTCTCCATGCGGGAGAGCGCCTCGCTCTCGCTCTTTACAAAGCGGGAGAGCGCCTCTTCGGGGGAGATCGTCTGCGGCGTGCGCACGCTCGTCGCGGCGATGGCGACTTCCTTCCCGCCCCAGACGACGCGCACGTCGACGCTGCCCTCGGGGAAGGCGGTCACCCCCTGCGAAAAGCGGAAATCTCCGTGGACGGAGGAGAAGGAGGCGTCTCCGCCCCAGCTCCCGTCCGCGGCATAGACCGCTGCGCTGTCCGCCGCCGCGCCGGCGGGGGAGATGGTCACTTCAATGGTGTCGGTCATCGCGCAGGCGACGCCGTCGTCCGCATAGGGGTACTCGCGCGAGAGGCAGGCGACGGTGAGGGTGAAGTCCTCCGTCTGCGCGCAGAAGATGTCGCGTTTGATCTCGGAGATGCGCGCCTCGTAGTCCTCGCCGCGGCAGGCGGCGAGCACGGGGAGAAAGCCCAAAAGGAGAAGGAGACAGAGCAAGCGTCGTTTCATGCTCATACTGTATGCGGGAGGGGAGAGAGAAATGACATTTTCGGGGGACTTTTTGCGGTATTTCTGTTGCATTTTTCGGGCGCGTGTGATAAAATAAGTAAAATATCGCTTGGAAGGGTACGCGTACGCGCAACACGGAAGTATGAGAAAACTTGTCATGAAAACCGCGCTCATCACGCTCGGCGTCGTGCTCGTCATGGCAGTCGCCCTGTTCGGCGTCGTCTCCCTGTGCGCGCCCGCGCTGATGAGCGATTTTACCTATTCTCTCGGCTTGGACGCGGTGAGCGCGGACTATGCCTTGCAGGAATACCGCAGTTCGGGCGATCTCGTCTATCTCGCCCGCGCTTTCGAGCGGACGTGCGGCAGGGACGACGCGCAGGCGGAGGAATGCTTCGACCTGTTGTATGCGGACGAGGGGTTTGAAGGGCTGTGCGCCGCGCGGGAGCGTGAACTCCCCGCCTCCGCCCTTCCCGCAGGCTATCGCGGCTATATCGCGGGGCTGGGCGCGTGCGTCAAGTACCGCCTTGCAGACACGCAGGAGGAAAAGGAGGCGGCGCTCCTTCTTGCCGCCGCCGAGACGGACGCGGCGTTCCCCGCATCCAACCCGCTGTACCGCCTCGCGCTGGAGGCGGCCGCAAAAGAGGACGCCGCATTTTCGCAGCGCCTCCTTTCGGCGCTTTCGGATGCATCCTATGCGCACAATTCCCATTATACCAATATCGTAAATATTCTCCAGGAGGTTGCAAGTGAGTAAGATCATCAAGGAAGGGTTGACGTTTGACGACGTCCTTCTCATCCCGCAGGCATCCGAGGTGCTGCCCAATCAGGTGGACCTCAGAACGACGCTGGCGCAAGGCATCAATCTGAACATCCCCATCATCTCCGCGGCGATGGATACGGTCACGGAGAGCCGTCTCGCGATCGCAATGGCGCGCGAGGGCGGCATGGGCATCATCCATAAGAATATGTCCGTCGAGGAACAGGCGAAGGAAGTGGATAAGGTCAAGCGCTCGGAGCACGGCGTCATCACCGATCCCTTCCATCTCGAACCCGACGCGCTCGTCAAAGATGCGCTCGCTCTGATGGAGCGCTACCGCATCAGCGGCGTTCCCATCACGCGGGCGGGCAAACTCGTCGGTATCCTCACCAACCGCGATCTCCGCTTTGAGACCAACTACGACCAGCCCATCGAGAACGTCATGACCAAGGACAACCTCGTCACCGCGCCCGTCGGCACTTCGCTCGCGGACGCGCAGAAGATCCTCGGCAAGCACCGCATCGAAAAGCTGCCCATCGTCGACGAGAAGGGCTTCCTGAAGGGGCTCATCACCATCAAGGACATCGAAAAGAGCATCCAGTATCCCAACTCCGCGCGCGACAAGAACGGAAGGCTCCTGGTCGGCGCGGCGGTCGGCACGGCTGCCAATACGATGGAGCGCATCGCGGCGCTCGTCGACGCAAAGGTAGACGTCATCGCCATCGATACGGCGCACGGGCATCAGCGCATGGTCCTCAACAAGGTGGAGGAGATCAAGGCGAAGTACCCGAACATCCCGCTCATCGCGGGCAACGTCGCTACGGCTGCCGCCGTCGAAGCGCTCATCAAGGTGGGCGCGGACGTCGTCAAAGTCGGCATCGGCCCCGGCTCCATCTGCACGACGCGCGTCGTCGCGGGCATCGGCGTTCCCCAGCTCACCGCGATCATGGATTGCGCGGAGATGGCGGACAAACTCGGCAAGCGCATCATTGCCGACGGCGGCATCAAGTATTCGGGCGATATCGTCAAGGCGCTCGCGGCGGGCGGCAGCGCGGTCATGATCGGCTCCCTCCTCGCGGGGACTGCGGAGAGCCCCGGCGAGATCGAACTCTATCAGGGCAGGAGCTTCAAGGTGTACCGCGGCATGGGCTCGCTCTCGGCGATGGCGGTCGGCTCCAAGGACAGGTACTTCCAGGAGAACAACAAGAAATTCGTTCCCGAAGGGGTCGAAGGGCGCGTTCCGTACCGCGGCACCGTCTCCGAGATCGTCTATCAGATGGTGGGCGGCATTCGTTCGGGCATGGGCTACTGCGGAAAGGCGAACATCGAAGATCTGAGGAAAAATTCCGAGTTCATCCGCATCACCAATGCAGGGCTTTTGGAGAGCCATCCTCACGACATCTCCATCAGCAAGGAAGCGCCCAACTACACGGTCAGAAATTAAGCGACAAAACGCCCTTACGGGCGTTTTTCGCATGAAAATCATTGCAACGGAGAAGGTATGCAACATCAAAGAGTGCTCGTCCTCGACTTCGGCGGACAGTACAATCAGCTCATTGCGCGCCGCGTGCGCGATCTCAAAGTCTACTGCGATCTGAAACCATGCGACATGACCGTCGAAGAGATCAAAGCGTACGATCCCGTCGGCATCATCTTTACGGGCGGACCCAACAGCGTGTACGACGCCGCTTCGCCCCATATCCGCCGCGAAGTGCTCGAACTCGGCATCCCCGTCCTCGGCATCTGTTACGGCTGTCAGCTCATCGCCTATACGCTGGGCGGCAGGGTGGAACACGCTGCGGCGAGCGAATACGGAAAGCGCGAATTTTCCTTTACGGCGGACAGTCCGCTCTCCGCGGGGGTCCCCCGTACGAGCGTCTGCTGGATGAGCCACACCGATCTCGTCACGGAAGTTCCCGCGGGGTTTGAAGTGCTCGCCTCTACGCCGAGCTGTCCCGTCACGGTGTACGGGAACGTGCAGAAGCGCATCTACGGCGTGCAGTTCCATCCCGAGGTCGTCCATTCCGAGTACGGCAACAAAATTTTGGAAAACTTTCTCTATGCGGTCTGCGGCGCGAAGGGCGATTGGACGATGGGCAACTTCGTCGAAGAGCAGGTCGCCCGCATCCGTGAAAAGGTGGGGGACAAGAAGGTGCTGTGCGCGATGTCGGGCGGCGTCGATTCCGCCGTTGCCGCGGCGCTCATCCACCGCGCCGTGGGAGAAGGGCTCATCTGCGTGTTCGTTGACCACGGTCTGCACCGCAAGAACGAGCCGGAGGAGGTCATGTCCGTGTTCCGCGACGGGCTGGGCATGAACCTTGTCAAGGCGGACGCTGCGGATAGCTTTCTTGAAAAACTTGCGGGTGTCTCCGACCCCGAGCGCAAGCGAAAACTGATCGGCGAGGAATTTATCCGCGTCTTTGAGCGCGAAGCGAAGAAGATCGGCAAAGTGGACTTTCTGGTGCAGGGGACCATCTATCCCGACGTCATCGAGAGCGGGAAGGACAAGAGCGCCGTCATCAAATCGCATCACAACGTGGGCGGGCTTCCCTCCGTCGTCGATTTCAAGGAGATCATCGAGCCGCTGCGCGACCTCTTCAAGGACGAAGTGCGCCGCGTCGGCACGGAATTGGGGCTTCCCGACTCCGTCGTCTGGCGGCAGCCCTGCCCCGGTCCCGCGCTCGCCATCCGTATCATGGGCGAAGTCACGCGCGAAAAACTGGAGACGCTGCGCGACGCCGACTGCATCTTCCGCGAGGAGATCGCAAAGGCGGGGCTCACAAAGAGCGTCTGGCAGTACTTTGCCGTCCTCACGAGCTGCAAGACGGTGGGCGTGCAGGGAGACTTCCGAACCTACGAGAACGTCATCGCCCTGCGCGCGGTGACGAGCGTGGACGCCATGACGGCGGACTGGGCGCGCATTCCCTACGACGTGCTGGAGACCGTCTCCAACCGCATCACCAACGAGGTAAAGCACGCCAACCGCGTCGTCTACGACATCACCTCCAAACCCCCGTCAACCATTGAATG
>CALVUC010000027.1 GCA_944363395.1 uncultured Clostridia bacterium | reverse complement strand
TCCGCCAAAGACGCGCGGCTCGCTTCGCTCAGACCGTCGTTTGCCGCCGCGCACAGATCGCAGGTGGAGAGCCTGTCCAGTTCCTGCTTCGTCACTTTGCCGTCGCGGTAGTCGCGCACGATCTTCAGTTCGTACATACTGTACTTCTTCTTTTTGAAAAATCGCAGGAATTTATGCACAAACACCCACCAAAGCGGCTTCCAAAGATATTTGCGCATGGCAGGCGAAACAGAGCCGATCATCCAGCAGTTCCTGTCGCAGCAGCGCACCTTTCTGCGCACGCTCTCCGCTGCGGGACTGCTCCAGAGTTCCTCCCACGTCTGATCGTTGAGGTTTCCCATGACCTCCTTATCCTTTGTCCCGTTGCACGGCATCACGTCGCCGTAGGGATCGATAAAGAAGGTGTCAAAACTCATGTCACAGGGCAACAGACGCTTCTGCCCGTAGATATAATTGATGAGTCCGTGGTTGAAGTACGCGCGGAACCACTTCTTGGGGCTGCCCGAGCGCAGCAGCTCGTTGATGAGCGCTTCAAAATTGCGCGCGACCATAGGACGGTCGCGGATGATGTTTTTGTTCTCCACAAAATAGAAGCTGTTGTGAAGGGACGCCGTGGCAAACTCCATGCCGAGTTCATCCGAGAGCTTATACAGCGGCACGAGATCGGGCGCGTTTTTGTCCTGCACGGTCATGCCGAAGCCGACGTCCCTCATGCCCGCCGCCACGAGCCGTTTGAGCGTCTCATAGCCGCGGTTGAACCCGTCGGGGAGCCCCCTGATCTCGTTGTTGGTCTGTTCCAGCCCCTCGATGGAGATGCGGATGCCGACCTTTGGGAATTCCCTGCACAGATCGAGGATACGGTCGGTAAAAAAACCGTTCGTGGAAATGACGATGCGGTCGCTCTTGCGATAGAGCGCGCGCACGATCTCCTTGAGGTCGTCGCGCAGGAAGGGCTCCCCGCCCGTGATATTGGTGAAATACATTTTCGGGAGCTTTTCGACGGTCTCGACGGACAGCTCCTCCTCGGGCAGCGAGGGCGCTTTATAGCGGCTGCACATCGTGCAGCGCGCGTTGCAGCGGTAGGTAACGATCACCGTCCCGTTCAGTTTTTTTTCTGACATAACTCACCTGACAATGGCGGCTCAGCGCTCAAAGAGCTCCTTCAAACGCTCCATGTGTACTGCGGGCGAAAAATCAAGTTCCGCCTTCTTTCTCGCCGCTCTCCCCATCCGAAGACGGACATCCTCGTTTTCCAGAAGGAACGCGATCTTATCGGCGAGGTCGCGCGCATCCTTCGGACGGAACAGCAGACCGGTCGTACCGTCCTCGATGAGTTCGGGAAAACAGCCGATGCGGGACGCGATCACGGGCTTGCCGTATGCGTATGCCTCCGGAACGGTATTGGGCATATTTTCATACCAGATCGCAGGGCAGAGGATGCAGGCTGCGCCTCTCATGAGTTCCTCCAGCTCGCTGCCGCGGCAAAAACCGACAAAATCGACCGCTTTCTCCAGATCGTGTTCTTTGAGGAGCGCCTCGATCTCGCTGCCGCACTCCGACCTCTCTCCCGTGATCTTTAATCTGAGACCGGGGAAGCGCGCCAGATAGCGCATGGCATCCACCGCGTATTTTGCCCCCTTTTCGGGAACGAGCCGTCCCGGAAAGAGCAGATAATTTTCGTGCGTGTAACACGGAACGATCGCCGCGCTGTCGATAAACGTCGGGACCTTGACGACCTTATTTGCGTCAAACCCGCCTTCGATCAAGATATTCCTCGTAAACTCCGTCGGCGTTACAAAATAGTCGACATACCGATAGAGATCTTTGCGCCTGTGATACTTCATCGCTTCGCAGCGGATGAAGGTCGCCATGCGCGATCCGTGACAGCAGCGGTGTTCGACCGCGTGCCGCACATCTCCGCCCACACACAGCCGGCATGGCTCCTCTCCCGACAAAAGATCGCTCCTCGGGCAGACCAAATTGAAATCGGAGACCCTGTGAACGACCTTCAGCCCGCGCTCTTTTGCAGCTTTGAAAATACTCGGCGAGAGCGTGTTGATGACCTGCAGGGCATACAGTACCTGCGGGCGTTCTTCATCGATCAGCCTGCAAAGATTTTTTACCGTTTCGGGATTATAGAACGCGCCCTGCAAAGTCTTGCAGATCGCTTTCGGCGTCCTCCTGATCTCATGATAATAGACGCTGTCCCCGCCGCGGCTGCCGATGAAATACCTGTCGTAGGGCGTTGGTTTATTTCTGCCGTACCTGACGGAAAAGGGAATGGGCGCATAGCCGATATCCCCGCACCGTTCCATAAACTTGAACAAATACACTTCCGGTCCGCCCGAAACAAAGTATCTGTAATTGGCAACGATCACCTTTCTTTCCGCCATGCTTCTCAGTCCCTTCGGAAAATATCGCGCGTGTACACTTTTTCCTTCACGTCATCCAGGCAGGCATCGTAGCGGTTGGCAAGGATCGCCCTGCTGCGGCGCTTGAATGCGTCGAGATCGTTGACGACTTTGCTGCCGAAAAAGGTCCCGCCGTCGGGAAGCGTCGGCTCATACACGATCACCGTCGCCCCTTTTGCCTTGATGCGCTTCATCACGCCCTGGATACTGCTCTGACGGAAATTATCGGAATTGCTCTTCATCGTCAGGCGATAGATGCCTATGACGATCTCGCCTTCCCTGTCCGCCGACCAAGCATCGTCCGTGCTGTAGCCGCCCGCAAGCTCCATCACGCGGTCGGCGATATAGTCTTTACGGGTGCGGTTGCTTTCGACGACCGCCCCGATGAGCGTCTCCGGGACGTCCTTGTAATTGGCGAGGAGCTGCTTGGTATCCTTGGGCAGACAGTACCCCCCGTAACCGAAACTCGGATTGTTGTAGTGCGTCCCGATCCTCGGATCGAGGCACACCCCCTCGATGATCTCGCGGGTGTCGAGTCCCTTGCTCTCGGCATAGGTATCGAGTTCATTGAAAAAACTCACCCGCAGGGCGAGATAGGTGTTGGCGAACAATTTGACCGCCTCCGCCTCGGTAAACCCCATAAAGAGCGTCTCGATCTCTTCTTTGAGCGCGCCTTCCCGCAGCAGCGCCGCAAACGTCTGCGCCGCCTGCATGAGCGCCGCGTCCGACACGTCCGTTCCCACAATGATGCGGGAGGGATAGAGGTCGTCGTACAGCGCCTTGCTCTCGCGCAGGAATTCGGGACTGAACAATATATTTCTGTTCCCCGTCCGTGCCCGGAGCGCCTTTGTATAGCCGACGGGAACGGTCGATTTGATGACGATGACCGCCTTCGGGTTGCACGCCGTCACGAGGGAAACGACCTCGTCGACCGCAGACGTATCGAAGAAATTCTTTTTGCTGTCGTAATCGGTCGGCACCGCGACCACAACGAAATCTGCCGCCGCATACGCCGCTCCTGCGTCGAGCGTCGCCGTAAGATCGAGCTTTCGTTCCATAAGGTATGTTTCGATGTACGCATCCCTGATGGGCGACTTGCGGCGGTTGATGAGATCGACTTTTTCGGGCAGGATGTCCACCGCGTAGACCTTGTGGTGCTGCGAGAGCAGCACGGCGAGCGACAATCCGACATATCCCGTCCCCGCAACGGCGATCGTATAGCTTTGTTTCATGATCTTCCCCTCCGTCCGCCCTGTTCAGGCAAGCCCGGAATAAAACGCCCGATACCATCGGGCAAACCTACGCAGCCCCGACCGCAGATCGGTGCGGGGCTGAAACCCGAAATCCCGCTCCAGGCTTTTGATATCCGCATAGGTCTCGGGCACATCGCCCGGCTGCATGGATACAAGTTCCGTATGCGCCGCAAGGTCGTGATCTGCGGGCAGAACGCCCGCGCGGATGAGTTCCTCTTCCAGGACCCGTACAAAATCGGAGAGCGTCTCCGGATGGCTGTTGCCGATATTATACACTGCATGGGGCGGCACGGGAAGCCCGTCCTCCCCCCGTTTGCGGGCAGGCGCCCGCTTTGCAACGCGCACGACGCCCTCCACGATATCGTCCACATAGGTAAAGTCGCGGCGGCAATTCCCGTAGTTGAACAGGCGGATCTTCTCCCCGCGCACAAGTTTGTCCGTAAAGGAAAAGTACGCCATGTCGGGACGCCCCGCGGGACCATAGACGGTAAAAAAACGAAGCCCCGTAGACGGGATATCATAGAGCTTGGCATAAGCGTACGCCAAAAGTTCGTTGCTCTTCTTGGTCGCCGCATAGAGGGAAACGGGGCGATCCGTGCTGTCTTCCGTGGAATACGGGACCTTCTGACCGGAGCCGTACACCGACGAACTGGATGCGTAGACGAGATGTTCCACGCCTTCCCCGCCGCCGTCGTAGGAATGACGGCACGCTTCCAGGATATTGTAAAATCCGATCAGATTGCTCTCGATATAGGCGTCGGGATGGGTGATGGAATAGCGCACGCCCGCCTGCGCCGCAAGATTGACGACGAGAGCGGGACGATAGGTCCGGAACACGCCGTCGAGCGTCTCCCGGTCGGCAATATCTCCGCGGACAAACTGCCAATGCGTCTTTGAAGAGGCCGCAGCCGCGCCGATCTCGCCGAGGCGGTACTCCTTCAAGGAGACATCGTAATAGGCATTCATGTTGTCAATGCCGACGACCGCCTTCGCCATGCCCTCGTCAAGAAGCCTCTTTACGAGGTTGGCGCCGATAAATCCCGCCGCTCCCGTTACGAGGACGGTCTTGTCCTTCCATGAAATTTCCGTTTTGTCCATCTCTATCTCACATAAATTTCCAGCGTGCGGCGGACGACTTCCTGCCAGGTATAAGGGATGACCGCGCTGCGGTGCGAGACGTCCTGCCCGATGATCTTTTTGATCTGATGGCGCAGCCTGTTCACGTCCCCGCGGCGGAACACATAACAATTCTCGTTGACGAGCTCCATGTTCTCGGGGATATCCGAGACGAGGCAGACATTGCCGTAAGAGAGCGCTTCCAGAAAGCCGATGGGCATCCCCTCGATATCGGAGGGCAGCACATACAAACAGGCGTTGGAATACAGCTCCTGCAGCTCCCTTCCTTCGACATAGCCCGTCATGACGATGCTCTCGTCCCCTTCCGCCATCGCGCAGATCTCGCGGTAATAGCCGTCGCTGTGCGAAGGAGCGCCCGCTATGACGAGTTTCTTCTCCGTACCCGTCTCGCGGACGACGCTCTTCCATGCGGGGATGAGGTAGTGCAGCCCCTTCTCCGGCACGATGCGCGCAAGAAAGAGCACATAGCCGTTGCTGCTCAGCCCGTATTTTTTTTGGATGAGATCGGGCGCGCGCAGTTCGGGCGGAGGGACGCCGTTGGGGATGTACTTCGTTTCCCTGTCGTACGTCTCGCGGAAGTACGCCTTGTTGCTGTTGGAAAGCACGATGATCTCGTCCGCATATTTGACCGCGCGCCGCTCGCCCATGCGCAGCACGCGCGAGGCAAACCCGCCCCACTTGCCGCGCTGCCAGTCCAGCCCGTGGATGGTGACGACCACCTTGGTCCCGGGGCGCTTTTTGCGCCGCGGCAGCAGAGAAAGAAAGAGGCAGGGACCTTCCGCATGAAAATGCACGATGTCCGCCTGTCCCTTTTTGATCATCCTCCGCGCCCTGAGCGTCGCGAAAAAGGCATAGACGATGGCGTCGAGGGAGCGTTTCTCGATCGTAAAGACGCTCTCGACCTTGCAGCCCATATATTCATAGACGCGCGGATACTTCCTGCGTTTTCTGTTGAGAAGGGTCACCTCGTGTCCCTGCGCCGCCATGCGTGAGGCAAGTTCCCCGACGGCGATCTCCACGCCGCCCTCCCGCGAGGGTACATATTTATGACCGATCATGACGATCTTCATCGCCTGCACCCCCTATTCGCCGCTGCGATCAAAGAGCACCATATAGGCGCCCTTGCAGACGATCTTCAGATCGAGCAGCACGCTGCGGCGGCGGATATATTCGAGATCGAGCGCCACCCACTCTTCAAACGTCATCTCGTGACGGTTGTGGCAGATCTGCCACAGGCACAAAAGCCCGCCCTTGACTTCGAGACGGCGGCGCTGTTCCGCCGTATAGGAGCGCACCTCGGCGGGCAGGGGCGGGCGCGGACCGACCACGCTCATGTCGCCGCGAAGGACGTTGAAGAGCTGCGGAAGCTCGTCGAGAGACAGCTTGCGCAGCACCCTCCCGAAGGGCGTGATGCGCGGATCGTCCTTCATCTTGAAGGCGGGCAGGTCCGCCTCGTTCAGTCCCGCGTCGATGAGCTGCTGTTTCATCTCCTCGGCGCCGGGACACATCGAGCGGATCTTGTAAAAGCGGAAGATCTTTCCGCCCATGCCGACGCGGTCCGAGGCGTACACGGGCGCGCCCGAAGGGCGTTTCTCCCCCTTTTCGAGCTTCCGCGGCAGCAGGACGCAATCATAGACCGTGCCGTCGCGGCTGACAAAGCGCTTCGCCCTGCGCGCCAAAGGCGCATCGGGAGAGGACGCCCGCGTGACGGACAGCCGGTACGCGGGCGCGCCCGCATCCTCCAGCCACTTGACGAGCAGGATCGCTGCGAGCAGCGGCGAGAGAAGAAGCAGCGCAAGCCCCGAGGAGAAAATATCGAACGCGCGCTTGACAAAGCGGTATCCGTATCTCTTATTTTGCTTTTCAGGAAGAGCGCGGGGTGCCGCGGCGGCTGCATCCGCCGCCGCAAATTCATCGTCCGCGTTCTTTGATGGATGTTTCATATCTTCCGACGGGCGTCCCTGCGGCTGCAAAGCGCCCCCTCTTTGACGTTCTCATGCAAAACGGCAGAAGAGCGCGCCGCCCGACGGTGCGCTGTCCCCATCCCCGTTCCGCCTTCTATTATAGTATAAACGACGGGATACGTCAAACACAGAAAAGCAAAAACGCGAAAAAATTTTCCTCCGCGCATTCCCGCTTTTTGGCAGCAAAAAAGACGGAACGCCCGCCGCGTCCCGTCCTTTGTTCATTGTTTTCCCTTCAGCCGCTCCCTTGCGGTCGCGAGCATGAGTTTGATGCGGTTCTCCTGGTTGACCTTGGTCGCCGAAGGATCGTAATCGACGGGAACAATGTTCTCGTCGGGGTGCAGCGCCTTGACCGCGCGGACCGCGCCCTTCCCCGCGATGTGGTTGGGAAGGCAGCCGAAGGGCTGCGCGCAGACGATGTTCTCCGTCCCCGTCTCGGCGAGCGCCGCCATCTCGGCAGGGATGAGCCACCCCTCCCCCATCTTGACGCCCTGATGGATGACGCTGTCGGCGCAGCGGCGCAGATGCTCGAAGTCGTGGAAGGGCTCGAAGGAATACTTCTTCATCAGACGGATGAGTTTTTTCTGCTTCGCGTACATCCACGCATAGACCGCCCGATACACGAGCGCCGCCTTCCTGTTCTTTCCGTACAGCTTTGCGTCGTTGATATTGTTGACGACGCAGTAGAGGATGAAGTCCATGAGCGCGGGGACGACGGGTTCGCAGCCCTCCGCGAGGAGAAAGTCCTCCAGATGCGAGTTGCCGAGCGGCGAATACTTGACATAGATCTCGCCGACGATCCCCACCCTGACCTTGGGCGTGCGCTGCACGGGGACGGCGGCAAACGTGCGGAGGATGCGCTCCGCGCAAGTTCCGAGCCGCCTGTATGTACCGCTGTCGAGCGCGCGCTTCATCTCCTCCACGCAGGAGACGCGCGCCGCGGCGGCGGAACCCTCCGTTATTTCATACGGCTTTGTCTGATTGTAGCACGACATGATGAGATCGCCGTAATAGATCGCATAGGCGAGCTTGATAAGGTCGGTGAGCGCGATCTGCAAGCCGTTCCCCTTCTCCAGCCCCGAAAAATTGAGGGACATGACGGGGACTTGGGGAAATTCCGCGCGCAGCGCCTTGCGGATGAGCGGGATGTAGTTGCTCGCGCGGCAGCCGCCGCCCGACTGCGTGATGAGCACCGCGGTGCGCGCGGGGTCGTACTTTCCGCTCTTCAGCGCGTCGATGTACTGCCCGATGACGCACAGCGCGGGATAACAGGTATCGTTATGGACGTGTTTCAAGCCCTCGTCGATGACGGCGCGTCCCTCGTTGTGCAGCACCTCCACCTTGTAGCCCATGCCGCGCATGACGTGCACGAGAAGATCGAAGTGCCACGGGAGCATATCGGGGATGAGGATGGTGTGCGTCGCCTTCATGCCGGGCGTGAACACGGGATAATCGTCCGAAAAATCGACGGTCGGTTTTGTCTCAAACGTTTTTTTCATGATTTCCTCTGCAACTCCTCGATGGCGGCGAGCATGGAACGGAGCCGTATCTTGACGACGCCCAGATTGTTGATCTCGTCGATCTTGATCTGCGTATACAGCTTTCCCCTGCGTTCGAGGATGGCGCGCACCTCGTCCGTCGTGATGGCGTCGATCCCGCAGCCGAAGGAGACGAGCTGCACGAGGCTCATGTTCTCGCGCTCGCTGACGAACTCCGCCGCCCGGTACAGCCGCGCGTGATAGGTCCACTGATTGAGCACGTTGACCTTGACGAGCGGCGCCTCTTCGAACACGGCGTCCTCCGAAAGCACGGCGACGCCCAGCGAATTGAGAAGTTTCGTGATGCCGTGATTGATCTCGGGATCGGCGTGATAGGGTCTGCCCGCGAGCACGACGACGTGCTTGCCCGCCTTTTCGGCGTCGAACAAGATCCTGCGCCCTTCGCGGACGACGTCCTCGTGATACGCCTTCATGCGCTCCAGCCCGGCGCGGTATGCCTTGCGCACGAGGAACGCGGGAAGTTTATACCGTCTGAGCGCCCGCGTGAGCGCCCGCACCGTCGTGCGCTCGTCGTTGGGATCGAGATAGGGCGTGATGAAGTTGTCCTCGTTCAGACGCTCGTTGTTCGCCCTCAGAAGTTCTGCGTAGTAGGCGACGACGGGACAGTTGTAGTGATTGACGGAATCGTGCTCGTCCAGATTGTAGCTTTCGCACGGGTAGAAGATAAAGTCCACGCCCTTGTTGAGAAGGGACTCGATATGCCCGTGCATGAGTTTGGCGGGATAGCACGCCGTATCCGAAGCGACGGTGTGCTGCCCCAGAAAGTACAGTTCGCGCGAACTTCTGTCCGAAAGCACGACCCGAAAGCCGCACGTCTCGAAAAACGCCGTCCACAAGGGGAGCTGCTCGAACATGACGAGCTGCAGGGGAAGCCCGACCGTGCCGCGCCTGCCCTGTCCCTGCGATGGCATGGCGAGCAGTTTTTCGTACTTATAGGTGTAAATGTCCGCCCGCTCCTTGGGTCTCGGAAGCCCGGCGCCCCGCTCGCACTTGTTGCCCGAGATGAAGCGCCTGCCGTCCGCGAAAGTGAGGATGTTGACGCTGCAGCGGGACGTGCAGCCCTTGCACGTCACCGAACGGGAGGAATAGGAGAAGCGCTCCAGTTCCTTTTCGGTCACGAGCGTGCTGATGAGCGTTTCGGGAAGGGTGTTTTCCTTGGCGTACAGCGCCGCGCCGAACGCGCCCATGAGCCCCGCGATGGCGGGACGGACGACCTCCCTGCCCGTCTCCTTTTCAAAGGAGCGCAGTACGGCGTCGTTGAGGAAGGTGCCGCCCTGCACGACGATGTGCCTGCCCAGCTCGTCGGGCGTGCGGGCGCGGATGACCTTGTAGATGGCGTTCTTGACGATGGAGGAGGAGAGCCCCGCGGAGATATCCTCGATGCCCGCGCCCTCTTTTTGCGCCTGCTTGACCGAGCTGTTCATGAACACCGTGCAGCGGGAGCCGAGTTCGACGGGATGCTTGGCAAACAGTCCGAGGCGGGAAAACTCCTCGATCTCCATGTTCATCGCCTTGGCGAAGGTCTGGATGAAGGACCCGCAGCCCGAAGAGCACGCCTCGTTGAGCATGATGGAATCGATGGCGCGGTTCTTGACTTTGAAGCACTTGATGTCCTGCCCGCCGATATCGATGATGAAATCGACGTCGGGATTGAAATAGAGCGCCGCCTTGAAGTGCGCCATCGTCTCGACGACGCCGAAATCGATCTTGAGCGCGGCGCGCATCATTTCCTCGCCGTAGCCCGTGACGCACGCGCCGCGGATGACGATGCGGTCGCCCAAAAGGCGGTAGATCTCGCGGATCTTGTCCGCAACGATGTCGAGCGGCTGCCCGTTGTTGGTCTGATAGTGGGAATACAGGATCTTGCAGTCGGGCGTGATGAGCATGAGCTTTGTCGTCGTCGAGCCCGAATCGATGCCGAGATACGCCTCTCCGCGGTAGGTGAGGATGTTCTCAAAGGAGAGATCGCTGCGGATATGGCGGGCGATGAAATCGCTGTACTCCTGCTGCGAGGAAAAGAGCGGTTCGCCGACGGTGATGCCCTCCCCCTCCCCCGCGGCGAGCAGACGCGCGCGGATCCCGGACAGCGGCTCGGGCTTTTCCTCGGCGGCGTAGAGCGCCGCGCCGATGGACATGAAGCAGGGCGCCGTCTCGGGGAACACGGCGTGTTCCTCGTCCAGCCCCAGCGTCTCGCAGAAAGCGCGCCGCAGCCCCTTCAAAAAGTACAGCGGCCCGCCCAGGAAGAGGACGTTCCCCTTGATACGCCGCCCCTGCGCAAGTCCCGAGACCGTCTGATCGACGACCGCGCGGAAGATGGAGGCGGCGATATCCGCCTTGCCGACGCCCTGATTGAGCAGGGGCTGGATGTCCGACTTGGCGAACACGCCGCAGCGGGAAGCGATGGGATAGACGCGCTCCGCCTGCAAAGAGAGCGCGTCCATCTCCTGCACGGAGAGGTCGAGCAGCGTCGCCATCTGGTCGATGAAGGCGCCCGTGCCGCCCGCGCAGCTGCCGTTCATGCGCTGCTCGGTGCCGCCCGTCAGGAAGATGATCTTGGCGTCCTCGCCGCCCAGTTCGATCGCGACGTCCGCCGCAGGATAAAACCTGCGGATGGCGCCGAACGCCGCCTGCACTTCCTGCACGAAGGGAAGGCCCGCGCGCTGCGCGATGCCCAGCCCCGCGGAACCCGTGACGCTGACGCGGTATTCGCCCGCGCCGAACTTCTCTTCCACGACGGCGAGCTGCGCAAGGACCGTCTCGCGGACGCGCGCAAAATGGCGTTCGTAGCTCGTATAAACGATTTGGAGCGCTTCGTCGAGCACGGTCACCTTGACGGTGGTCGAGCCGACGTCGATCCCGAGGTCATAAATCATAGCCGATATGCTCCGGCTGCCGTATTTTGCGGCAGCATTGTACGATATTGAACAAGGCATATTGTATCATAAACGACAAAAAAATACAAGAAAGTTCGCGGGGTTTTCACCGAAAAACCCGTTTGCTCTCACGCCCCGCCTCTCCCGCGGAAACAGCTTATTCCCCTTTCGGCAATAAAAAATGCAGCCCATACGAAAAAATGGTCTGCATTTGGTCTGCATTTTCAGGGGACGTACCCCTCTTTTTTGTACCGAAGCCGCCTTTGACAGTACTTGCAGCGCGTCGCGTTCCCGCCGCGGATATGCCGCTCGCGCAAATTGACGCTGAGCACCTCGCCCACCCTGCGGCACAGCGCGGGGTCGATGCCGAGCAGCCGCTCGGTGACGTCCTTATGTACGGTGGACTTGCTCACACCGAATCTCGCGGCGCAGGCGCGCACCGTACACTTTGTCTCAAGCATATACCTTGCCTCCGCGACGGCGCGCAGGCGGATCGCTTCCCACATTCCCTTTCCCCCTATCGGACGATAGTACAGTTTATGTCCGAAAGGGGCGGATCATGTCACATCGGGTACAAAAAACCCGCGCCGAAGCGCGGGCAAACACTTTTCATGCCGTCATGCCGGAGTATACCGCACATAGCCGCCCTCGACGGGCGTTGCAACGAGCCCGAGAGATTGCGTCTCCCTGTCCCCGATGAGCTGCGCGCCCTCCGCCACGGTGACGGAGAGGATGGTGAGCGGCGCCTTCTCATGGCAGCGTCCGATGACCGCGGCGGCGTAGTTCTCCTCCGCGCCCGACGCCGTGACGCGCGCCTGCGCGCTCACCGTGCATTCCGAGATCGTGAGGCGGTTGCCCTGGTTGAGGTTCTTGGCGAGCAGCCCGCCCGCGATGCACTCGTCCTCGCCCTGCCCGTTTGCCGCCACGCTGCCGGAGACGGAAACGCGGGTGAGTTCGAGCGTGCCGCCCAGGCTGTTGATCTCAAAAAATCCGACCGCGCCGCCCGCGGCGATGTCCGTACCCGCGCGCTCCGCCGTCGCCGTCACGCTGCCGCGGCTCTCGCAGTCCGTGAGGACGGCGTTGCCGATCGACCTGCCGACGATGCCGCCCGCCGCCGACTTGCCGCCGCCTGCGCTGTTGCGCGAGGAGACCGCGCCGTCGCTCATGCAGCCCGTAAAGACGAGCCTGCCGTTGAAGCAGGCGCCGACGATGCCGCCCGCGTACCCGTCCGCCGCCATCCCGACGTGCGTCGCGACGGCGCCGTGATTGCTGCAGTTTTCGATGGTCACGGTGAAATTTTCGCAGCGGGGATCGGCGTTCTCCGCCTCCAGAAGGGAGTTGTCCATGATAAAGCCGACGATCCCGCCCGCGTGCGCTTCGCGCGTGTGGTTGGTGACCGAGAGATCGCCGTTGTTGACGCAGTTCCTGACGGTCAGATTGACGCCGTACACCGTGACGACGAAGCCCGCCGCCCGCGTATAGCCGACGCAGGTCGCCGTGACGTTGCTGACGCAGTTTTCGATGACGACCTCGGGAGAGTCCTTCATCTGCGTGGGGAGCTCGGTCTCCGCCGAACGGAGGATGCCGACAAGCCCGCTCACCGAGATGATGTCGCTGGAGACGACGCCGTTGACCTCGATGCCCGAAAAGGTCGTGGGGCGCTCCGTGCTGCCGTAGACGCACGCCGCGACGGGCGGCAGGATGGTGTTCACCTGCGTAAAGACGATGTCGCGCACCGTCGACCCGGCGTCGACAAAGCCAAACAGGCAGAGATTGGAAAGCCCCCTGATCGTATGCCCGCCGCCGTCGAACGTCCCCTGAAAACGGGCGTTCTCCAGCCCCATCGGCACCCAGTCGCTGCCCGTAAGGTCGATGTCCCCCGTCAGGACGTAGGTGACGTTTTCGGGACAGATGCCGTTGTTGATCTTGTCGCGCAGACGGGCGAGCGCAGAGGCGTTGGCGATCGAGTAGGTGAGCGACGCGGCATTTTCGATGCCGTTTTCCTCCGCGTTGCCGATGTAGCCCTCGTTCAGGACGGTGACGCCGTCGCTGCGCGTGAGCGTGAGGATGTACCCGCGGTTGAGGAGCGAGGCGAGCGGCGCGTTGAGCGCCTCCAGTTCGACGACGGTCCCCTCCGCCTCCACGGCGACGCCGCCCTCGAACGTCTCCGCAACGGAGAGCGTCCCGCGCACATAGCCGTGCTCGTGATAGGCGACCTCGCTGCCCGCAAGCAGCGCGACGCCGCCGACAGAACTGTAATTATGCACCGTCCCCTGCGGCGCCTCCACGACGAGGGAGGAGAGCGCCCCTTCGACGGTGACCGTCCCCTCGCCCTCGAAGCGGTAGGTGACGTCGCCCGCCATATGATCGCCCGTATTCAGCGAGGAAGGGCGGGTAAAGACGAGCGGCTCGGTGATGTCCGCCGCAAGATAGTAACTCAGACCGCTCCACGCCTCCATCTCCGCGGCGCTGCGCACCGCGAGCCAGAAGTCGGGCGAGGGCGTAAAGACGGTGGGAAGGACGTCCTCGGTATACAGCACCGTGCCGTCGCTGCCGAGATAGGAGATGCGGTTGGTCGTCTTGTTCCAGACAAAGACGTTTCCCTCCGCGGCGGGGCTGAGGTTGTCCAGCCTGTATCCGTGCTCCGCGAGCACGGGGACGAGGTCGGACATACTTGCAGGCGAAGCCGTCTCCGCGAGCACGTCGTTCATATTCCTTGCAAGGGCGATATCCGCCGCCGTATCGGGATCGTCCGTCGATCTTCCGCCGTCGGTGGCAAGAATGACGAACGTCGGAATGAGCACCGCCGCCAGAATGACGATGACGACGATGACGATGACAAGTTCAGGGGTGGTGAAGCCCCGCTTCCACTGTTTTTGCATGACCGGACAAAAGCTCCCAAAGATGTTCTTCCGTAAATTTTACCACACTTTGCCCGAGCCGTCAAGCGCATGACGGCAGCGCAGGAAAATCGCCGCGGACAAAGAAGCGCGCCGCCGTCGCACAATGCGACGGCGGCGCGCCGTTTTCTCGTTCCCTCAAAGGACCTTGGATAAAAATTCCCGAAGGCGCGGAGACTCGGGCGCGGAGAAGATCTCGTCGGGCGTCCCCTCCTCTGCGATCGCGCCGTCCGCCATGAACAGCACGCGCGTGCCGACTTCGCGCGCGAAGCCCATCTCGTGCGTGACGATGACCATCGTCATGCCCGTATCGGCGAGTTCCTTCATGAGTTCGAGCACCTCGCCGACCATTTCGGGATCGAGCGCGCTCGTCGGTTCGTCAAAGAGCATATACTCCGGCTCCATGGCGAGCGCCCGCACGATGGCGATGCGCTGCTTCTGCCCGCCCGAGAGCGTGGAGGGATAGACGTTTGCCTTGTCCTCCAGCCCGATGCGTCTCAAAAGCGCGTACGCCCGCTCTTCCGCCTCCGCCTTGGTCTTGAGTTTCAAGGTGACGGGCGCGAGCGTCATGTTGTCCAGCACCGTCTTGTTGTTGAACAGATTGAAGTGCTGGAACACCATGCCGATCTTGCGGCGCACCAGATTGATGTCGAGATAGTTCTCCTTATAGCGGCTGCGCACCGCCTTGCGGAAGGCGGCGCCTTCAAACTTTCTGAGCAGGTCCTCCCGCTTGATGCGCGCCACGGCATCCTCCTCCGTCATGCCCTCCGCGCACAGCCTGCGGCAGGTAGAAGAGAGCGCGATGAGATCGGGATGCAGGTAGGGATCGACGGGCGTGATGAGTTTTCCGTCCACCCAGACTTCGCCGTAGGTGGGATCCTCCAAAAGGTTCATGCAGCGCAGGAGCGTCGATTTCCCCGAGCCGCTCGGTCCGATGATGACCACCTTCTCGCCCTTTTCGACGGTCGTGGAGACCGCCTTGAGAACGGGCGTCTTGCCGAAATTCTTGTACAGGTTCTTAACGGCGATCACTCTTTCTCAGCCTCCCTTCGACAAGTTTGATGATGAGCACCATCGCGTACACGATGATGAGATACAGGCACGCGGCGACGATCGTCGGCGCGAGATACCCGACTTTGGGGATGATCTGCGAAGCGGCGGCATTGATATCGAACGTCAGCTGTCCGACGGTCGCGCCGACGAGATTGATGATGGACGTCTCTTTGAGCAGCGCGATCATCTCGTTGCCGATGGCGGGGATGACGTTCTTGATCGCCTGCGGAAAGACGATCCTGACCATCGTCTGCGTCCAGGGGATGCCCAGCGACCTGCCCGCTTCCATCTGTCCCTTATCGACGGACAAAATGCCGGCGCGGATGTTTTCCGAGACGTACGCGCCCGAATTGATGCCGAACGTGAGGATGATGGCGGCAGGCTTGACGCCCGGGATCGCCATGATGACGAACACCATCAAAAAGAGCTGTACCGCCACGGGCGTGCCGCGGACGACGGTCGTATAGATGTTGCAAAGAAAGGCGGGGATCTTCATCCACTTGTTCTGCGTGGCGGCGATCTTGACGATCGCGACGATAAAGCCGAGCACGAGCCCGATCGCCACGGCGATCAGGGAGATGAGGATGGTATGCCCGAACCCCTGCCAGAAATACCCCATGTATTCGGGCGAAGAGAGCACTGTCCTTAAATCTTCTAACACGATGTCTCCTTAAAATAAGGGCTGCCACTTTGCGCGACAGCCCGTCCCTTTTGCTGTTTTCAGTCGCTCGTCGCAAGATCGAGGTGCGACATCACGAGGCGGTCGATCCCGTTGTTGCCGTCCGCGTCCACATCCGCGATGAGCTCGCCGAGCACCTCGTTGATGGCGTCAAGGATCTCCGTCTCGCCCTTGGTGACGGCGATCGCGTACTCGTCGACCGCGGCGGAATCTTCCTCCGCCGTCTCGCCCTTGTAGTAGAGGGGCAGGCAGGAGACGCCCTCGTTGTTTTCGACCAGCGCCTTTGCGGGAAGCTCGTCGATGATGACGACGTTGGTCGTGAGCCCGATATCGCTGACCGCCATGCTCAGCGAGGAATAGCCCGTCTTGGTCGCGCCCGTCCCGTAGATCGTGCCGCCCTCCGCGATCTCGTCGCCGAGGAAGAGGTCCGCCGTCGTGCCGTTCTGCACGCCGATGTCCATGCCCGCGAGCGAATCCCAATAGATGACGCTGCCGTTTTCCGCGGTGCTCTCGCTCACTTCGGGCGCCATCGTGCCGTCCGTCTTATAGATGACGTACAGCGACGCCGTGTAATAGGGAATGGAGAAGGCCACCTTCTCCTCGCGCTCGGGCGTGACGGAGATACCCGCCGCGCCGACGTTGGCGAGCTTGCCCTGCGAGACCGCGTCCACGATGGTATCGAAGGCGACGTTCTCGAACACCACCTCTTTGCCCAGCTTCTCGCCGACCCTGTTCATGATATCGACGTCCACGCCGACGATCGCGCCGTTATCGGTGTATTCAAAGGGCGCAAAGCCCGCCTCCGTATATACGACGAGCGTATCCGCGCCGCTGCACGCGGAGAGCCCGAACGCGCTTGCCGCGAGCGTCGCCGCCGCAAGAGATAATGTAAGCAGTTTCTTCATTTCTTCACCTCATTTGGTTTTGGGCAGCGCTTCGCTGCCGCATTTCCTTATATTTTAGCACAAACCGCCGTATTTATCAACAAAAACGGCGGCTCGTTTGCATAAATATTCATTTTTCGGAAAAAAGACGTCACTCCTTCCCGCGGCAGCGGACGGCGTACACCTCCACGGGATGCCATTTGGTCCCCTTGAAGGGTCTGCCGCGCGTCGCGGTCGTCTCGATGGAGACGCTCTCGGTGTCGATCTCAAGCAGTTCCCCCTCGTCCGTGCGCACGGCGAGGATGTACGGCTCGGTGACGTAATCGGCGAACAGGAGCTCCGTACCCTTGAGCGAGGTGACCTGCACGCCGCGGCGGTAGCGGGGCAGCGGATCGATCTGCGCGGCAATGACGCGCTTGAACCTGCCGTCCTTCGTCACGGTGACGATCTCTCCCTCCTCGCGGATCTGCGAGGCGAAGATGACCTCGTCCCCCTCCTTTAAGTGGATACCCCTGACGCCGCCCGCGATGCGCTTCTGCACGGGGATGTCGTTTTTGGCATTGATGCACATCCCGCCGCGGCTGACCAAAAAGATGGTCGTGTTCTCCTCGTCGGGGTCTGCGGGCTGGACGGAGATGACGCGGTCGCCCTCGTTGAGCCTGATCGCCTGAAACACCGTCTTGTTGACGTCGTACTCCGACCAGAGCGTCTTTTTGATCATGCTCTGGCGGGTCATGACGAGCAGGTATCCCTCGCCCGCCTTGGGCGGAAGGAGCGCGACGGGCGCCTCGTCCTCCTGCGCTTCCTCAAAGAGATCGGAGAGCGCGTAGCCCTTGTCCGAGAACTTGCAGGAGACGTCCTCGCCGCAGATGCGGTAGCAGTTGCCGAGGTCGGAGACGACGACGGCGTCCTCGCCCGAGAGCATCTTCTGCGTGACGACGGCGATCAGCCCCGTCTTTGCATCCGATGGCAGGGGTTTGTTGACCATCGCGAAGTTCTTTTCCGTCACGCACTTGAGTTTTTTGTCCGCCGTGATGCACAAAACGCTCTTGACGCCCGGCGCGCGGATGTCGTTGCGCTCGGCGACCGCCTCCTCGGCGCTGCCGACGAGTTCGGAGCGGCGGGGCGTCTTGTACGCCTTTTTGATGGCGAGGATCTCCTCCTTGACCACCTGAAGCTGGCGCTGACGGCTGTTGACGATGGCGGTGAGCGTTTCGATGAGTTCCCTGAGACGTTTGAGTTCCTCTTCGAGTTTGTAGACTTCGAGCTTGGTGAGGCGGGCAAGGCGCAGATCGAGGATCGCCTGCGCCTGCTTTTCCGAGAGGTCGAAGCGCTTTCTCAGTTTGTCGCGCGCGTCCGCGGTGGAATCGGCGTTCTTGATGATCCTGACGACCTCGTCGATGTTCCTGACGGCGATGATGAGCCCTTCCAGGATATGGCAGCGTTCCTTCGCGGCGGCAAGGTCGAATTTGGAGCGGCGCAGGACGACCTCGCGCTGATAGTTGACATAGTAGCGGATGATGTCCAGAAGCCCCATGAGCATGGGCTTGCCGCCCGCGATGGCGACCATGTTGATGCCGAAGGTCGTCTCGAGATCGGTGTACTTGTAGAGCAGTCTGAGGATGCGGTCCACGTCGGCGTCGGCGCGCAGTTCGACGACGGCGCGGATGCCCTCGCGGTCGGACTCGTCCTGCACGCGCGTGATGGAGGCAAGTTCCTCCTTCTTTTCTTCGCGGAGGTCGGCGATCTTGCGCAGCAGCGCGGACTTGTTGACCTGATAGGGAAGCTCGGTGATGACGATGGCTTTTTTGCCGTTGTCCGCCTGTTCGACGTGGACGCGGGCGCGCAGCGTGATGCGCCCCTTCCCCGTCTCGTACGCCTGTTCGAGTTCGCTCGCGATGATGTAGCCGCCCGTCGGGAAATCGGGCGCGGGGATGTACCTGCGCATCTCATCGAGCGTGATCGCGGGATCGTCGATATAGGCGACGACGCCGTCGATGGTCTCGGCGAGGTTGTGCGGCGGGATGTTGGTCGCAAGCCCCACGGCGATGCCCGCCGCCCCGTTGACGAGCAGGTTCGGGAAGCGCCCGGGGAGCATATCGGGTTCCTTCAGGGAGTCGTCGAAGTTGAGCGAAAAGGGAACGGTGTTCTTATCGAGATCGCGCAGAAGTTCGAGCGCGAGCGGCTCCAGGCGCGCCTCGGTATAGCGCATGGCGGCGGCGGGGTCGCCGTCCACCGAACCGAAGTTGCCGTGTCCGTTGACGAGCGTCCGCCCCATGTTGAAGTCCTGCGCCATGCGCACCATCGCGTCGTAGACGGAGGAATCGCCGTGCGGGTGATATTTACCCATGCAGTCGCCGACGATGCGCGCCGACTTCTTGTGCGGCTTGTCGGGCGTGAGCCCCATCTCGTACATCGTATACAGGATGCGGCGCTGGACGGGTTTCAGACCGTCCTCGACGCGGGGCAGCGCCCTGTCGAGGATGACGAACTCCGCATACGGGAGCATGGACGAGGGCAGCACCTCTTCGAGCGGGGTGACGTAGAGCGTCCCCTGCGGCTCCTGCTCCCGCTTTTTCTCATTCTTCATTGCCGTCCTCCTTCCTGAGCTTGACGCGGTCCATAAAGGCGTCCTGTTTGTTGAAATTGGCGTTGCGGTTGAGGAATTCCTTTCTTCCCTCCACCTTGTCCCCCATCAGCGTGCTGATCATCTCGTCCGCGGCAACGGCGTCCTCGATGGTGACCTGCGTCAGGTTGCGGCGGGCGGGATCCATCGTCGTCTTCCAGAGCTGTTCGGCGCTCATTTCGCCCAGACCCTTGTAGCGCTGGATGAGATATCCCCTGCCCACCTTCTCGATCTTTTCGGCAAGCTCCTTGTCGTCATAGGCGTACTCCTCGGCGCTGCCGTTCTGCTTGTACACCTTATAGAGGGGCGGCATCCCGATATAGACGTGTCCCGCGTTGACGAGCGGCCGCATATAGCGGAAGAAGAATGTCAGAAGGATGCAGCGGATGTGGAAGCCGTCCTGGTCGGCATCGGAGAGGATGATGACCTTGTGGTAGTTGAGTTTATCGAGGTTGAAGTCGTTGCCGACGCCCGCGCCGAGCGCGGAGATGATGGTGCGGATCTCCTCGTTGGCGAGCACCTGATCGAGGCGCTTCTTTTCGACGTTGAGCGGCTTGCCGCGCAGGGGCAGGATGGACTGGAACTGGCGGATGCGCGCCTGTTTGGCGGTGCCGCCCGCCGAATCGCCCTCGACGATGAAGAGTTCGTTGCGTTCGGGCGTGCGTCCCGAACAGGCGGCGAGCTTGCCGACGAGCTGCAAAGAGTCGATGCTGTTCTTGGCGCGGGCGTTTTCCTTCGCCTGACGGGTCGCAATGCGCACGCGCGCCGCGTTCTGTGCCTTTTTGACGATCTCGTCAAAGGTCTTTTTGTTCTTGGGTTGGGCGATGAGGGCGCGCAGCCCCTCGCTCACCGCCGCCTCGACGGGAGCGCGCGCTTCGGGATTGCCGAGTTTGGTCTTGGTCTGCCCTTCAAACTGCACGTTCTTCATCTTGATGGACAGCACCGCCGTGAGCCCCTCGCGGAAGTCGTCCCCCGTGAAGTTGGCGTCCTTTTCTTTGAGCACCTTGGTATCGCGCGCATAGTCGTTAAAGACGCGCGTGATGCCGCCGTGGAAGCCCGTCTCGTGATAGCCGCCCTCGGGCGTGGGGATGTTGTTCACGAAGGAAAAGAGGTTCTCGGTGAACTCCCCCGTGTGCTGGATGGCGAACTCGACGAGGATGCCGTCCTTTTCCGCCCTGTAATAGATGGGCGGCGCATAGAGTTTTCCCTTGCCCTCGTTGAGGTAGACGGCAAAGTCGGAGATGCCGCCTTCGTAGTGGAAGGTGACGGAATAGGGCTTGGTCGCCCCCATCAGATCGAGCTGCCGCGTCTCCCCTTCGGGCGCCATCTCGTTTTCGGTGACGCGCTCGTCCGTCAGGGTGATCTTCAGCCCCTTGTTGAGGAAGGCGAGCTCGCGCAGGCGGTGCGTGACGGAAGAGAGCTGGATCTCGTTGCTGCCGAACACCGCGTCGTCGGGCAGGAAATGCACGAGGGTGCCGTGCGCCTTGCCGCACTTGCCCGTCTTTTTGAGGGGCGCGACGGGGATGCCCGACTCGTACTTCTTTTTCGCCTTGTCGTAGTAGGAATGAAACTCCATCTCCCAGGTGTCGCCGTCCTTGTTGACGCGCACTTTGAGCCACTTGGAGAGCGCGTTGGTGACCGAAGCGCCCACGCCGTGCAGCCCGCCCGAGAAGGAATAATTGTGCTCGTCGAACTTGCCGCCCGCATGGAGCTGGGTAAAGACGACCTGTACGCCCGAGACCTTGGTCTTGGGGTGGATATCGGTGGGAATGCCCCGCCCGTTGTCCTCGACGGAGACGCTCCCGTCGCGGTAGATATGCACGTCGATCGTGTCCGCATAGCCGTTCGCCGCCTCGTCGATGGCGTTGTCCACGATCTCCCAAAGGATATGATGCAGCCCGCGCGGTCCCGTCGATCCGATATACATCCCGGGGCGCAGACGGACGGCGTCCAGCCCTTCGAGGATGGTGATATCGCCCGCGTCGTAATGTTGTTCTGCCATGGTGTCCTCTCAGAAAATGTGTAGTTCAATTTTCATTATACCATATCTTGTGATTTTCGGCAACGGTTTTTGAAAATATTGACGAAAACAACCTGCCTCGAAAACAAAAAAATCCGCCCCCGAAGGGGCGGAGAGCCTACGTTCTTACGTTCCGAACATGACGCGCTCGCTGGACAAAAGGCGGGAGATGAGGAAGACGAGCAGCGCCGTATACACAAGATTCAGCGCGACTGCCGTGAGACACATCCACACCTGCGCCGCGCCCGTGAGCACGCCCTGCATGGCGGCGACGGCATTGAGTACGGGAACGGCGACGACCCAGTTCCCGATGCCCGGGACAAAGGAGGCGACGACGGACAGGACCATGACGAGGATCATGATGACGCTCGTATAGCCCGATGCCTCCTTGACGGAGCGCGAGAGCGTGGAGACGGTGGCGATCGCCGCGACGATGAGCGGCACGACGGAGACGATGAGCAGGAAAATGAGGAAGAACTCCGCCGCGCCCAGCCCCGCGACGGCGACTTCGAGACTCACCCCCATCAGCGTGGGAAGGGAGAACGCCACGCCCAGAAAGCTGGACGCCGCGCCGATCAGCGAGACGCAGGCAAGGGGCAGGATCTTGCCGAGGGCGATGTCCACGCGGCTCGCGGAAGTGACGAGGATGGTCGCGAGCGTGCCGCGCTCCTTTTCCCCGGCGACCGATTCGAGCGTCACCGACATACAAGAGGAAAAGACAAAGACGACGATGAGGAAGGGAAGCATCCCCGCCATGATCTGCGCGCTGCCGCCCTCCGCGCCGAGGTCGCTCGCCGCGAGCGCGAAGGGACGCGCCCAGGCGGAGAGCACCGCGTCGGCAACGGTGTAAAAGCGCAGGCTGCGCGTCTCGGCGGAATTGTAGACGATGGTGAGCGGCCCCGAAAAGCTGCCGCCTGCGGAAAGCGTCTCGTCAAAGTTTTCGGGATAGACGATGAGCGCATCCGCTTCGCCCGCCTGCACCTTGTCCCGCATCTCCTCCACCGTGAGTTCTCCCTGCTCCAAAAAATCCACGCTCCAGCCGTTCGCCTCCGCCGTCTGCACGATGGCGGTCTCCGCCGCCGAGCGCTCCGAGACGTACACTTTGAAGTCGTACGCCTCTTCCGGACCAAAGATGGCGCTCCCCATGACGGTGTAGATGAGATAGATGAGGATGCCCGGCAGGAGCATGGTGACGATGAGTTTGGGATCGCCGAAAAAGCGCAGAAATTCCTTCTTCATGAGTGCCAGCAGTTTCATACGGCTTCCCCCTTTGCTTCGCGGTAGACGGAAAAGAATTTATCCTCGAGCGAAACGCCGCCGCACAGCGCCGCAAGCGTCCCTTCCGCCGCCATTTTTCCGTCGATGACGATCCCCACCCTGTCGCACAGCTTTTCGACGAGCGAGAAGATGTGCGTCGAGAGCAGGATGCTCTTGCCCATTTTTTTGAGCTCCAGCAAAAAGTCGGTGACGACCTTGGCGGTGAGCACGTCCAGCCCGTTGGTCGGCTCGTCAAAGATGACGACGTCGGGATCGTGGACGATGGCGATGACGAGCGAGACCTTCTGCAGCATACCCGTGGAGAGGTCTTTTACTTTGACTTCCGCAAACCTGTCGATGCCGAAGCGGGCAAAGAGTTCCTTCTTGCGCGCGGCGAGCGTCCCCTGTTCCACGCCGTGCATCGCGCCGAAGAAATCAAAGAGATAGGAGGGCGTAAAGAAGCCCTCGAGTTTAAGTTCGCTCGTCATGAACCCGATCGCGTCGCGCACCTTCTGCGGCTCCTTGCGGACGGAATGCCCGCAGACAAAGGCGTCGCCCGCATCGGGCGAGATGAGTGTGGAGAGCATCCTGAGCGTCGTCGTCTTGCCCGCGCCGTTGGGTCCGAGCAGCCCGTAGATCTCCCCGCGGTATGCGGAAAAGGAGAGCCCGTCGACGGCGGTCTTATAGGCGGCGCCCGTCTTGTCGAGCAGGCGCTGCTTGCGCGAGAGCGCGAATGTCTTTCTCAGGTCCTCGGCGCGGACGATCTCCGTGCCGAGTTCGGCAAAAACAGGCGTTTGCATCCCTTCCTCCTGCCCTTGCGGGCGGTATTCTCATACATATCATATCATAAACGCACCCCCCCCCGTCAAGCAAAACGGCGAGAAAATGCGTCGCGTCCGCCGAAACGTGCTTTCCCGCCTCACAGCCCGCCGATGAGCCCGAGCGCCGCGGGATACCCGTCCGCAAACAGCCCGTCGTATCCTGCGGGGCGCTCCCTGCCGAAGAGGATGAAGTCCACCCCCATCGCCGCGGCGCACAGCCTGTCCGAGGTGAGGCTGTCCCCCATCCACACCGCTCTCTCGCGCGAAAAGCCCTCGATATGCGAGGCGACGTACGCCGCATACGCGGGCGACGGCTTGTTGCAGCCGACCGTCTCGGATATGAACATTTCCTCAAAAAAACCGTCGATGCCCGCGAGCGCGGTGCGGCGGCGCTGAATGTAAGCGGAGCCGTTGGTCACGGTGAACAGCCGCCCCCTTTGGCGGAGCGTCCGCAAAAACGCGGCGGCGCCGTCGATGAGATACGCCCGCGAGGACAGCCCTTCAAAGTACAGGGCGTTGAACGCCGCCGCGTCCCCCCTCAATCCGAATTCCTCGAAAAACAGCTCGAAACGGAGGGTCAGCAGCCGCTCGCGCGTCAGTTCGCCGCGTTCCAGCCGCTTCCAGAGCCCGTCGTTGATCTCGTGGAAGCGCTGCGCCATGCGGGGCGTGGGCGCGATGCCGAAATGAGCGAGCGTAGAGGCGATCTGCGCCCGCTCGCCCTTGGCAAAGTCGAGCAGCGTATCGTCCACGTCGAGCAAAAAGATATCCTTCACGCTTCCTCCTCGATGACGGCGAGCTCACGGAGAGCGCGCGTATAGGCGATATATTTTTCGTTTTTCGTCATGCCCCTGTCGTAAACGGCGACGGCGGAAAATTCCAGCCCCTTGCTCGCGAACACGCTCATCACGTTGATCTTGCTGCGGCTGAGCTGTACATCCCCCGACACGATCTTGTAGCCGCGCTTGTCAAAGAGCGGGAGATCTTCCTCCCTGCAGATGACCGCCTTGAGCCCCTGCTTTTCGCGGAAGAAGGCGCTCACCTGACGGGGACGGATGCGGACGACCTCCGCCCCCTCCAGCCCGATGGGGCGCATATCGGCGTCCAGCACTTCGGAAACAAAGGCGACGATCTCGTTCGTGTTGCGGTAATTCTGGTTGAGCGTGTACAGATTTTCGCATACGTTCTTCCAATTTCGTACCCCGCGCCACGGCGTGATGTTCTGTTTGAGGTCGCCGAACACATTGAACGCCGCGTCCGAGTGGATGCGCCTTAAAAGGGCGTACTCCCCTTCGGAGATGTCCTGCCCCTCGTCCACAAAGACGAGCCCGTAGCGGGGCGTGAGCTGCCTGCCCGCTTCGGTGAGGACAAGGGCGAGCGCATACCCGTCCGAAGGATAGATGCCCCTCATGCCGTACCTGGTCTTGACGGGCTTGACCGTCTCGCGGTACAGCCAGCGGGCGACGTCGGTGCCGTCCCTGCACTTTCCGAGCTCCGTACAGGCGCGCGTCAGGCGCAGGACGGCAAAGAAATCGGCGGTCAGATCCAGCCCCTCCGTCATCGCGCCGATGAGTTCGCGGATACGGTGGGTCTCCTCGAGCAGCTGCTCGCGGCGGGCGATGCGGTCGGGATAGGTGAGCACCTCCTGCGCGCCACGCTTCTGTTTATAGCGCCTGAGATCGGCGATCTCCTTTTCCACCGCCTCGGCGAGCGCCGCAAGGTCGGACTGCGCGTCCGCAAAGACCTTCTCCCCGCCCGAGACGATGACGTGCGCGCTGCGGTAAAATTCGGAGAGCTGACGGAAGAAGTAGTCGGGCGTGCGTTCATGTTCTTCGAGCACGAACTGCAGGAAGTCCTCCGCCTGCACATAGGCGTTCATCAGCGTGCGGAAGGGCTTTGTAAAATAGAAGCCCCCCTCTTTGTTCTCTTTGAGCTCGCCCAGGACGGCGCGCCGCACGCGCACGGAGGCGTTCCGCACGCGCACGAACTGCTCCCTGCGCGCACGGCACATGGCGAGCACGCTCTCCGAGACAGAGCGGCACTCGGGCGCCGTGAAGAGCGCCAGAAGCTCCCTGTAGAGTTTTTGCACGCGCGCCGCCGTCTCCTCGGGAAAGCGCGCGGAATAGACGTAGCCGAGATACGCCTCCGGCTCGCGCTCGGACGTGAGGCGGGACTTCAGGTCGATCCCCTCCCCCGCGAGCGCGCGGAAATAGTAGCCCGTCAGCGTCGTCGTGCGCACCTTCTGCAATTCAAGCATCTGCGAGAGTTCGTCGATAAAGCCGTTGAAACTCTCCGACGGAGTGATGACGAGCACGTCGCCGGGGCGCAGGCTCTCGTTATTGTACATGAGATAACTCAGGCGGTGCAGCATGATCATCGTCTTGCCGCTGCCCGCGCAGCCCTGCAGGACGAAGTTTTCGCGTTCGGGAAGGGTGACGATCTCAAACTGCTGCTCCTGGATGGTGCGGATGATGTCGCGCACCTTCACGTCGTCCTTGCGGCTTTGGATGATGCTCCGAAGATAGGGGTCGAACAAGATCTCCTCATCCCTGCCGCCGATCTCCTCGGGCGTCAGGACGTCGCCGACGGAGAGATACTCGTTCCTGAAATCGAGCACCTTTCCATTCTTCACCGAGAGCGCCCGCCTGAGCACGGTACGGTATTCGTATTCGTTGATGGTGAAGGTGACGCGGCTCTTCTGATAGTATCTGACGGCGAGCGGGGCGCGCCAGTCGACGATCTCCAGATTGACGTCCCCCTTCTTGCCGATATAATAACTGTTATAACCCTCTTTGTCGTCCACGACGTCCATGCGGGCGAAGTACGGTTCGGAGAAGAAGGGCTTGTACTCGTTGATGCGGCGGGTGTCCGCGGCGATCTCCGCCTTCTTTTCCTGCAGCGCGCGGAAATCTTCCGCCGTATAATTCTCCTTGCCGCGGATGGCGTCGCACTCGGCGCGGAGGTCCGCGATATGCCTGCGGTAGCGGTAGATATAGCACACCTTCAGCATCCGCAGGACCGCGCCCAGATGCTCCGCCTCGTACGCCGCCTGCGCGTCCTTGTCGAGCAGGGAGAGATACCACGCCTTATCGGCGTTCTTTTTGGGAGATAACAGCTCTTGCAGCTTGTCTTTTTCCGCCATGGTCCCCTCCTTACAGGATCGTATGATACCCATAATAGCATATTTTCCGCCCGAA
>CALVUC010000026.1 GCA_944363395.1 uncultured Clostridia bacterium | reverse complement strand
CAAACTCTATCAGGCGCAGTTTTAATGGGAAAGAAAGCGCGGCGCGCGCCCGAACGGGCGCGCGCCGTATTTTTTGGAAAAATTCATAAAAACACTTGACATTCCATGGGGGGGGGTATAATAGAGGAAAGATATCACGGAGGGGAAACATATGAAAAAGCGGATTTTATCGGTGGTCTTTGCGGCGTTCATGCTCAGTGCGTGCGCGTTCGGGTTTGCGGCGTGCGACAGCGCGTCAGAAGGGCTGCAGGGCGGCGAGACCGAGCAGGGCGGCACGGAAGATGAAACCACGCCTGGCGGCGAACCTGCCGTGCGCACGACCGTCACCGAGGAGGAGTGGAACGCGGCGCTCCGCATGGACGGCGTCCGCAATGTGACGGTAGATGGAGAACTCGTATATCCATCTTATCCTATATATCACGACATGAGGATGGTATATACAATTAAACTCAACAATAATATTTTATACTTAGACGGTCGTACAAAGTATGGAGAAGACCCGCAAGAGGAGCCGGGAATAGAAATATGCTATGAGATTTTGGAAATTTTGGATGGTTATGATGAAATGAATATAGATCCATTTTTTTCAGGACAATATTATGCAAATGTCTTTGAAAAGAATGACAGCGGATTATGGAAAGAGTATCAGCGAGATTTTTTTTGGTCAAGTGAAAAGTCCCCGTTTCTCTTTATAACAACGCTTCTTAGTTTGTTTTGTATTCCCTATGGACAGTTTACATATAATGATGATTTACAGCAGTATGAGGCGAATAATATTGTTTTGACCAGTTTTCCTATAGACAGCCTGCAAGCGCCTTCTATGGAAATCTCTTTTGACTCAATTGTGTTTCAATTTCAAAATGGCAGACTGGTTCAGTACGAGGGGGTATTGTCACAGGAGCAGTGGCTTGAATTGAGCGCAAAGTCTTTTTCCTTGTCCTTCTCCGATTACGGTACAACTTCCGTGACTCTGCCGGAAGTTGCGGCGGAGTAAAATCTATGCGCGGCGCGCGCCCGAACGGGCGCGCGCCGTATTTTTTGGAAAAATGCGTTGCACGGTTTACTTTTTTACCGTCGTGTGATAGAATAGAGAAAATGAAACGCATGAAGAGAAAACACATCGTACATATCCGCAGGCGGCTTGGGAGCGGCGCGCAGATCGTCGCCGTCGGCGCGGTCACGGGCACGCTCGTCGGCGTGGTCGTCTCGCTCTATTCCGCGCTCGCCTCGGCGGCGGAACAGTTCGCGCGCGGGTACTACGCTTTCTTTTCCGAACGCCCCGCCTTTATCCCGCTGCTCTTTGTGGCGCTCGGGCTCGGGGCGGTCGTCGTCGGCGGCGTTCTGCGCTTCCTGCCCATGATCCGCGGCAGCGGCATCCCGCAGACGGAGGGCGCGATGCGCGGGCTCATGCGCCTTACATGGTACCGCGAGCTCACGGGAATGTTCGCCGCAAGTTTGTTCACGGTGTTCATGGGGCTCTCGGCGGGCGCGGAGGGGCCAAGCATCCTCATCGGCGGGATGCTCGGGCAGGGCGCGAGCGACGCGCTGCGGCGCAACGCGCTCGTGCGGCGCTATCAGATCACGGGCGGCGCCTGCGCGGGGCTTGCGGTCGCCTTCAACGCGCCCCTCACGGGCATGGCGTTCGCCTTTGAAGAGGGGCAGAAGCGCTTTACGCCCGAGGTGTTCTTCTGCTCTGTTTCCGCGGTCGCCGTCGCGGCGCTCGTGAGGAATTTGTTCGCGCCCCTTCTCGGGCTTTCGACGGGCGCCTATCTCACGACCTTTTCCTACGCGCCCTTTTCTCCCGTCTTTTACGCCTATGTGCTGGCTGCGGCAGTTCTCACGGCGCTGTTCGGCGTGGGAACGTACTATCTCATCTTCGCCGCGCGCCGCCTGTTCGCCAAGTTCACATTTTGCAAGGGCATGGGCAAATTTCTCCTTCCCTTCCTGTTCGCGGGCGCGGCGGGGCTCGTCAGCCTGTATGCGATCGGCGGCGGCCACGCCTTTCTTGCGTCGCTCGGACGAGGGGGAACGTTCGTCTCCGTCTTTTCCACGCCGCTGTGGGCGGGGCTTTGCATCGTCGTGCTGCTGCGGCTCGTCGCCGTCGTGCTCAACATGGGCGCGGGCGTGCCGTGCGGGGCGTTCGTCCCCATGCTCGCCGTCGGCGCGGGGCTGGGCGCGCTCATGAGCCTTGCCGCGCAGGCGATGGGCATGGATCCCGCCTGCGCCGATATGCTCATCGTCATCTGTATGGCGGCATACTTCGTCTCCATCGCCAAAGCGCCCGTCACGGGCGTCATCATGACGGTGGAACTCACATGGAACTTCATGTTCCTGCTGCCCGTCATTCTCGGCGTCGCGGCGGGATATCTCGTCGGCGACGTGTTCCGTACCAAGCCCGTCTACGAGCGGCTGCTCGACGAGATGCTCGGCGACGAGCCGCCGCAGCGCTTCACGGCGCGCTTTGCGGTGGGGAAAGAGGGGCTTGCCGCGGGGCGCAGGGTGTGCGACGTCCTCTGGCCTGCCGACGTGCGTCTCGTGCGGCTGGAGCGCGGCGAGGAGCGCATCCTGCCCGACGGCAACACGCAGCTTCTCGAGGGAGACATCCTCACGGCGGAAGGAGAGACGGGGGAGGACACGATCGCAGTGCTTGAAGCCGCCGTCGGACCCCGTCTGGAATAGATATTCAAAAGGAGTAAGATATGAAAAAAACTGCATTGTTGTTGAGCCTCTGTCTGCTGTTTTCGTGCGCGTTCGGCGTTTCGGCGTGCGCCGGACCTGCCGCTCCCGGTGCGGACGACGAAGCGCAGGTGACGCCCGGCGAAACCGTCAAGCCCGAGCCGGAGCCCGAACCCGAACCCGAGCCCGAACCCGAGCCGGAGCCCGAACCCGAACCCGAGCCCGAACCGCCGTACAGCGAGACGTTTGAGGGAACGATCTCCGAGCAGACGTATGAAAGCGAGGAGGAAGCGGCGCGCGCCTTCCTGGAGACGGAGATCGCGGGCGCGGCGGCGGACGTTTCCTTCGTCGGCTTGCAAAAGGAGGAGACGCTCTCCGAGCAGGAGACGGCGGCGCTCGCCATCGATGAGGATCTGCGCGAGGGGCTGCTCTCCGTCACCCGCTGCTCGGTGGAGTATACCGAGACGCTGCACGCCGCGGGAACGCAGTCCCTTTCCCTGCGCGCCGCTGCGGACGCCGCATCCGCGACAAAGCGCGCGGAGGTGTATCTGCTCACCTATACGGGTATGTTCCGCTTCTTTGTCCCGCAGACGCAGACGGGCGGGCAGATCTCGTCCAGCTACTTCGCCTCCACCTTCCTTGCCGAAGATTACGTCAACTGCACGATGGACGTCGAGATGACGCAGACGCGTGCGGGCAGCACATTCGTTTCCTCCGTCGTTGCCAAGGCGACGCAGAATGCGCTCTGGGAGCATGACTTCTATTTCACGGACGGAGAAGCGACCGGGGAGAGCGAGCTGTATCTCGTCGATTCCGCCGAGGGGATCTGCGATATTTTCCGTCGTAACGGCGGGGAGTGGGACGCGTCCTTCGGCGGGTTTGACGCGGACTACACCATCAACGAGTACTTTATGGAGTGGTTCCAATATCGCTTCGGCGCGCTCGATCACTCCTATTTCATCAAGACGGAGACGGGCTATGCGCTCGATCCCGACAAGTATGAAGCCTATTTGCAGACGCTCCCCGATTATCCGGGCGGCGCGTTCGAACTCGAATACACCATCAACGTCAAGGACGGCAGGATGGCGGACGTCACGATGGCGATCGCGTACGGAGAATATTCTTCCCGCATGACCCTCGTTTTTTCCGATTTCGGCACGACCGTCATCGAGATCCCCGACGAGGTCTCAAAGTTCATCCCCGCATAAGGCGGTCGTCGGGAAGGGCTGTTTTTGTATAACTTTTTCCCTTCCTGCCCATAATGGGGGTGTAAGGGAGGAAGAGCATGAAGTTTTCCGAGACACAGACGTTCTGTTCGCTCGCGCGCAGTTTTGCGGGCGAGTGTCAGGCGGGGATGCGGTACCAACTTACGGCAAAGGCGGCGCAGGAGCGGGAGCTCTTCGCGCTTGCGGACGTCATCCGCACGATCGCAAAGAATGAGACCAATCATGCGAGGGTGTTTTTCGAGGCGATGCTGCAAAACGGGGGCAGCCGCGACGATGTGCACGTCGACGCGCACTACCCCTTCCATGCAGGCACGCTGGAGGACGATCTTCGCTTTGCGGCGGAGGACGAACGTTCGGAGGCGGAGTCGCTCTATCCCTCGTTCGCGGCGATCGCCCGCGAAGAGGGGTTTGCGGACATCGCGCGCCGCTATGAACAGATCGCACGGGTGGAGGCGCATCACCGCGTCATCTTCCGCTATCTTTGGGAAGCGGTGAAGGACGGCACGCTCTACCGGCGGGAGACGCCCGCGCTCTGGATATGCGGCGAGTGCGGATATATGCACACGTCCCGTGAGGCGTGGGAGAAGTGTCCGCTGTGCGGCGCGCCGCGCGGAAAGACCGAGCTCCATCTCCCTTACGCACAGGAATGAGCGGCGCGGGTACAACGGGAGGCGTTTTGCCTGCGGCGCGGTCCAAAGGGGGAAAGGTATGACGAAAAAGACCAATGCAAAGGCTTCGGGCGGCGCGCAGGGCGCGCAGAAGGCGAAGAACGCAAAGACTTCGCAGAACGCAAAGAACTGCGGCAGCCATGGAGCCAAGGACTGCGAATAAGCGCCTTGCAAAGGGCGCGGGGATGCGGTCGGAGGAGGACGTCCTCGGCAGCTACACGGGCGTAAATGCGGACGATGCGTCCGAGACGCCCGTGCAGGACGCGGACGACCTGTAACAAGCGGGGCAGACCTCTGCCCCGCATATTTTTTTGCGCTTACGGTTGTAATGCGCGCCCTTTTGTGGTATATTAACAGGAAGAAGCGGCGCGGGCGGTCTGCCCCTGCCGTGATTCACGCATTTTTCACGCCCCCGACATTCGGGCGTGAAACAAATGCTTTATCATAACGATCAGAGGTGATCAGAATGAAAAAGATCGGGTCGATAATCGCTGTCTTTACCGCCGCGCTCATGCTCACGGGCTGCGCGGTCGGCTCGGCTCCCGACGACAATTCCGCGTCCACGGTCGGCGTCGGGGAAGGCGCATACGCCACGGCGGAGGAATTCCTCGCCGCGCAGGATACGCCCTCCACCTATGAGCGCCGCCTCTACGAGGAGGCGGTCGCGGACGGCTATGAGGGAAGCTATTATCAGTTTTTGGAGAGCCTCGGGCTCTCCGACGATACGGCGTATATCAACCGTGCGGTCAACAGCGTCGTGGAGATCGACGTCGTATTCTCCGTCAACGGCGTAAAGCGGGAGAGCGAGGGTTCGGGCGTCATCTACTCCCTCGATACCGCGGCGGGCGAGGCGTACATCGTCACCAACTATCACGTCGTCGCAACACATCTGAGCACGGGCTTCGGTCCGTGGGGGACGCACACCTCCACGACGGACTGGAACGATATCACCGTCACGCTGTACGACGGCGGCGTCATCTCCGCGGAGGACGTGACGCTCGTCGCGGGGACCAACGACAACGCCGATCTCGCCGTCCTCAAAGTGACGGATGCGGAGGCGCTGAAAACGGGGGACGCCGTGGCGGCAACGGGCGCGTCGGCGGCCGTCGGCGAGACGGTGTATGCCGTCGGCAACGCGCACGGCGAGGGAACTTCCGTCACGAAGGGCGTCGTCTCCGTTCTTGACGATACCGTCTCCGTGACGGGCGCGGACAATTACAGCCTCGTCACCTATCCGGCGATCCGCACGGACGCCGCCGTCAATCAGGGCAATTCGGGCGGCGGGCTGTTCAATGCGAAGGGCGAACTCGTCGGCATCGTCTCGGCGCGCCGCACGCAGTCCGATACGGGGACGGAGGTGGACGGCTTCGGCTACGCCGTCTCCACGGCGGACGTCAACGCGCTGCTCGCCTCGTTCGGCTGCGGGACGATCGGAACGTCCGGGGACGCCGCGTCGTCTGCCGTCAAGGACGGGAGCGCATCGGCGCAGGCTGCCGCCGCGAGCGTCGTGGGCATCGAAACGGAGGTCGGCGCGGGTTCGGGCGTCATCCTCTCCGTGGACCGTGCCGAGGGCGAGGCATACATCGTCACCAACTATCACGTCGTCTACTCCTCCTATACGGACGACGCGAGCGACGCGATCGTCGTCTATCTCGACGGCAGCGAGGAACGCCTGCCCGCGTCCTTCGTGGGCGGCGTGCAGTCGGAGGACATTGCAGTCGTCAAAGTGACGGACGACGCGCTCGCGGACGCCGCCGCGGCAAGCATCGGCAATTCCCGTTCGCTCACCGTCGGCGAGACGGTGTACGCCGTCGGCAATGCCGCGGGCGAGGGTATCTCCGTGACGGAGGGCGTCGTCTCGGTGCTCCGAGAAAATATCACGGTCGCTTCGGCGGACGAGCAGAGCGCGGTCTCGCTGAACACCATCCGTACGGACGCCGCCGTCAACCACGGCAATTCGGGCGGCGGGCTGTTCAATGCGATGGGCGAGCTCGTCGGCATCGTCTCCGCGCGTTCGGAGGAGAGCGGAGTCACGGGCTTCGGGTATGCGATCGGCTCCGATCACGCCGTCGCCGTTGCGGAGAACATCATCGCGCAGGAAGGGGACGGCACCGGCATGGCGCGCTGTGCGACGCTCGGTATCACCGTCGGCGCGCAGGGGAAGCACGGCGTCTATAACGAACGCACGGGCAAAGTGTATTTTGAAGAGCAGACCGTCGTGCTGTCCCTCTCGGGAGGCGGCGTCGCCTACCGCATGGGGATGGACGTCAACGATACCGTGCTTGCCGTGAGCATCGTCCGCGGCGGCGAAGTGGCGGACGCGCAGTTCATCACGGCGCAGGCGCAGCTTCCGACGGCGCTCTATCGCGTGCGCGCGGGAGATACGCTGGAGATCACCGTCTCGCGCGGGGGAGAACTGAAGGAACTTTCCACGGTCATTACGGAGGGCGATCTGCAATACCGCGGATAAGAGGACGGGTGCGGCAGAGGTGATAGCTTTTGCCGCACCGCTCTTTTTCGCAACTTCCGCAAAAAAAAATGCGCCTGCGGCAAAATTTGCGCTTGACAGCCGCCGCATTATCGGGTATAATAAAAACACTTTCCCGATCCGGACAGAGGGCGAACGCCCGCATGGCGGCGCACGCAGGGTCCGGGCGCGGAAGATGGCGGATGCAGGAATCGCCTAGCGGTATGGCGTCAGCTTCCCAAGCTGATTCTGGCGGGTTCGACTCCCGTTTCCTGCTCCAAACCGAGGATAAGGGCGCATCCTGCGCCCTTTCTTCATGTTCGGGATTCGGTCGTTTATGCCTTAGTAAATTTCCTCGCATCGGGAAGGACGCGGTCGGCAGTCCTTCTTTTTTCATTTATTTCTGCCCTTGGGGGTTGACAGGATGCCCGCAGCCGAGTAAGATAGAGGGCGGAGGGGACTATGATCTATGTGACGGGCGATACCCATCGGACCGACCTTGACAGGTTCGTGCATTTTTGCAGGGAGCATCCCGGTCTTTCCAAGCGCGATTATATGATCGTGGCGGGCGATTTCGGCGGCGTCTTTTTCCGCGAGACGCTGGAAGAGGACTTGCAGCGCTTTTCCGATCTGCCCTTTACGGTGCTGTTCGTGGACGGAAATCATGAAAATTTCGACCTTCTCAACGGCTATCCGGTCGAACTTTGGAAGGGCGGCAAGGTACACAGGGTGCGCCCCGACGTCATCCATCTCATGCGCGGGCAGGTGTTCGAACTGGAAGGAAAGACCTTCTTTACCTTCGGCGGGGCAACGAGCGTCGACCGTGCGCGGCGCGTCGAAGGAGAGACGTGGTGGCGGCAGGAATCGCCGACGTTTGAGGAGCTGGACGAGGGACTGTATCATCTCGGCAGGCATCAAAACCGCGTGGACTATGTGATCACGCATTCGTGCGGGGAGACGGCGTACGCGTATCTTCTCTCGCGCCGCCTCGTCGGCGGGAAGGGATTGTTTCCCGAAAATCATCTCCTGTCCAACTTTGAGGACAGGGCCGCGTTCCGTCATTGGTATTTCGGACATTTTCATGTGGACGCCGTGCTGAGCGATCGGTACACGGCGCTCTCGCATGAGATCGTGGCGGTGGAATGACGCCGCCGCAGAATATTGCGTTACGGAGGTAACGTTATGCAGGAAGACGCCGTCGTCATCGCTTCAAAAGAACGGGAAGCGGTGCTCTATCTTGCGGAGGATGCGCCCCGCGCGGTGCGCATCGCCTGTACCAATTTTTTGACCGATCTTAATAAGATCTGCGGCTGTCCTGCCCGCATGACCCACGACGCGCGCGAAGCGAACGTGCTCGTCGGCGTCATCGGGGAGGACGCGGCGGAGGACGCCTGCGCGGTCGGGGTGGACGGGAGGATGCAGCCGCGCGCGGCGCAGTACGGCGGCGGTGCGTTCTTTACCTACAGTTCGCAGTTCCTCTGGGTATGGACGCTGCTGTCCGAGATGGAGATCCCCGCGGGCGAGCACGTTTTCTCCGTCGCCGCAGTCAGATCGGGGCTGCGGATCGACCGCATCTATCTTACCAAGGGCAGGGAACTCCCGCCCGACGACGGGCATTTTTCGGCAAGCAAGCGCACGCCGTGAGGACGCTCCCGCAAGGCGCGGGACGCCTTGCCGCCTATAAGAAATGAAAACCGCCCCGCGGCGATATCGCCGCGGGGCGGAGCGTCAATGTTTCAGGCTCAGATAGATCATCAGGACGGCGATGTCGGCGGGGGAGACGCCGGGGATGCGCTCCGCCTGTCCCAGGTCGACGGGACGGATGCGGGCGAGCTTTTCCCGCGCTTCCAGCCGAAGCCCCGCGATCGTTTCGTAGTCGATGTCCGCGGGCAGGGGGGAGAGGTCCATCTTTTTCGCCTTCTCCGCTTCGGCGCGGCTGCGCTTCAGGTACCCCTCGTATCGGATCTCCGTCTCGCAGGAGAGCAGCACGTCGCGGGGGACGTCCTCCAGAATGCCGAACGCCTGCCTGACGTCGTCGAGCGGGATGCCGCGGCGCAGCAGCCCTGCATACGTCACCCCCGACGAGAGGGGCGGCTGTCCGTGCCGCTGCACGAGCGCGTCCGCCGTCTTTTGATCGGCGCGCATGTTGAGCAGCGCCGCCGTCTGCTCGCGCAGCGCCTTGCGCGCGAGGTATTTTTGGTAGCGTTCCTCGCCGACCAGCCCGCATTGGCGGCCGATCTCCGTGAGGCGCGCATCGGCGTTGTCCTGCCGCAGGATGAGGCGGTATTCCGCGCGCGAGGTCATCATGCGGTACGGTTCGTCCGTTCCCTTGGTGACGAGGTCGTCGATGAGCACGCCGATATACGCCTGGTCGCGCCGCAGGACGAGGGGCGGCTTGCCCCGCAGCCGAAGGGAGGCGTTCAGTCCCGCCATCAGCCCCTGGGCGGCGGCTTCCTCGTAGCCGCTCGTGCCGTTGATCTGCCCCGCCGTGTACAGCCCCTGCACCTGCTTGCTCTCAAGGGTGGGAAGGATGTCCAGCGTGTCGATGCAGTCGTATTCGATGGCGTAAGCATAGCGCACGATCTCGCACCGCTCCAGTCCCTTCACCGTGCGGTACATCTTTTTTTGCAGGTCGTGCGGCAGGGAGGTGGACATCCCCTGCACATACACTTCGGTCGTGTCCGCGCCCTCGGGCTCCAGAAAGAGCTGGTGGCGCTCCTTGTCGGAAAAGCGCACGACTTTGGTCTCGATGGAGGGGCAGTATCTGGGCCCCGTCGAGGAGATGGCGCCGTTGTAGAGCGGGGCGCGGTCGAGGTTGGCAAGGATGATCTCGTGCGTTGCGCGGTTGGTATAGGTGAGGTAGCAGGGCGTTTGCGCCGCCTTGGGGGGGACGGCGTCGTTCAGGAAGGAGAAGGGGTATACCTCTTCGCCGGGCTGTTCGGCGAGCGCGGAGGTGTCCACCGTGCGCCCGTCGAGGCGGGCGGGCGTTCCCGTCTTGAAGCGGCGCACGCGGTATCCGAGGCGCACAAGGCAGTCGGTGAGCAGCGTCGCGCGCGCAAAGCCGTTGGGGCCCGCTTCGCATACGCTCTCGCCCGTGATCGTGCGCGCGCCCAGATAGACGCCCGTCGCCACGATGACGGCGCGGCAGGAAAAGACGCCCCCGTACGAGGTGACGACCCCCGTCACGCGCCCGTTCTCGGTGAGGATGTCCGCCGCCTCGCCCTGCGCGATGTGAAGGCGGGGCGTGTGTTCCAGCGTCCGCTTCATCTCGGTGTGATAGCGGTTTTTATCCGTCTGCGCGCGCAGGGACTGCACCGCCGCGCCCTTGCCCTCGTTGAGCATCCGGTACTGAAGGGCGGTCTTGTCGGCGTTGACGCCCATTTCTCCGCCGAGCGCGTCGATCTCGCGCACCAAATGCCCCTTCGCCGTGCCGCCGACGGAGGGGTTGCAGGGCATAAAGCCGATGCTGTCCAGATTGAGCGTCAGGATGAGAGTTTCGAGCCCCGTGCGGGCGAGCGCGAGGGCGGCTTCGCACCCGGCGTGTCCCGCGCCGATGACGACGGCGTCATAGGTTCCTTCGGAAAAAGTCTGCATAGCTCATAAGAAAGCCCCGCGAGGGGGCTTTTTTCACTGTTTTAAGATGGCGCTGCGCACGTCCTCGACTTCCTTGTGGATCTTGTCGTTGACGCGCATGAGTTCGGCGATCTTGTCGCGTGAGTAGCCGACGGTCGTATGGTCGCGCCGCAGGATCTGCCCGACGGTCACGAGGGGCAGGGCGAGCATATCGCACATGAGATAGGCGCAGACCTGCCGCGCGCGCACGATCTCCTGCCGTTTGTTTTTGCCGAGGAGGTCTGCTTCGGTGATGTTGAAGAAGGCGCACGTCGCGCGCACGATCGCCTCTGGCGTGATCTCCTCCTGCTCGTCCGTGTTGATGGATTCCTGCAAAGCGGCGGCGGCAAGTTTCAAAGAGATCGGCTCCTCGTGCAGCTTGCTCGCAAAGATGACCGTGTTCAGCCTGCCCTCGAGGGTGCGGACGTTGTTGTCCGAATTTTTCACGAGGAAGGCGAGGACGTCATCGGGAACGACGTTCTTTTTTTCCAGCGCCTTGCGCTTTAAGATGGCGATCTTGGTCTCGACGTCCGGGGGCTGGATATCGGCGATGAGCCCGCCCTCAAAGCGCGTGCGGAGCCGCTCTTCCAGCGTCGTCAGATCTTTTGCGGGGCAGTCGGAGGAGATGACGATCTGCTTGTGCTGGGAAAACAGTTCGTTGAAGGCGTGGAAGAACGCCTCCTGCACGCCGTATTTGTTCGCCCAGAACTGGATGTCGTCGATGAGCAGCACGTCCACGTTGCGGTAGCGGCTGCGGAAGCGCGATTCGCTGTCGCGCGCCGTACCTTTCTTGGAGTACATACTGTCCACATATTCGTTGAGGAATTTTTCGCTCGTCGTGTAGATGACTTTGAGCGAGGGCTTTTTTTGCAGGATATCGTTGGCGATCGCCTGCATGAGGTGGGTCTTGCCCAGCCCCGTCCCGCCGTAGATATACAGCGGGTTGAAGTTTTCGCCGGGCGCTTCCGCGACCGACTTTGCCGCCGCGACGACAAACTTGTTGGACGTCCCCACGACGTACGATTCAAATGTAAAGCGGGGGTCGAGCTGTACGCTCGTCTCCTCCAGAGCGTCGGGCTCCTCGTATAGGGAAAATTCCTCGCTCCCTTCCACCACGACCACGACGCCCGTCAGCCCGATGCCCGCGGAGGACGCCGCCTCGCACAGTTTTTCCAGGTGGTTCTTGACGATCGTGCGCGCGGTGAGTTCGCTCGCCGCCCGCAGGACGAGCTTTTTGTTGACGACGTCCACGGGGACAAGATGCTCGATGAACGTGCTGTACGAGATGGGGTTGATGAGCGTTCTCGCCCTCTCGCGCACCGTATTCCATAACAACTCAAAATTGTCGCTCATATTTCTCCTCGCAAACGCATTGCCTTTTTTCGTGAAATTTGATATACTATCGGGGAAGCGGGGCGTCCTTTTTGCGCGCGCCCGCGCTGCACAAGATCTCTTGCGGGAAGCCTCTTGGCGCGTTCTCCCGCAAAAAACCGTGAGTATATTATACCCCAAATCGCTTCAAAAAGAAAGCGTTTTCCGCAGAAAACAGGCATGGTCATCAAAAATTTGACGCTGCACAATTTCAGAAATTACGAGGACGAGACATTTGAGTTCGCGCCGGGGCTCAACGTGCTCTCGGGGCGCAACGCGCAGGGCAAGACCAACTGCGCGGAGGCGGTCTTTTACCTCTGCACGGGAACGAGCCTCCGGATCCGTCACGACCGCCAGCTCATCCGCCGCGGTGCGGACGGCGCGCATATCGCGGCGCAGGCGCAGACGCGCTTCGGGAGCGTCCGTCTGGAGGCGTCCGTCTTTGAAAACAAGCGCGAACTCTTCCTGAACGGCAACAAAGTCGCGCGGGCGGCGGACTTCGTCGGCAACATGAACAGTGTCTTTTTCTCGCCCGGGGAACTGCGCCTCATCCAGGACGGCCCCGATGAACGCAGACGCTTTCTCAATCTGTCCATCTCGCAGACTTCGCGCGAGTACTGTACGGCGCTCAGCCGCTATCAGCGCATCCTCGATCAGCGCAACAACCTTTTGAAGGGGCGGGACGGCGGGCTCATCATGGAGACGCTCCCCGTGTGGGACGAGCAGCTCGTCGTCTATGCGGCGCGCATCATCCGCCACAGGCGCGCGTTTTTGCAGATGCTCTCGCCGCTCGCACGCGAAGCGCACGCTTTCCTCACCGACGGGGCGGAAGAGCTCGGTCTTGAAATGGACGGGACGTACCCCGAAAATGAGGACGAGATCGCCGAAAAACTTCTGAAAATGCTTGCGTCTTCCCGCGAGCGCGACCTGCGGCTCGGCTTTACTTCGGTGGGGCCGCACCGCGACGATATCCGCATCACCATCGGCGGCGCGGACGCGCGCGGATACTGCTCGCAGGGGCAGGCGCGCACGGCTGCGCTCTCGCTGAAGCTCGCCGAGACGGACATCTTCCGCACGCTCGCGGGGGAGGCGCCCGTCCTCATCCTGGACGACGTTCTGAGCGAGCTCGATCTTCCCCGCCGCAAAAAACTTCTGGAGCGGGTGGGGGATATCCAGTGCATCCTCACCTGCACGCACGCCGAGCGCGTCCTGTTCGGCGCGGCGTGCAACAAGATCCGCATCAAGGAGGGAAAAGTCATACGATGAGGGCAGATCTGCATATTCATACCGTCTATTCGGACGGCGCGTACACGCCCGCGCAGATCGCGGCGGCGGCAAAGCAAGCGGGGCTCGGGCTTCTCTCCATGACCGATCACGACAGTCTCGCGGGGCTTGCGGAAAAGCGCGCCGCCTGCGAGGCGCTGGGCATCTCGTACGTCGCGGGCTGGGAGGTCTCTGCCTACGAAGGGGCACTGAAGGTGCATATCCTGGGGTACGGTTGCCGTATCTGCGCGCCGTACGAGCAGTTCATGCGCGCCCGTTTCGAGGGTGCGGCAGCCCGCGTCGAGGAGAGCATCGCAAAGGCGAACGCGTTTTACGGCCTCTCGCTCACCCTTGCCGACGTGGAGCGCTTTCACCTGAAAAAGGATGCGCCCCTGCATACGATGCACGTCGTTTCGGCATATGCGGAGCGGCTCGGCGTCCCCAAGGGAGAGCTCTACAGCACGGCGTTTGAATCGGGCAAGCCCTGCCATTCCGCGCTCGGCAGGCCCTCCCCGCAGGATGCGATCGACGTCATCCATGCGGCGGGCGGCATCGCCGTGCTTGCCCACCCGGGGCGCATCCGCCTCTACGGGGAGACGCGGCTCGCGCTCATGGACAGACTGACGGCGGGCGGGCTGGACGGTATCGAATGTGTCCATTCCGACCATACTGCTGCGGAGACGGAGTTGTTTGCGGCGTATGCGCGCGCACACGCGCTGCTGGAGACGGGCGGGTCGGACTATCACGCCGAGGGGCGCAGCCGCGCAGTGGGGCTTCCGCCCTTTGTCCCCTCCGAGGCGCTTCTCGCCGCCTTCCGCCGTCTGAACGGGGGCAAATGAAAAAATTCGCGATCTGTTTTTGTGCGCTCCTCATTGCGGGGAGCGCGTTTTTATGCCGCGGCGCTGCCGGGCGGGTGCGCGAGGGCGTGACCGTCGGCGGCGTTGCGGTGGGCGGCATGAGCTATGCCGAGGCGGAGCGCGCCGTGCGGGCGGCGCGCCCGCCCTTTGTCCTGCACACGCCCGAGGGGGACGTCTTGCCCGAGATCTGTTATCGGGACGACGTCGCCCGTCTCGTGCGCCGCGCGAGAAAGGGGCAGACGCTCGTACCAAAGGTGCAGGCGGTATGGGTGGATGCGGAACAAATTTTGGAGGACGTATGCGAAAAATGCGTCCGTATCCCCGTCGACGCGCGGCTCACGTTCACGGCAGAGGGCTTTGTGTATACGCCCGCACGGGAGGGGAGATGGTGCGATCATGCGGCGTCGCTCGCCGCGGCGCTCGGCGCGCTTGCCGAAGAACGGAGCGAGTGCTCTCTCGTCACGCGTCCGTGGCAGCCCGCCGTCACGGAGGAGACGCTGCGGGCGCGCACCCGCCTGCTCGCCTCCTTTTCCACCCGCTTCGACCCGTCCAAGAGCGCGCGCGTACACAATATCGCCCTCGCCTGCGCGCGCATCGCGGGGACGATCCTCCCGCCCGGGGAGAGCTTTTCCTTCAACGCCGCCGTGGGGGAACGCACGCGGGGGAACGGCTTTCTGGATGCGGCGGTCATTTTGGACGGGCAGTTCGTGCAGGGGACGGGCGGGGGCGTTTGCCAGGCGTCCACGACGCTGATGGGCGCCGCCGTGCGCGCGGGGCTGCGCGTCACGGAGAGCCATGCCCATTCGCTTTCGGTGGGGTACGTTCCGCCCTCGCAGGATGCGATGGTCTCGTCCGCGAGCGATCTGCGCTTTGTCAATCCCCATCCCTTCCCCGTCTATATTCTGGGACGCGCGGAGAAGGACGCCGTGACCTTCGAGATCTTCGGCTGTCCCGACGGCAGAAGATACGCGCTGGAGAGCGCCGTGCTGTCCTATATCGAGCCGCCGCCCGCCGAGGTCGTGGAGGGGGAGGAAGGCGTCGTCCGTGCCGCGCGGCGGGGGCTGCGCAGCGAGAGCTATCTCGTCGTGTACGGACGGGACGGGCGGGAGGAGCGCCGCACGCTCTTCCGCCGCGACCGCTACGCGCCCGTGCAGGGCATCCTCTCCCGCCCCGCGCCGCCGCAAAAAGAGGGCGGAGAAGGGGAAGAAAATTTGTAAAAGGGCGCAAAATGAGTTGATTTTTTATCTTTCATCCGCTATAATGACTGTTGACTTCGGGCGTTCCTCTGCCGCAGAGCGGGAATGAACGTCGCGTAATACAGGAGGTAAGTCGAAAATGGGACTCATCGAACAGATCGAAGCCGAGAACATGAAGGAGAGCGTACCGCAGTTCAACGTGGGCGACACCGTCAAGGTCGGCTATCGTATCATCGAGGGCGGCAAGGAGCGTATCCAGAACTTCGAAGGCGTCGTCATCGCCAAGAAGAACGGCGGGATCCGCGAGACCTTTACCGTGCGCCGTCTGTCCTTCGGCGTGGGCGTGGAGCGCTGCTTCCCCCTTCATTCGCCGAAGGTCGCGTACGTCACCGTCGTGCGCGCAGGCAAGGTGCGCCGCGCAAAGCTCTACTATCTGCGCGGGCTCACGGGCAAGGCTGCCAAGATCAAGGAAAAGAAGTAATTTCAGCGATCAAAAAGACCGATCCGCTCAAAGTCAGAGGCGGGTCGGTTTTTTTGTAAAAAATTCGCCGAAAAAAATTTCCGCAACCCGCGCGAAAACCGTTTACAATTCGGGCGCGATTGGGTACAATAGGGACACAATATAATAGGGAATACAGATAACTATGGCAAACAGCAAGAACAAGAAACGATCGCTCACGGCGGTCATCCTCAGCATTGCGCTCGCGTTCCTCGCCGTCGGGCTGGGGACGCTCGGTACCTTCTCCTCGGCGGGAGACGCGTACGAACTCAAGGCGAAGGGCTCTTCCGATGCGGAGACGCCCACCGTCGTGTTCCGTCTTTCCAACCCCACGGTCACGGACGAGCACGGGCATTCTTCGACCGCGTATACCCGCCTGAAGCACATCTACGTCAATATCGGCGCGGCGTACCTTCCCGAAGGGGAGACGGCGACCATCCGCGCCGAGGTCGCATCCGGCGCGACGGGCGTCGTCTCGTCCTCGCGCACGCTCGATTATACCTTCGGCAATTTCGTCGACGGCACGGCTTCGGACGTGCAGCCCAAGGCGGAGGAGGAAGAGGACGTCGCGGACTATCCGAACGTCTACTACACCTGGCAGGACCTGATGGCGGGGAGCACCGAAAACTGGAGCGTCTCCACCTACGACTACATCCGCCTGACATCGCGTACGGCGAACGTCCTCATCAACGAGGTCGTCTTTGTCGGCGAGCGCACGGCGACGTCGTCGTCGAGTTCGGAGGGGACGGGCGAGCTCTATGTCCTTCCCGCGGCGATCGAATCGGCGACGCCCCTGCTCGGCGAGACGCAGGAGGAAGCCGCAGCCAATGCGGCGGCGCTTTTGGACAGCCAGAAGATGCCTGCCGTCAACCCCTATCGCATGAACACGCTCTCGGATGCCGAGACGGTCTCCATGATGACCGTGCGCATGATGTACGAGGGCTCAAGCTACGGCATGGGCAACGCCTATCTCGGGGATACGGTCTACGGCTCCGTCGGATATGAATTTCTGGCGCTCGGGACCGCTATCTTCGGTATGAGCACCTTCGGGCTGCGCTTCTTCCCCATGCTCGCGGCGGCGGGGACGCTCGTCTCCTGCGCATTCCTTGCGCGCCGTATCGCAAAAAAAGAGGCGGCGGGCGTCATCTTTGCCGCGCTCTTTGCACTCGCCTGCGCGCCGCTCGCGCTGGGCGGGCTGGGGACGCCGCTCATGATCGGCGTGTTCTTCTTCATGCTCTCCGTCAATGCCTGCCACTATTTCTATGCGAACGGGATGCGTACGGACAAGTTCTCCGCGGCGCTGCCCCTGCTCGTCTCGGGGCTTGCGGGCGCGCTCGCCATCCTGACGCACGGCGCGTACATCGTTCCCATGCTCGGCGTTGCGGCGCTCTTTGTCTGCGGCGTCGTCCGTCTGCGCAGGGCGAGAAGATTTTACCTCGATAAAGCCATTGCGGAAGCGGAGGCGGAGCAGGCTGCCGAAGAGGAGCCCGTCCCCGCTGCGGAGACTTCCGAGCCCGCGCTTCCTTCCGCCAAGGAGAAGGTCGCGCGCGTTGCGGCGCAGTACCGCAACATGACGGCGATCGCAGCGATCGCCTTTGCGGGCGCGCTCATCGTCGGCGCGTTCGTTCTGGGACTCATCCTTGCGACGCCCATGTACTTCACATGGGTCAAGATCTTCGACGATCCCGCCTATCCTTCCATGAACATCCTCGCGCTCGCCGCAACGGCGTTTGCGGGCGGCTTTGCGGGCGCGAATCCCGGCGGGACGGGCGCGGGCGCGTGGGATCTCCTCTATTCCATCTCCCGCGTCGAAGGCACGGCGTATTCCGCGCTGTATGCCTCCGCAGTGAACGCCGCGGCGCTCCTTGCGATCGCCGCCGCCGTCGTCCTCGCCGCCGTCCGTCTCGTGCGCGTCCTGCGCGCGGGAGAAAGGGGCAAAGCGGCGCGCGCCGCCATCCGCAGTATTGCCGTTCCCGTCGCAGGGATCGTGCTTGCGGCGCTGACGTCTGCGTTTGCGGCGGAAGCGGTGCAGTTCGTGCTCGTCGCCTATCTCTTCGCCTTCCTGCTCACCGCGTCCGAGGGCGCCGTCTGGCGGGATGCGGAGGGCAAAGCGGGCAAGGCGGTCCGCGTCGCCTGCTGGGTCGGGCTCGGATTGCTCGCCGCCGTCTTTGCGCTCTGCTTCGTCGTCACGGTGGGGCTTCCCGTTGCGAGTGGGCTGCTGATCGTCTGATCTTGCCCGCAACGGGCGTACGATAAGGGGAAATTATGATAGCCAAGATCATCTGCTACGCGCTGCAGGGGCTGGAGGGCGTTCCCGTCGAAGTGGAGACGGACGTCTGCAAGGGCATTCCCGCCTACGAGATGGTGGGGCTGCCCGATACGGCGGTGAAGGAGTCCAAGGAACGGGTGCGTTCGGCGCTCAAAAACAGCGGGCTGCTCTTCCCCATGAACAAGATCACCGTCAATTTTGCGCCTGCCGACATCAAAAAGGAGGGCGCCGCGTTCGATCTTGCCGTTGCGGTCAGCCTGTTGAAGGCGAGCGAACAGCTCATCGGCGCGAACGTCTCGGATACCGTCTTTTTGGGTGAGCTCGCGCTGAGCGGCGAGCTGCGCCCCATCACGGGGCTGCTGCCCATCCTCATCTCCGCCAAGGGACACGGCTTTACCCGGTTCATCATTCCCGCGGGGAACGCTTCGGAAGCGGCGTACCTGGGCGGCGCGGAGATCTATCCCGCGCGCACCCTTTCGGAAGTCGTCTCCCACCTCAAGGGCGAGGCGCAGATCGCGCCGCTGCAGACGGTGACTTTTGTCCCGCACGCGCGCCGCAGGCAGACGGCGGATCTGAAGTTCGTCAAAGGGCAGCCCATCGCCCGCCGCGCGCTCGAGATCGCCGTCGCGGGCGGACATAACCTGCTGCTGGTGGGGCCTCCCGGCACGGGCAAGACCATGCTCGCGCGCTGCCTTCCCACCGTCATGCCCGATCTCACCTTTGAGGAGGCGCTGGAGATCACCAAGATCCACTCCGTCGCGGGCGTTTTGGGCGAGGAGGGGATCGTCTCCGAACGTCCCTTCCGCACGCCCCATCATACGGCGACCGTCGTCTCCATGTGCGGCGGCGGCAACCGCGCCATCCACCCGGGGGAGATCTCCCTCGCGCACGGCGGCGTGCTCTTTCTCGACGAATTGCCCGAATACAAGCGTTCCGCGCTGGAAGCGATGCGTCAGCCCCTCGAGGACGGCAAGATCACCGTCTCGCGTGCGGGCGGGACGGTCTCCTTTCCCGCGCGGTTCATGCTCTGTGCGAGCATGAATCCCTGCCCCTGCGGCAACTACGGCTCGGCAGACAAGCTGTGTACCTGTTCGCCCGCCGAGATCAGAAGATACCGCCGCAAGGTCTCGGGACCCCTTCTGGACCGCATCGATCTGCAGGTCGAAGTGGACAACGTCTCCTATGACGACCTCACCTCGCGCGAGGCGAGCGAGGATTCCGCCGCCGTCAAGGCGCGCGTCGACGGGGCGCGCGCCATCCAGCGCGAACGCTATGAGGGCGCGGGCATCCACACCAATGCAGAGATGGGGGAGCGGGAGATCGCGGCATACTGCGCGCTGAGCGCGGAAGGGGACGCCATCCTGCGGGAGGCGTTCGAGCGGATGCAGCTCTCGGCACGGGCGCGTTCGCGCGTCATCAAGGTCGCGCGGACGATCGCCGATCTCGCGGGCAGCGAAACGATCGAGCCCGCGCACGTCTTTGAGGCGGTCTCCTACCGCATATACGACAAACTCGGCTGAGGCACGGCTATGACCAAAGAGGAGATGCTGCTCACGGGGCTGATGCTCACGGCGCCCGAACGGCTGCTCGGCGCGCTCTCCCGCGCCCTGTCATCCGAACTTTGCGCCGCGGACACGCAAAAAAATTGCCTTCCCGTGATAGAACGGGCGGTAAAGCGTGTATATAAAGATGAAACGCCGCCTTCCGCGCGGGAGCGCGATGCGGCGGTCGCGCGCATGGAGGAGGCGGGCATCTTTGCCGTGACCTTGTTGAGCGCCGACTATCCCGCGGCGCTCGCCGCCATCCCCGATCCGCCGCCCGTCCTCTACGGCATGGGCAACAGGGCGCTGCTCCAAAGGCGGAAGTTCTGTATCGTCGGCTCGCGCATCCTGCCCGCCTGGGCGGAAAAGACGGGCAGGACGATCGCGGAGGCGCTCTCCAAACGGTTTGCCGTCGTCACGGGGTTCGCCGAGGGCGGCGACAGAGCCGCCATCGACGGGGCGATCGCCTCGGGTAGCCTCATCTGCGTGCTGCCCACGGGCGTGGATATCGCCTATCCCGCCGCGCATACGGCGCTCAGGCGGGAGGTCGTAAAGCGCGGGCTGCTCCTTTCGGAGGCGGCGCCCGGCGCAAAGGCGCAGAAATTCAGTTTTTACGCGCGCAACCGCATCCTCGCGGGGCTTTCGGAGGGCGTGCTCGTCCTTGCCGCGGGGGAGAGGAGCGGCACGCTCATCACCGCGCACCGCGCGCTCGACTACGGCAGGGAAGTGTTCGCGCTCCCGCACAACGTGGGCGCGGCGCAGGGCGTCGGCTGCAACGAAATGATCAAGGCGGGCGCGTGGCTGTGTACCTCGGCGAAGGACGTCTTTGCGGCGTTCGGCATGGAGACGGAGGAAAGCCCCGCCGCCGCTCTCTCCGAGCGGGAGCAGCGGCTCCTGTCCGTCCTGCGCGAGACAGGCGGTCAGCACATCGCCGCGCTCGCCGAACGGGCGGGCATCCCCGTGTTCGAGGCGTCCGCGGTCCTCTCTTCGCTGGAGATGAAGGGGTTGGCGGTGAGGGCGGGCGGCAACCGGTATTCCCCTGTTTGAAGCGGATATGCCGCGTCATGCTTTGTCGAACTTGCGGGATCCCTTTGCAAGGATCCCTTTGCGGAGATCGCTTGGCAAGAGGGATACGGTAGGTTTTTTCCGTACGTCCCCCTGCGTTCGGGGACGGGACGGCAGCATCATTTTCAATGTCATTTCAGGAGGTCACGACCGTATATGGATCTCATCATCGTAGAATCGCCGAGCAAGGCAAAGACCATCTCCCGTTACTTAAAGGGAGAATATCAGGTGGACGCTTCGGGCGGACATATCCGCGATTTGCCGCAGAAGCAGCTCGGCGTCGCGACCGATAAAAATTACGAGCCGCGCTATGTCAATTCGCCCGGCAAAGAGGCGATCATCAAGCGTCTCTCGGATGAGGCGGCGCGCGCCGGACGCGTCTATCTCGCGACCGACCCCGACCGCGAGGGCGAGGCGATCAGCTGGCATCTGCAGACCGTCCTCGGGCTTCCCAAAGAGGGAAAGAACCGCATCGAATTCAACGAGATCTCGCCCAAGGCGGTGCGCCGCGCGCTCGAGACGCCGCGCACCATCGACTATAACCTCGTCGACGCGCAGCAGGCGCGCCGCGTGCTCGACAGGCTCGTAGGCTACAAGCTCTCGCCCCTTCTCAACGACAAGATCGGCAACGGGCTTTCGGCAGGGCGCGTGCAGTCGGTCGCGCTGCGCCTCGTCGTCGAACGCGAGCGTGAGATCGCGGCGTTCAAGCCCGAAGAATACTGGACGATCACGGCAGAGCTGCAGGACAAGGGGAAGAAGTTCTCTCCGTTCAGGGCGGCGCTGGAAAAATACAAGGGCAAGAAGTGCAAGATAGGCAGCAAGGACGCGGCGGATGCGGCGCTCGCCGCGCTCGCCGCGGGGGAATACATCGTCTCCGCGGTCAAGCGCAGCGTCACGAGGTCGCACGCGCCCGCGCCCTTTACGACGAGCACGCTGCAGCAGGACGCCTCCAATAAACTCGGCATGACCGCGCCCGAGACCATGCTCATGGCGCAGCATCTCTACGAGGGCATCGATATCGACGGCGTGGGACACGTCGCCTTCGTCACCTATATTCGTACCGACTCGACGCGCGTCTCTTCCGATGCGCAGGCGGCGGCGCACGAGTATATCAAGGCGGCGTACGGCGAGGAGTATCTCCCCGCCAAGCCCAATTTCTACGCCTCCAAGAAGGGAGCGCAGGACGCGCATGAGGCGATCCGCCCCATCGATCTTTCGCGCACGCCCGAGTCTGTCAGAAAGCTGCTCGATAAGAAGCACTACAACGTCTACAAACTCATCTATGAGCGTTTTATCGCCTCGCAGATGGCGGAAGCGCTCTACGATTCCATGCAGGTCGAGATCGCGAACGGCGATTACGGTCTGAAGGCGAGCGGCAAGGCGCTGAAATTCGCGGGCTATACCGCCGTCTGGCAGGACAGCAAGCAGGACGAGGAGGAGGGGAAGGGGCTGCTCCCGCCCGTCTCCGAAGGCGACGCGCTCGACTGCAAGGGAGTAAAGCCCGAGCAGAAGTTCACCAAACCGCCCGTCCGCTATACCGACGCCTCCCTCGTCAAGGCGATGGAGGACAAGGGGATCGGGCGTCCCTCGACGTATGCGACCATCATCTCCGTGCTCAACAAGCGCAAGTATGTGGAGAAGGAAGGCAAGTACATGAAGCCCACCGAGGTCGCCTACCGCATCACCGATATGCTCGTCAAGTATTTCCCGGACGTCATGGACGTCGGCTTCACGGCGGACATGGAGTCCAAGCTCGACGAGATCGAGGACGGCGGCAAGGACTGGCGCTCCGTCATTGCGGCGTTCTATCCGCCCTTCGAGCGGCAGCTGCGCTTTGCCAAGACGGACGGCGATGAAATGACCGACGTCAAGTGCGCCAAGTGCGGCTCGCCGATGGTGCGCAAGACGGGCAAGTACGGCACCTATCTCGCCTGCTCCAATTATCCCGCCTGCTCCAACATCGTCAGCGAGGGGGAGACGGAGGTCTCCGATACGCCCTGCCCCAAGTGCGGCGCCATGATGGTCGTCAAGAGCGGCAGATACGGCAAATTCCTCGCCTGCCCCAACTATCCTTCGTGCAAGTCCACGCTGCCCTACGGGGAAAAACAGAGCGAGGCGGTGTTTGAGGGCGTCTGTCCCGTCTGCGGGAAGCCGACGAGAAAACTGCGCACGAGGACGGGCAAATTTTATTACGGCTGCTCGGGGTATCCCGCCTGCGAGTTCAGGAGCTGGGACGAGCCGACGGGCGAGAAATGCCCGAAGTGCGGCGGCGCGCTCGTCAAGACGGCGCGCGGCAACGTCAAATGTTCCAATAAGGAGTGCGGCTACCGCGTGAGCAGCAAAAAGCCGCCCGAACAGCCGTGACGGAGGTCATCGGCGCGGGACTTGCGGGCAGCGAAGCGGCGTGGGCGCTCGCGGAGCGGGGCGTCGAAGTGGCGCTGATCGAGCAAAAGCCCGCGCGCCGCTCTCCCGCGCATTCTTCCGACGCATTGTGCGAGCTCGTCTGCTCCAACTCTTTGAAGAGCGACGACGTATTCGGCAACGCCTGCGGGCTTCTGAAGGAGGAGATGCGGCGGCTGGGATCGCTCACGATGGAGGCGGCGGCGCATACGCGCGTTCCCGCGGGGGGCGCGCTCGCCGTGGACAGGAACGAATTTTCCGCATACGTTACCCATAAATTGCGCCAACATCCAAAGATCCGCATCGTCTGCCGCGAACAGACGTCGCTGCCCGAGGCGGGGATCGTCGCCACGGGACCGCTGACGGACGGCGCGCTCTACGCGGCGATCGAAGCGCGGTTCGGCGGGGGGCTGCATTTTTACGATGCGACCGCGCCCGTCGTCACGGCGGAGAGCGTCGACCTTGCGGCGGCGTTCACGGCGGACCGCTACGGCAGGGGGACGGGGGACTACGTCAACTGCCCCATGACCAAGGAGGAGTACGAGCGTTTCGTCACAGAACTGCTCGCCGCGGAGAAGGTCACGCTCAAAGAGTTTGAAAAGCGGGAGATCTTTGAAGGGTGTATGCCCGTCGAAGTGATGGCGTCGCGCGGAAGGGACGCGCTGCGGTTCGGCACCTTCAAGCCCGTCGGGCTGGAGGACGGGATCGGCAGGCGGCCGTACGCCGTCCTGCAACTGCGGCGGGAGAACGCCGAAGGCTCGCTCCTGGGGCTTGTCGGCTGCCAGACCAACCTCAGATTCGGCGAACAGAAGCGCGTCTTTTCCCTCATCCCCGCGCTCAGGAACGCGGAGTTCGTGCGGTACGGCGTGATGCACCGCAATACCTTTCTGGACGCGCCGCGCGTCCTCAACGCAGATTTTTCCGTCAAGGATGCGCCCATGCTCTTTTTCGCGGGGCAGATCACGGGCGTGGAGGGGTATGTCGAGAGCGCGATGAGCGGGATGCTCGCGGGCATCCATCTTTGGCGCAAACTGCAGGGAAAAGAGCCGCTCGTCCCGTCCGATGCCTGCGTCATGGGCGCGCTCTCGCGCTATGTCGCGGCGGAAAACAGGCACTTCCAGCCCATGAACGCCAACTACGGCATCCTGCGCGGCATGGACGTGCGTGACAAAAAGCAAAAGAAACGGCTGCTTGCCGAGCGCGCGCTTGCCGAGGCCGAAGCCTTCCGCGCCGCGCTCGATGGGGAATAGGAGAACAAGATATGGAATTTCATGCAACGACCATATGCGCCGTCAAAAAGGACGGCGTGACGGCGATCGCCGGTGACGGACAGGTCACGATGGGCGAGAGCGTCATTTTCAAGAACACCGCGCACAAAGTGCGCCGCATTTACGGCGGCAAGGTCATCATGGGCTTTGCGGGCAGCGTCACGGACGCCTTCGCGCTCTCCGAGCGGTTTGAAGGGATGCTCAACAAGTTTGCGGGCAACCTCATGCGTTCCGCCGTCGAACTTGCGGAGCTCTGGCGCAGCGATAAGGTGGGCAGGCGGCTGGAGGCGATGATGATCACCGCCGACAAGGACACGCTGCTCATCCTCTCCGGGACGGGAGAGGTCATCGAACCGGACGAGGGCATCTGCGCCATCGGTTCGGGCGGGAACTATGCGCTCTCGGCGGCGCGCGCGCTGGCGCAGAACACCGATTTTTCCGCCGAAGAGATCGCCCGCAAGTCTTTGAAGATCGCCTCGGAGATCTGCGTCTTTACCAACGACAACATCATCTGCGAAACGGTGTAAAACGTTCACAGATCTCTTTTCGGACGGAAGAAAAGAGATCTCATGAGCTTATGGAAAACCCGACGTTCGCCGCGGCACGCTGCCGGGGTCTTGCCCCCGTGCCGTCGGTTTTATTGGATCGCGGCATTTTCCCGCGCCTTTGCGTGAGAAAATCCGTGAATAGGGAAGGAGGTTATGTATGGATCTGTCCCCCAGACAAATCGTAGCGGAACTCAATAAACACATCATCGGGCAGGAGGAGGCGAAAAAGGCCGTCGCCATCGCGCTTCGCAACCGCTATCGCCGCTCGCAGCTCTCCAAGGAGCTGCGGGAAGAGATCACGCCCAAAAACATCATCATGAAGGGACCGACGGGCGTCGGCAAAACGGAGATCGCCCGCCGCCTCGCAAAACTCGTCAAGGCGCCCTTTATCAAGGTCGAAGCGACCAAATATACCGAAGTCGGCTATGTCGGCAAGGACGTGGAGGGCATGGTGCGCGACCTCGTGGAGTGCGCCGTCCGTCTCGTCAAGGACGAAAAGACGGCGGAGGTCTCCGTCAAGGCGACCGCCGCGGCGGAGCGTAAGATGGTCAAGATCCTTGCCGAGGTCAAGAAGAACGACCGCGGCGAGACTGCGCGCGAGGTGTTTGAGCAAAACCTTCTGGACTCTCTCAGAAAGGGGACGTTCGACAAACTCGTCGTCGAGACGGAAGTCAAGGATGAGCCCAAGAACATGGAACTCGTGCCGGGCGGCGCGGCGATCAATCTCGGCTCCATCTTCGGCGAGATGCTGCCGCAGCGGAAAAAGAAGCGCAAGCTCACCGTCTCGGAGGCAATGAAGCTGTTCATCGCCGAGGAGTCGGACAAACTCATCGATAACGACGCCGTGACCGACGAGGCGCTGCGCCGCGCCGAGAACGACGGCATCATCTTCATCGACGAGATCGATAAGATCGCCGCAAAGGGCAACACGGGCGGGGCGGACGTCTCGCGCGAGGGCGTCCAGCGCGACATCCTTCCCATCGTCGAGGGCAGCACGGTCATGACCAAGTACGGTCCCGTCAAAACGGACTATATGCTCTTTATCGCCGCGGGCGCATTCCACGTCGCGCGGGTGGAGGATCTCATTCCCGAACTGCAGGGCAGGTTCCCCGTCTCGGTGGAGCTTTCCAGTCTTACAAAGCAGGATTTCGTCGATATCCTCACCAATACCGAGCATTCCATCACGCAGCAGTACGCGATGCTGCTGGCGGTCGATCACATCGACCTCAGATTCACGCCCGACGCCATCGAGGCGATCGCCGAGATCTCCGAGGAGATCAACCTGACGAGCGAGGACATCGGCGCGCGCAGACTGCATACCGTCATGGAATTTCTGCTCGAAGATATCTCCTTCAACGCGGGCGGCGGCGATTATCCCGTCGTCACCGTCGAGGTGGACCGCAAGTACGTCGAAGAACACCTCGCCAAGATCACGAAGGATAGGGATCTTAAAAAGTACGTCCTCTGATTTTGGGCAGGATAAGCGTCGCAATGCATTGTCGGTCTGCGGCAAGCCTCGGTCATTTACGCAAAGTAAACTCCCTCGGCTTTTCCTCGCCCTCCTCGCCTTGCTCGCTTCTGCTGCCCAAAATGCGGGAACAAGGATAAGCGTCGCAATACATTGTCGGGCTGCGGCAAGCCTCGGTCATTTACGCAATGTAAACTCCCTCGGCTTTTCCTCGCCCTCCTCGCCTTGCTCGCTTCTG
>CALVUC010000025.1 GCA_944363395.1 uncultured Clostridia bacterium | reverse complement strand
TGGGGATATGGCTCAGTTGGTAGAGCGGTACGTTCGCAACGTACAGGCCACGAGTTCGAATCTCGTTATCTCCACCAAGCCGAGGAAAGGGCGCATTTTGCGTCCTTTTTTCATGCCGTGGAGTGCGGTCATTTACGTTTTAGCAAACTCCTTCGCTCTCGCATTGGGAAGCACACGATCCGCAGCCCTTCTGCCCGGTTTGGAAGGCAGCAGTTTTATCCGTGAAACCCGATGTCGCAGCAAGGCGGACCTTGAATCAGTTGGGGAAGCTCAAACCGTTTTTTTTGTCGGGAAGGGGCGGTCCGGGCGGGGGATACGGAGCGGAAGGGCGTTTTTTTTGTGCTCTTCGTGAAAAATTTTCTGGAAGGGTTGACAATGCCTTTCGGATGCCATATAATAATGGATATCAAAAGGAGGCACGATAATGAAGGAACTTTGGACGAAAAATTGGAAAAAAGCGCTCCTTTGGCTGTGCGGGTACGTCAGCATCATCGCATATGTCATCGCGGGCGGTTATGCCATCGTTAAGACCAATGATAAAGAACTGCATAAGACGGCGAAGCTGATCTTTGTCATCACGCTGATCTTTACGGCGATCGAGGCGCTCATCTCCATTTTGAGCGGGATCGCCTCGCTCGGCGCCAATATGGGCATGGCGATCAGCTGGATCAACTTTTTTGTCATGCTCGCCAAGATCGGCGTGTACGCCGCGGGACTCATCATGGCGCTGTTCGCTTCTCCAGCGGGAAGCGGCAGAGAGCAGGCGCCGCGCGCGCAGTCGGTCGCAAAGAGCGCATCCGAGGAGGATAAACCTGCCGAGACGCCCGCTTCGGAAGGGGATGAGGATAAAACCGAGTAACGAAAAAAAGCGCTCGCCGAGCGCTTTTTTCATGCCGTCCGGGATGTCGCGGCGGGCGCTTTTCAAAAAGCGCCCGCCGCGCGTCATAACACGATCGCCGCGACGAGGGCGGCGATCTGCCAGCACAGCCCGACGGCGTTGACGAGGACAAAGGAGACGTGCCTCGTCTTGTGCCGCAGGAAGAGCATCGCAAGCGTCCCGCCCATTGCGCCGCCGAAAAAAGAGCACGCGAGAAGCGTTTTTTCGGGTGTGCGCCACGCTCCTTTTTGCGCGGCGCGCTTGTCGTGCGCGTACAGGCAGAACGTCACGAGCGAAAGGAGCGCGAACGCGCCGCCGAGGATCAGGGCGATCAAGAGGAGACTCCGAAGACGAGCGTCGTGACGGACTGCGGCGCAAGGCAGGCTTTTGCGCCGGCAAAGGACACCGTCTTTTCATAGGGGAAGGGGTTTTGCACGACGAGGACGCGTTCGCCTCCTTCGGCAGCAAATCCGAAGGCATTGCCGCTCATGCGCCCCGCAAGCGAGAGGACGCGCGCGCCGCTGCGGACAAACCCCGCGGCATGGCGGAAGATATAGTACTCAAATTCCCTGTGCGCGCTTCCGTTTGCCGTCGTGATCATGCTGTTTTGCTTCCAGCCCCATGTGCTCACGCCGCCCGCGGGCAGGACGGGGTTCCAGTAACAATAGCCGCAGACGCCGCCCGTGATGTAGTGGCGCATCAGTTCAAAGACATAGTTGGCGTATTCCCAGCTGTTGCTGCCGTCCCCGCATTCGTTCTCGCTCTGCAAATAGGAGAGTTCGGGATAGCTCTCCACGCTCGGGCGCAAGGCGTTCTTTCCTTCCCACTGATAGGCGACGCCCGTGATATAGGAGCGCGCCGCTTCGTCGTCCAGTACCGTCTGCGTGTACTCGTTGTAGCGCGTACCGACCCCGCCCAGCGTCCCCGTGCCGTTGATCGTGCCCAGCCACAGTTCGCACGAAAGCCCGCTGTTGCGGAGCGCGGGGCCCAGGTAGTCCGCGATAAAGACGCGCATCTCATCGCCCGTCCAAAGGCAGGTGGGGTAGTTGTTGTCCGAAGCCCACTCGTTCTGCGGCGTCAAAACGGAGATATGTACGCCCTCTTTCTCATAGGCCTTCAGATAGGCGATGAGATAGCGCGCATAGGCGGAGAGGACTTCCTTTTCCATGCGGATATGCCCGCCGTTGTAGCGTCCGGACTGCTTCATCCAGGCGGGAGGGCTCCACGGCGAGGCGAAAAAGCGCATCTTCGGATTGCGGGCAAGCGCCTCTTTGGCGAAGCGCAGGACATACCGCCTGTCGTGCCCGACGGAAAAATGCGAGAGCGCATAGTCTCCGTCCGTCTCATCGTAGGAATACCAGCCGAGCGCATAGTCGTTCGCGCCAACGGGCAGGCGGCAGAAGTCCAGCCCCATTTCGGCGGGGGAGAAGAGTTCGTCGAGGATGCGCGCCGCGTCCGCGGACGGAAGGGTGTCGAGCGCGGCGATGCACGCCTCGTTCAGGCACGCGCCGAAGCCCTGCCATATGACCTCGCGCGCGGGCGCGCGCTCCGTAAGTTCGCTTGCCGCGCCGCTCCCGATGGGGCGGACGCCCTCCGCAAAGGGCGTGTTTTTCGTCGTCGTGACCTGCCGTAAGAGCTGCATTGCGTTCACCTCGTCCGTTTTTGCTGTCATTATAACCGCGATCGCGCCGCGCGTCAATCATATTGATGTATTTTTTCGGGGACGGCGAGCCGGTTTGTGAATATTTCGCAGTTTTTGCAAAATACTTGACTGTAAGGACAACATTTGTTATAATACACATATCATACGCGGCAGATCTTCGTCTGCCGCACGAAACGGGGCGCGGTCTGACCGCGCGGCGCCGCACGGGGCGGCGGGAGAAATGCGATGAACGAAGTGATCGGCACCATTCTGGAAGCGGAAGCGAAGGCGGATGAGATCGTCCGCGAGGGCGAGCGGGAGGCGCGGCGTATCCTTTCGGAGGGAGAAGCTGCCGCCGAACGTGCCGTCTCCGAAGCGGAGACGCGTCTCGCGGCGCACAAGAGAGAGCGTCTCGCGGCGGCGGACGCGCAGGCGGAAGCGCGCTGCCAAGCCATCCTTGCGGAGGGGGAGGCGCGCGCGCAGCGTTTTGCAAACGCCTGCGGGGACAGCGTCGAAGCATGGGCGCGGGATCTTTTCGAAAAGGTGTTTGAAAGATGATCGTCCCCATGTCAAAATTTGAGCTCACGGCGCTCCTCTCCGAGCGGGAGGCGATCCTTGCCGCCCTGCAGCGGACGCGGGACGTCGACCTCATGCTCTCGGAAGAGCCCGTGCCGGACGACGCCTCTCCGTCGGTGCGGGCGCGCGCGGAGGACATCGCGCAGCGCCTTCGCAGGGCGCAGCGGTGCGTCGAGCTTTTGACGGCGCAGGCGGACGCCGTCCCCCAAAAGGACAGGGCGCTCAAAGCGGCGCTCGGGGGGATCGCGCTCTCTTACGAGGAATTTTTGTCCGTATCCGAACGCGAAGAGGAACTCTCCGCCGCCGTCGGACGGGCGGAGGAGTACGCCGCCCGGATCGCCGAGCTGCGCGCGGCGCGCGGGGTACTCACGGCGCGCAAGGCGCAGTACGCGCCCTATCTTGCGGTGGGGGATGCATTCTCGGCGTTTGCCGATACCAGGAACACGCGCTGCTTTTTCGGTCTGGTCGACGAGGGGACGCTGCCCTCGCTCACGGAGCGGCTCGACGGGGCGGCGCTCGCCGCGTATACCGTCTATGAAGGGGCAAAACAGCGCCCCGTGGCGGTGTTCTGCCATGCGGACGCCGCGGAGGAGACGGCGGCGCTGCTTGCCGAGTTCTCCTTTGTGCGCTGTACGCTCGCGCTCGATGCGACCGCCGCGGAGGAGACGGCGCGGCTGGATGGGGAGATCGGGGAACTTTTGCAAAAAGAGGAGGAGATCGCCGCGCTCGCAAGGCGCGATCTGCCCCTTCTCAAAGACGTGAAGGTGTATGCCGACTATCTCTCGACCGAACTGGAAAAGGCGGAGGCGGCGGAGCGCTTCTTTGAAACGCAGGCGACGTTCACGCTGCACGGCTACCTTCCCGAGGACAGCCGCGAGAAGGTGCGCGGGGCGGTCTCGTCCGTAACGGAGGCATACGTCCTGCAATTTTTTGCGCCGTCCGAGGAGGACACGCCTCCCACGCTCATGAAGAACAGGGGACCCGCCAAGGCGGCGGAGTTCGTCACCAATATGTATTCGGCGCCCGACTACCGCGAGCTCGATCCCAACGGATTTGTCTTTATCTTCTTTATGATCTTCTTCGGCGTGATCATGGCGGACATCGGCTACGGGCTCCTGCTCTTTGTGGGCGGGCTCATCATCGCGCGGACGCGCAGGGCGAACGACGGCGTCAAAAAACTTGCCGTCATCATGACGTACGGCGGCGTGGCGACCGCCGTCGTCGGCGCGCTGTTCGGTTCCTGTTTCGGTTTTTCGCTCTACGACGCGCCCCTGCCCGATCCCTCGTCGGGGAGCAGGACGAACGTTCTCATCATCCTTTTGGGATGCCTCGCCCTGGGGCTCTTGCAGATCACCGTCGGCTACGCCCTGAACGCCGCCAACAGCATCCGGAAGGGGCATATCCTGGACGCCGTCTGCGATTCCTTTACATGGGTGCTCTTTGATATCGGGCTGTTCTTTGCGGTGTTCAACTTCATCACGGGATACTTCGAGATCCCCGTTCCCGCGAACGTCGTCGCCTTTTTCGACGCAATGACCCTGCCCGGCGTCATCATGCTCGGCGTGGGGCTTGCGGGCGCGGCGCTCACCGCGGGCAGGAAGGAAAAACTCCTCGGCAAGTTCACCAAGGGTTTTGGCGCGGTGTACGGCATCATCAACCTCTTGTCGGATGTTTTGAGTTACGCCCGTCTGTTCGGACTCATGCTCTCAGGCATGATCATCGCGCAGCAGTTCAACGCGATCGGCGTCGATCTCATCCATGCGGGGACGGTCGGCTATGTGTTCGGACCCGTCGTCATCTTCATCGGCAACGCCTTCAACCTTGCGATGGGGGTGCTCGGCGCGTACATCCACGACTGCCGCCTGCAATATATCGAGTTCTTCTCCAAGTTCTACACGGGCGAAGGGACGCTCTTCACGCCTCTCGGCTCGCGCGTGGAATATATCAGTTTTACGGAATAAATCATCTGGAGGTTTTTGTAAGTTATGGATGGTAAGGTAATCGCCTACATCGGTCTTGCGCTCTGCGCGGCGCTGTGCGGCGTGGGTTCGGCGATCGGCTTGTTCAAGACGGGCTCCGCCGCGGCGGGCGTGCTCTCGGAGGACGCCAAGAAGTTCAGCAAGGTCATGGTCCTCGTGCTCCTTCCCGCGACGCAGGGCATTTACGGCTTCGTCATGGCGCTGGTCGGTCAGGGCGCGGCGTCGGGCGTGACGTCCGTCGCGGAAGGCTGGATGGTCTTTGCGGCGGCAATGCCGCTCGCGATCGCGGGCTTTATCTCCGCGATCTATCAGGGCAAGACGTCGGTGAGCTGTATCTATGCCGTCGCAAAGGACGAAAAGCTCTCGGGGAAACTCATCATGTTCCCCGCGATGGTCGAGACGTACGCCATCTTCGGTCTCGTCGTCTCCCTTCTCTTCACGCTTTCCATTTAAGGAGCAGCCATGGAGGGAAAAGAGGCGATCGTCGGACGCATCATCTCCGACGCGGAGGCGCGTGCGGCGCAGGCGAAACAGGAAGCCGCCGCGCGTGCGGACGCCATGAAGGAGGAAGCCGCCGCGCGTGCGCGGACGCTCCTCGAAGAGGGCGCCGCCGCACTGGAAAAAGAGGCGGCGGAGCGCATCGCGCGCAGGGAGACGGGCGCGCAGCTCGACTGCGGCAAGCGGATGCTCGCCGCAAAGCGCGGCGTGATCGACGCGGTCTTTGCCCGCGCCGAAGCGATCGCGTGCGCCCTTCCGAAGGAGGAATATCTCGCCGTCCTCGGGCAATTGCTCGGGGCGTATGCCGAGGAGGGGGACGAGGTCGTCCTCGCCGCGGGCGCGCCCGTCGGAGAGAAGGAACTTGTCTCGCTCGCCGTATTCTCCGCGAAAAAGCTGCGCTTTGCGGGCAAGACGGGGGAGTTTTCGGGCGGGCTGCGCCTTGTCAACGCGCGCTGCGAGCAGGACCTTTCTTTTGGCGCGCTGCTCGAAGAAGGGCGGGCGGAACACGAGCGGGAGATCGCCGCCGCGTTCCCCGCAGAGATCTGATATGCCGAACAGTATTTTTGCAAACGCAAGGGCGGCGGCGCTTTCGGTGCGGCTGCCCGGTGCGGAACGATTGAACAGGATGGCGGACTGTTCCTCGGCAGAGGACGCCGTCAAGATCCTGCAGGAAGCGGGCTTTGGCGAGGGCGCCGCCTCTTCCGATCCGGAGACGCTCATCGCAGCGGAGGAGCGTTCCTTTGCCGCGTTCGTGCGCGACGCCGCGCCGGACAGGCGCGTCGCGCGCTTTCTGCTCGCGCGTTGGGACTTTGCCAACGCGGAGGCGGTCATGCGCGCCAAATATCTGAAGCGCGACGCAAAGACGATGGCGGGGACGGAGGGGGTCTATCCCCTTGCCCTGCTCGAAGAGAAGATCTTTGCGGACGATTACAAGCCGTTTTCCCCGCAGCTTGCCAAGGCGCTCGCCGAAGCGGACGCGATGTTCGTCGGCGGCACCGCGACGGGCAGGCGCGTCGGCACGCTGTTTGCCCGCGCGCAGTATGCGGAGGAGGCGGAGACGGCAAAAAAGGAGCGCAGCCTCAAAGAGATCGCCGCGCTGCGGGCGGACGCCGCCAACATCGGCATCGCGCTGCGCGCGCGCAATGCGCGCATTGCGGCGGAGATGGAGGTCCCCGGCGGCACGCTCACGAAAAGGGAGCTCAAAGCGCTTGCGCAGGAGGGCGCGGACACCATCCGCGAGATCTTCCGCCGTTCTCCCCGCAGGGAACTTATCGCCTGCGCGCTCGAGGACTTCACGGCGGGCAGGGCGCTGCTCTCCCTGGAGCGGGCGGCGGACGGCGCAGCCCTTTCCGTGCTCAAAAGGGAACGCTACAGCGACGAAGGGATGCGTCCCTTCCTCAGATACTGTTTCGAGCGGCTCGCGGAGATCGGCAACGTGCGCATCATCTTGTCCTGCCTTGCGAACGGCGCGGACAGGGCGGTGCTGCGCGCGCGGATGAGGGAAATGTTATGAACGGAAAAATGGCGGTCATCGGCGAAGGGGACGGCGTGCTCGTCTTTCAGTCGGTGGGCATGGACGCCTTCACGGCGGAGGACGCGCCCGCGGCGGCGCGCATCCTGAAGGAGATCGCGGAACGCTACCGCGTCATTTTTGTGACAGACGTGCTCGCGGCGCAGCTCGAAGAGGAGATCGGCAGGTATGCGTCGCAGGCGTATCCCATCGTCGTTCCCATCCCTTCGGTAAACGGCGGGAACGGTTACGGCGCGGAGCTTTTGAGACGGCAGTCGGAGCGAGCGCTCGGTATGGATATTTTGTTCCGCGGGGAACAGGGAGCCGGAGATCGTCCGGACGGAGAGGACAATGCAAGGTAACATCGTAAAAGTGTCCGGCCCGCTCATCGTGGCGGAGAACATGGCGGACTGCAGAATGTACGACGTCGTCGAGGTGAGCGACAAAAAACTCATCGGCGAGGTCATCGAACTGCGCGGCGACAGGGCGTCCGTGCAGGTCTATGAGGAGACGAGCGGCTTGGGTCCCGGCGAAGCCGTCGTGAGTACGGGCGCGCCCCTTTCGGTGGAACTTGCGCCTGGGCTCATCGGCGGCATCTTCGACGGTATCCAGCGCCCCCTGACGCGCATCGCCGAACTGTACGGCGACAGGATCACGCGCGGCGTCTCCGTCTCCCACCTCGACAGGGAAAAGAAGTGGGAGTTCATCCCGCTCGTCAAGGTCGGGGACAAGGTGCGCGCGGGTGATTTTCTCGGTCACGTCCGCGAAACTTCCATCGTCGACCATAAGATCATGGTCCCGCAGGGCATGGACGGCACCGTCACCTCGATCGCGCAGGGCGAATTCACCATCACGGAGACGGTCGCCAAGATCATGACCGCCGCGGGGGAGAAGGAGGTGTCCATGCTCACCCGCTGGCCCGTGCGCCGCGGAAGACCCTACCGCGAGAAAATGTCACCCGATATGCCCATGATCACGGGACAGCGCGTCATCGATACGCTCTTTCCCATCGCGCGCGGCGGCGTTGCGGCGGTCCCCGGTCCCTTCGGGAGCGGAAAGACGGTCGTCCAGCATCAGCTCGCGAAGTGGGCGGACGCCGATATCATCGTCTACATCGGCTGCGGCGAACGCGGCAACGAGATGACGGACGTTCTCAACGAATTCCCCGCTCTTAAAGATCCCAAGACGGGCGAGCCGCTCATGCAGCGTACGGTGCTCATCGCCAATACGTCGGATATGCCCGTCGCCGCCCGTGAGGCTTCCATCTATACGGGCATCACCATTGCGGAGTACTTCCGCGACATGGGGCTCAACGTCGCCATCATGGCAGATTCCACCTCCCGCTGGGCGGAGGCGCTGCGCGAAATGAGCGGACGCCTCGAAGAGATGCCGGGCGAAGAGGGGTATCCCGCCTATCTTTCCAGCCGTCTCGCGGAGTTCTACGAGCGCGCGGGCGTCGTCAGGACGCTGGGAACGGAGGAGCGCGTCGGCTCCATCACGGCGATCGGCGCCGTCTCGCCCGCGGGCGGCGACCTCTCGGAACCCGTCGCACAGGCAACGCTGCGCATCGTCAAGGTGTTCTGGGGGCTCTCCGCAAACCTTGCCTACCGCCGCCATTTCCCCGCGATCGACTGGCTCGTGAGCTACTCGCTGTACGCGGACAGACTCTCGGGCTGGTATGTGGAACACGCCGCGCCCGATTTCAAGGAGCTGCGCGCCTTTGCCGTCCGCATTTTGCAGGAGGAGTCCGAACTCAACGAGATCGTGCGCCTCGTCGGTGCGGACGCGCTCTCGGGACAGGACAGGCTCACTCTGGAGACGGCAAAGTCCATCCGCGAGGACTTCCTGCATCAGAACGCCTTCCACGAGACGGATACCTATTCCTCCATCGGAAAGCAGTGCAGGATGCTCCGTCTCATCCGCGAATATCACCGCCTCGGGCTGGAGGCGCTCGCTGCGGGCGCGCCCTTTGAAAGGCTTTCCGCGCTTCCCGTGCGCGAGAAGATCGGCAGAGCAAAGTACATCGAGGAGGGCGAACTCTCCTCGTTCGACATGATCTTTGCGGAACTTAAACAGGAGATCCGCGCGCTCGAGGGAGGAGAAGAGGGTGTTTAAGGAATACAAGACCATCAAAGAGGTCGTCGGGCCTCTGATGCTCGTCGAGGGCGTCGAGGGCGTCAAATACAACGAATTGGTCGAGATCGTGCAGGCGGACGGCGGCAGGCGCCGCGGCAGGGTGCTGGAAGTGGACCGCGACAGGGCGCTCGTCCAGCTCTTTGAAAATTCGCAGGGGCTGCAGATCTCGTCGAGCCGCGCCAGGTTTTTGGGGCGAAGCATGGAACTCGCCGTCTCGGAGGATATGCTCGGGCGGGTGTTCGACGGCATGGGCAACCCGCGCGACGGCGGCGCGCCCCTCATCGCCGAAAAACGTATGGACGTCAACGGCGAGCCCATCAACCCCGCTGCGCGCGACTATCCCAACGAGTTCATCCAGACGGGCGTCTCCGCGATCGACGGGCTGAATACCCTCGTGCGCGGGCAGAAGCTTCCCGTATTCAGTATGAGCGGTCTTCCGCACGCCGAACTTGCGGCGCAGATCGCCCGCCAGGCGCGCGTTCTCGGCAGCGACGAAAAGTTCGCCGTCGTCTTTGCGGCGGTCGGCATCACCTATGAGGAGGCGGACTACTTCATCCGCGACTTCCGCGAGACGGGCGCCATCACGCGCACCGTGCTCTTTACCAACCTTGCGAACGATCCCGCCATCGAACGTATCGCCACGCCCAAAATGGCGCTCACGGCGGCGGAGTATCTCGCGTACGATCTGGGGATGCACGTCCTCGTCATCATCACGGACATCACCAATTACTGCGAGGCGCTGCGCGAAGTCTCGGCGGCGCGCAAGGAAGTTCCGGGCCGCCGCGGGTATCCCGGTTACCTCTATACCGACCTCGCCGCCATGTATGAGCGCGCGGGCAGGATCAGGGGGAAGAAGGGCTCCATCACGCAGATCCCTATCCTCACCATGCCCGAGGACGACAAGACCCATCCCATCCCCGACCTGACGGGCTACATCACGGAAGGGCAGATCATCCTCTCGCGCGAACTGTATCAGAAGGGCGTTCTGCCGCCCGTCGACGTGCTTCCCTCCCTCTCCCGTCTGAAGGACAAGGGCATCGGGGCAGGCAAGACGCGTGAAGATCATGCCGATACGATGAACCAGCTCTTCTCGGCGTATGCGCGCGGCAAGGAGGCGAAGGAACTCTCCGCCATCCTCGGCGAAGCGGCGCTCACGGAGACGGATAAACTGTACGCGAAGTTCGCCGAAGAATTTGAAAAGCGGTACGTCTCGCAGGGATTTTCCTGCAACCGTACCATCGAGGAGACGCTCGATCTCGGTTGGGAGCTGCTGCGCATCCTGCCCCGTTCCGAGCTCAAGCGCATCAAGGAAGCGTATCTCGATAAGTACTACGAGAAACAATAAGGAGCAGGTTTTGGCGCGGATCAACGTAAACCCCACGCGCATGGAGCTGAAAAAACTCAAGGCACGGCTCAAAACGGCGCAGAGGGGACACAAACTGTTAAAAGACAAGACGGACGAGATGGTGCGCAGGTTTGCCGTGATCGTACGGGAGACCAAGCGCCTGCACGACGAAGTGGAGGCGGAAGTCGTGGACGTTTTGCGGCAATTCTCGCTCGCTTCGGGTTCGATGTCCAAAAAGGAGATCGCGCTCGCCTTTTCCATGCCCTCCGTTTCGCTCGAATTGGAGTGCGCCACGGCGAATATCCTCAATCTCGAGATCCCCAAACTGCATCTCAAAGAGACGCAGGGGGAAGAGTACCCGTATTCTTTTGCCCGCGTCACGAGCGAGGCGGATCTCGCCGTTGCGGCGGCAGGCAGGCTCGTTTCGCGTCTTTTACGCCTTGCCGAGATGGAGAAGGCGACGGCGATGCTTGCCGACGAGATCGAAAAGAGCAAGCGCCGCGTCAATGCGCTGGAATATATCATGATCCCAGATATCGAGGAGACCATCCGTTATATTTCGCAAAAACTTGAAGAAAATGAGCGCGCGGGGCTCACGCGGCTCATGAAGGTCAAGAGTATGTTGGAAGAACGCGGCGCATAGCCGCCGCCGTACGCTGCGCGCCCGAGGCAATGCCTCGGGCGCGCAGCGTTTTTTTTGTGAACACCCTTGGCAGAACATTGTGCTCCGCTCGGCATGATAAAAAAGTGAGGTTATGAAATGTCAGGCGACAGTCAAGAGGTAAGCTATGGTGCGGAAGAAAAACAACCGAAATTCCGCTGCAAGTCGGAAGCGCAGAAAAAGGCAATCGCGGCGAACTATGCGCGTATGACGGCGCAGAAGAAACGTTCTGCTCCGCCTCTGCCGATAACTCACCTATGTACTTAAAACGTCCGCATAAGCAGCCGAAGCGAATGTTTGCGCCGCACAACAAGAATTTAACTATGTCCGAAGATTTGCAGCAGCGTTATGAGAAAAACAACGTTAAGAATAAGGGCGACGATAAAAAAGAGTAACAAAAAAAGAGTTGCAATATCGCCCTTACGGCTTTGTGTCTTGATAAATCAAGGTTAATGCAACTCTTTGAAAACAGTATAAGGCAAGCAAAGAAAAAAGTCAAACGATTTTAAGAGGAAAGGCGAAAAGATGAAAAAGCTATGGAAGCCGCTTTTGAAGATCTGTCTTTTGGCCGCGATGTGCTTTGTGTACGGATATAGCATTTATGTGGGAACGCCTTGATGCAATGGAACAGACTTGGGGAAAGGATGGGGAAAGAGGGGAGAGGAGAGCAAAAACGGGCGAAAAGAGCAAGAAAAACGGTCAAAAACCGTAATTTTTGACCGTTTTTCTGGTGGGAAGAGGTGGATTTGAACCACCGAAGTCGAAGACGTCAGATTTACAGTCTGATCCATTTGGCCGCTCTGGAATCTTCCCATATATCAAATTGTAAATATTTGCCGATGGAGCCGGTGACCGGAATTGAACCAGCAACCGGCTGATTACAAATCAGCTGCTCTGCCGATTGAGCTACACCGGCAAGGGTGGTGCCTTGGGGCGGAATCGAACCACCGACAGACGGATTTTCAGTCCGTTGCTCTACCATCTGAGCTACCAAGGCATACATAAGCCTCATTCCTCGGAATGAGGCTAAACTTGAATGTGGCGACCCAAAACGGGCTCGAACCGTCGACCTCCAGCGTGACAGGCTGGCGCTCTAACCAACTGAGCTATTGGGCCATAGGGGACATTTTCGATCGCAGCGTCCGTGGTTTGGCGTATGGTGGGCCTTCACGGATTCGAACCGCGGACCAATCGGTTATGAGCCGACAGCTCTGACCACTGAGCTAAAGGCCCGCTTTCGGGTGCCGCAATCGCAATGCTTGATTATCTTATTACAAACGACGGTAAAAGTCAAGTGTTTTTTTCTGATTTTCGTAACTTTTTTTTCAAAGCGCGAATTTTTTTGCGCGCGGGCATTTTCGGCAAATTGCGTGCGGAGGCGCCCGTTTCCGACAGAAAAGGCGCTTCTCCCTCCGTTATAATAGAGCCGATCACACGACGGGAGGTCCGCGCATGAAGATGCAGGCTGTGCGCAGGGGGGAAAGTTTATACATTTATCTTGCGGGCGAGCTGGACGAATGCTCGGTCTCCCGCACGCGGGAGGAGGCGGACGCGCTCATCGACGGGGGAACGGGCTGCCGCATCGCCGTTTTCAACCTCGCGGGCGTCCGCTTCATGGATTCCACGGGCATCGGGTTTTTGATGGGGCGGTATAAGCGGCTCAAAACGTACGGCATGGAGATGGTCATCGAAGACCCCAATCCCGACGCCGACAAGATCTTATCGCTGAGCGGCATCTATGCGCTCATCCCCAGGGTATAGAAGGGACGCCATGAACGAAATGCAATTGAAATTTTTATCGCGCTCGGAGAACGAGGTCTTTGCCCGCAACGTCGTTGCGGCGTTTGCGCTGCCCCTCAATCCGACGCTCGACGAGCTTTCCGACGTCAAGACCGCCGTTTCGGAGGCGGTCACCAACTGTATCGTACACGGCTACCGCGGCTGCGAGGGCTGGATCACGCTTTGCTGCAAGCTGGACGGCGACGTCCTACATATCAGGATCTCCGACGACGGGCGGGGGATCGACGACCTCGAGCAGGCGCTCACTCCCTTCTACACGTCGCTTCCGGAGGAGGAGCGCTCGGGAATGGGGTTTACCATCATGCAGACGTTCATGACGGCGTTTTCCGTCTCGTCCGAGGCGGGGAAAGGGACCATTGTGACCATGAGCAAACAATTCGGCGCAAGGGCGACGGAAGATGCTCGATGAACAGACGACGCTCGCGCTCATCCGCCGCGCCAAGACGGGGGACAACGCCGCCAAGGAGGAGCTGCTCTCGCACAATACCTCGCTTCTGAAGAGCATCCTGCGGCGGTATCTGGGCAAGGGCGCGGAATACGACGATCTCTATCAACTCGCCTGCATGGGATTTTTGAAGGCGATCGCAGGCTTTGACGAGCGCTTCGGCGTGCGTTTTTCGACGTATGCCGTCCCCATGATCGCGGGGGAGATCAAACGTTTTCTGCGCGACGACGGCAGCGTCAAGGTCTCGCGGCTGATGAAAAAGGCGGCGCGCGACATGAACGCCTACATCGAGCGCTGCACGGCGGAGCGGGGCGAACCGCCCGCCGTCAAAGAGCTTGCGGAAGTCTTTCACATGGAGGAGAGCGAGGTGGTCTTTACGCTGGGATCGGCGCGGATGCCCGTCTCCATCTACGAGCAGGGGGACTATAAGGACGAGAAGGGAACGACGCTTGCCGAGCGGCTGCCCTCCGCGGACGGTCCCGACGACATGATCGAGCGCATGGTCCTGAAAGAGGCGATCGAAAAACTTCCCGAACGCGAAAAAAAGATCGTATTCCTGCGGTATTTCCGCGATCTCACGCAGAGCGAGGTCGCGCGGCGCATCGGCGTCTCGCAGGTGCAGATCTCGCGCATCGAGAACAGGATCATGGGGAAATTCAAGGAAGAACTGCTGTAAGGAGCAGGAAAGGGGCGCCGCGGCGCTCCTTTTCTTTTTTCGATAACTCAAATTTGAAAAACCTATCGCCGTCTGATTTCCACAACGTGCGTACAGATGTTGACTTTCCCGTGCCGATGATGGTATAATAGAAGGCAACGAAGCGATACAATGAGGCAGACTATGACCTACAGGAAACTTCCGACGGGCGTGCAGGACATCCTGCCGCGGGAATGCCGCGCGCTGCAAGAGGTGCGCGGGCGGCTCACGCGCGCCTTCGACGCGCGCGGCTACGAGCCCGTCGTCTCCGCCGCCGTCGAATATTACGATACCTATTCCAATATCCGCAATGCGCTGCCGCAGGAGCGGATGTTCAAATTCACCGATCAGGACGGAAAGCTCCTTGTCCTGCGCCCCGATGCGACGCTCTCCATCTGCCGCATCGCCGCGACCAAGCTGCCCGCGCAGCCGGTGCGCCTCTCCTACTTCCTCGACAAGTGGGACGCGCAGAACGCGGGCGGCGTCAAGAGCCGCGAGATCATTCAGGCGGGCGTGGAGCGCTTCGGGGAAGAGGGCGCGTTTTCCGATGCGCAGACCATCGCCTTCGCCGCAGACTGTATGCGCGAGGCGGGGCTGGAACACGGCATCGTGGACATCGGTCACGTCGGCTACATGAAGGGCATCCTCGAGGGCGGCGGGCTCACGGACGCGCAGGCGGAGGAAGTGCGCGCCTGCATCAACGCCAAGGACGCGTTCAATGCCGAGCGCGTTTTGCGCGAGGCGGGCGCGGACGGGCATACCCTCGCCGCGGTGCGGGCGCTGCCCACCCTGTTCGGCGGGGCGGAGGTCTTTGACCGCGCCGAAGCGCTCACGGCAAACGTGCGGGCGCGCGCCGCCGTCGCCCACCTGCGGGAGGTGTATCGCATCCTCACGGAAATGGGATACGAACAGGACATCTGCTTCGATCTCGGCGCGGGGAAGAGCCTCTCCTATTACTCGGGCATCGTCTTTTCGGGGCTGGTGCGCGAAGTGGGCGCGCCCGTTCTGAGCGGCGGCCGCTACGACGGGCTCGCCGACGACTTCGGCAGGCACATCCCCGCCGTCGGGTTCGCGATCGGCCTGAAGCGCGTCCTCGTCGCGCTGGAGCGGCAAGGCAGGCTTCCGGAGGAGGAGACGGCGGACGCCGCCGTCGCGTGTGAGGCGGGGTGCGAGGGACAGGCGGACGCCCTGTGCAAACGGCTCATCGCCGAAGGGAAGCGGACGGTGCTCGCCGCGGAATACGGCGAAGGGGCGCTTGCAGCCCTTTCCGCAAGGGAAAAATATCTGGTCTCGGCAGAGGGGGTGCGCAGGATATGATCGCTTTTGCTCTTTCCAAGGGACGTCTCGCCGAAAAGGCGGGGACGCTCCTTGCGGCGGCGGGCGTCGATACCGCCGTCCTTTCGGAGGATACGCGCAAACTTGTCCTGGAGAGCGCCGATAAACGGTACCGCTTTTTCCTCGTCAAGCCTGCGGACGTTCCCGTCTATGTCGAGTCGGGCGTCGCGGACCTGGGGATCGTCGGCAAGGACACCCTCATCGAAGAGGGGCGCGATCTGTATGAGATGCTCGATCTGAAGATGGGGGAATGCCGCCTGTGCATCGCGGGCTATCCCGAACGGCGGGACGTCCTCACCAATCCTCATCTGCGCGTCGCGACCAAATATGTGAACACGGCGCGGCGGGTATTCGCCGACCGCGAGGAGATCGAGATCATCCCCCTGCACGGTTCCATCGAACTCGCGCCCGTCACGGGGCTGGCGGACGTCATCCTCGACGTCGTACAGACGGGCTCCACGCTGAAGGCGAACGGGCTCGTCGTGCTGGAAGACGTATTCACGGGCATCACCGCGCGGCTCGTCGCCAACAAGGTGAGCCTCAAGACAAAGGCGGCGGAAATGCTGCCGCTCATCCAAAGGATCAAGGAGTCGCTATGAAGATCTACGACAAAAATACCTGCTCGGAGCTTCTGGAACGCGCGTTTGCCGCGCGGGAAAAAGAGCTTGCGGCGGTCAAAGAGATTTTGGCGGACGTGCGCGCCCGCGGCGATGCGGCGGTGTTCGACTGCGAAAAAAAGTTTGACGGCACCGACCTGACAAAGGACAATTTCCGCGTCTCGGAAGAGGAGTTTGCGGCGGCGTACCGCGCCGTTCCCGCGGAGCTCCTCGCGAGCCTGAAAAAGGCGATCGAAAACATTTACCGCTATCACAGCCGCGCGGGGAGAAAGGATACCGTGGAGACGCACGGCGGCAGGACGACGGGCTACGTCGTCCGTCCCGTAGGCGCCGCGGGCATCTATGCGCCCGGCGGCACCGCGCCGCTCTCCTCCTCCGTCCTGATGGGCGTGCTGCCCGCCAAGGCGGCGGGCGTGGAGCGCATCGTCCTCGCGACGCCCGCCAAGAACGGCGTCGTTGCGCCGCTCACCCTCGTCGCCGCCAAGGAGTGCGGCGTCTCCGAAGTGTACAAGATGGGCGGGGCGCAGGCGATCGCGGCGCTCGCCTACGGCACGCAGTCGGTCGGGAAGGTGGACGTCATCGCAGGTCCGGGCAATATCTACGTCACGCTCGCAAAGAAGGAAGTGTACGGCGAAGTGGGCATCGATATGCTTGCGGGTCCCAGCGAGATCCTCATCATCGCCGACGGGAGCGCGACGCCCCGTTATGTGGCGGCGGACATCCTTTCCCAGGCGGAGCACGACGTTCTGGCGCGCGCCATCCTCGTCACGCCCTCCGAAGCGCTCGCTTGTGCGGTCAAGGAGGAAGTGGAGCGTCAGCTCGAACTTCTGCCGCGCAGAGAGATCGTCAGGCAGTCCGTGGAGCAAAGCGGCGGCATCATCGTCGTCCGCGATCTTGCCGAGGCGTGCGAGCTCGCCAACGCCGTCGCGCCCGAGCACCTCGAGATCTGCACCGAGCAGCCCGAGGCGCTGCTTCCCTCCATCCGCCACGCGGGCGCGGTGTTCCTCGGGCACTACACGCCCGAACCCGTCGGCGATTATTTTGCGGGACCCAACCACATCCTGCCCACGTCGGGCAGCGCCAAGTTTTTCCAGGTGCTCAACGAGGACACCTTCACGCGCAAGATGAGCGTCATCTCCTATACAAAGGAGGCGCTCTTTGCCGACGGCGCGGACATCGTCCGTCTCGCGAGGAGCGAAGAGTTGGATGCGCACGCGAACGCGGTCGCCATCCGCATGGAGGAAGAACGATGAGAAAGGCTTCGATCGACCGCAGGACAAGGGAAACGGATATTTCGCTCACGCTCGATCTGGACGGGAACGGTACGCCGGAGATAACAACGGGGGTGGGATTTTTTGACCATATGCTCGAACTTCTGACCGTGCATTCGGGCGTCGATCTTACGCTCTCGTGCAAGGGCGACCTGCAGGTGGACGCCCATCACACCGTCGAGGACGTCGGCATCGCGCTCGGCAGCTGCGTGCGGCAGGCGCTGGGCGACAAGAAGGGCATCGCGCGCTTTGCGGACAGGCTCGTCCCGATGGACGAGACGGCGGCGCAGGTCGCCGTCGATTTCAGCGGCAGACCCGCGCTCATCTTTCCCGATCGGCTCACGGGCAAGGTCGGCAGCTTCGATATGGAGCTCGTCGAGGAGTTTTTGCGCGCCTTTACGACGCACGCGGGCTGCAATGTATACGTCAGGATCGTGAGCGCGGGCAACCGCCACCATATGGCGGAGGCGGTCTTCAAGGCGCTCGCCCTGTGCATCAGGGACGCCGTGCGCGTCGTCTCCGACCGGATGCCTTCCTCCAAGGGGATGCTCGAATGATCGGTATCCTCGACTACGGCATGGGCAATCTGCGTTCGGTGCAGAAGGCGATCGAATATCTCGGCGGCGCGGCTGTCGTCTCGGCGGAACAAAAAACGCTGGACGGCTGCGAAAAACTCATCCTTCCGGGCGTCGGCAGCTTTGCTGCGGGCATGAGCAACCTGCGCGGGCGGGGACTTGCGGACTATGCCGTGCGCCGCGCGCAGGACACGCCGCTGCTCGGCATCTGCCTCGGGATGCAGTTTTTGCTCGACGAGAGCGAGGAGGAGGGGCTCACCGCGGGTCTGGGGCTTGTCCGCGGCAGGGCGGTCCGCTTTACCGAGGGCAAGATCCCCCAGATCGGCTGGAACGCCGTCACTTCCATGCGCTCGCCCCTCTTTGCGGGCATTCCGGAAGGCACGCAGTTCTATTTTGTACACAGCTATTATGCCGACACGGCGCCCGCGTTCACGCTCGGCGAGACGGAGTACTTCCGCACCTATGCCTCGGCGGTCGGCGCGGGCAACGTCTACGGCGTGCAGTTCCATCCCGAAAAGAGCGGCGCCGCGGGTCTGCAGCTTTTACGCAATTTTATGAGGTTATGAGATGATCTTATATCCCGCCATCGATATTTTAGAGGGGCGCGCGGTGCGCCTTCTCTACGGAAAGCGCGACGCCGTCACCGATTACGGCGATCCCGTGGACTGCGCCAAACGCTGGGCGGACGCGGGCGCGGGCATCCTGCACGTCGTCGATCTTTCGGGGGCGTTCGGCGAAAAGAGCGCCTTTCATAAGTCGCTGGAGCGCATCGCCGCCCTCGGCATCCCCGTGCAGACGGGGGGCGGGCTGCGCTCGATGGAAGCCATCCGCCGCCGTTTTCAGTCGGGCGCCGACCGCGTCGTGCTGGGGACGGTCTGCGTCGAGCAGCCCGAAGTGCTTCTGGAAGCCGTGCGCGAATACGGCAGCCGCATCGTCGCGGGCATCGACGCCAAGGGCGGCAAGCTCGCCGTGCGCGGCTGGACGCAGATCGCCGAAAAGGACGCCTTCGACTTCGGCTGCGAGGCGCGCGCCCTCGGCGTGACGGACGCCGTCTTTACGGACATCGGCAGGGACGGGGCGCTTGCGGGCGTCAACGTCGCCGACACCGTCAAGATGGGGGAAACGGGGCTCAACATCATCGCTTCGGGCGGCGTGGGCGGCATGGACGATCTGCGCGCGCTCGCCGCGAACGGGGTATACGGCGCCATTCTGGGGCGCGCCCTCTACGTCGGGGCGATCGATCTCGCCGCGGCGATCGGGGAATTGCAGGAGGCCGAATGATCAGCAAGCGCATCATCCCCTGTCTCGACTTAAAGGACGGGCGGGTCGTCAAGGGGGTCAACTTCGTCGACCTCACCGATGCGGGCGATCCCGTGGAGACGGCAAAGGTCTACAACGCCTTCGGTGCGGACGAGATCGTCTTTCTGGACATCACGGCGAGCTACCGCGGGGCGTCTCCCATGTGGGATGTCATCTCGCGCGCGAGCGAGCAGGTCTTTCTCCCGCTCACCGTGGGCGGCGGGATGCGCTCCGTGGAGGACTTCCGCCGTATGCTCTCGTGCGGGGCGGACAAGATCGCCGTCAATTCTGCCGCCATCCGCGATCCGTCCCTCATCACCGATGCGGCGATGAAGTTCGGGCAGCAGTGCGTCGTGCTCGCGATCGATGCAAAGCGTAACAATGCGGGGCGCTATGACGTCTACTTAAACGGAGGCAGGGTCAACACGGGGCTGGACGCCGTCGAATGGGCGGAAAGAGCCGTGCGGCTGGGCGCGGGCGAAGTGCTTCTGACGAGCATGGACCGCGACGGCACCAAGGCAGGCTACGATCTGGAACTCACGCTCGCCGTGGCGGAGGCGGTCAACGTTCCCGTCATCGCCTCGGGCGGGGCGGGCAGGATGGGGGACTTCTACGACGTCCTCACCGAGGGAAAGGCGGACGCGGCGCTCGCGGCATCGCTCTTCCACTTCGGCATCATCCATATGCGGGATCTGAAAAAATACCTCTCCGAGCGGGGCATCCCCGTGCGGACGGAGGGGATATAGGAGGAAATACATATGTTGGATATGGGTACGGTGAAATTTTCGCAGCACGGGCTCATCTGCGCCATCGCGCAGGACTGTGCGACGGGCGAAGTGCTCATGCAGGCGTACATGAACGAAGAAGCGCTGCAAAAGACGCTCGAAACGGGCTATGCCCACTATTACAGCCGTTCGAGAAAGTGCCTCTGGAAGAAGGGGGAGACGAGCGGAAACGTGCAGAAGGTGGTCACGGCGACCTTTGACTGCGACAGGGACTGCATCCTGCTCGGCATCGAACAGAAGGGCGTCGCCTGCCATACGGGGGAGCGGAGCTGCTTCCACGATCCCGTCGTCACGTCGGAGCGGGGCGGGCTCACCTTCGTGGGCGAGCTGGAGCGCGTCGTCGAGGACAGGAAGAACAACCCCGTCGAAGGCTCGTACACGGCGTACCTCTTCGGGCGCGGCGTGGACAAGATCGCCAAAAAGACGGGCGAAGAGGCGGTCGAAGTCGTCATCGCCTCCAAGAACGACGACAAGGAAGATCTCGTGCGCGAGATCGCCGATCTTACCTACCATCTGATGGTGCTCATGCGCTGCAAGGGCGTGAGCCTCGAGGACGTCTGCACCGAACTCAAACGCAGGCACAAAAAGTAAAGAGAACGGACAAAAGCCCTGCCGCGCGGCAGGGCTTTTTCTCCCGGAAAGGTGATTTTTTTGTGAAGGAGTGATTTATTTTTTTTCATTTGGTTGACATTATAAAATCATGGTGTTACAATAAGGAAAAACAGACAGACGTTAAAATTCCCCCGCGGGGTTTGGCGTTATTTTTTTGCTCTGCACGGGGTAGGACGGGGCAAAAATCGCGGAAAACGAGGCGGGAGGGAAGAAAGGAGGTTATTGTTCGGTGCTGAAAACATTGTCGAAATGCATTCGGGAATACAAGCTGGCGTCCATTCTCTCGCCCTTGTTCGTCACGATCGAAGTCGTCCTCGAATGCCTCATCCCCTTCATCATCACGCTGCTCCTCGGCGCGATCCGCCTCGGCGAAGAGGGCATGGGACAGGTGTGGATGTGGGGCGGCGTCCTTGTGGCGATGGCGATCGCATCCCTTGCGGCGGGCGCTCTCGCGGGCGCGTTCTGTTCGCGGGCTTCCGCGGGCTTTGCAAAGAATGTCAGAAAGGATATGTTCTACAATATCCAGACGTTCTCCTTTGAAAATATCGATAAGTATTCCACGCCTTCGCTCGTCACCCGTATGACGACGGACGTGTGGAACGTGCAGATGGCGTACATGATGATCGTGCGCATCGCGGTCAGATGCCCCGTCATGATCGTCTTTTCGGCGGTCATGGCGTTCGTGATGGGCGGGGATCTCGCATGGATCTTCCTTGCGGTCATCCCCGTGCTCGTCATCGCGCTCGGGCTCATCATGCTCAAGGCGCTGCCGCTCTTCAAAAAGCTCTTCCCCAAATACGACGACATGAACGAGTCGGTGCAGGAAAACATCAAGAGCATCCGCGTCGTCAAGTCGTATGTGAGAGAGGAGCACGAAAAGGAGAAGTTCGCAAAGACTTCGGGGGCGCTGTGCAAGGAGTTCACCAAGGCGGAGCGCCTGCTTGCCTGGAACAACCCCATCATGCAGTTCTGCTTCTACGGGGTGCTGAGCGCCGTGCTCTTCATCGGGTCCTACTTCATCATCCAATCGTCGGGCAGCGACGATCCCATCCATACCGAGCAGGTCTCCCAGCTCATCGTCTACGGGATGCAGATCCTCGCGTCGCTCATGATGTTCTCCATGGTCTTTGCCATGATCGTCATGTCTATGGAGTCCGCCCGCCGTATCTGCGAGATCCTCAACGAAAAGAGCACGCTGTCCAATCCCGCGCAGCCGCTCTACGACGTGCCGGACGGCTCCGTCGACTTTGAAAACGTCGCATTCAAGTATGCGGCGAACGCCGAAAAGGACGTGCTCGAAGGGATCGACCTGCACATCAGGTCGGGCGAGACCATCGGCATCATCGGCGGCACGGGTTCTTCCAAGACCTCGCTCGTCAACCTCATCTCCCGTCTCTACGACGTCTCCGAAGGCTGCGTCAAAGTGGGCGGACACGACGTGAGGGAGTACGATCTGGAGACCCTGCGCAATCAGGTCGCCGTCGTGCTGCAAAAGAACGTCCTCTTCTCGGGGACCATCAAGGAGAACCTGCGCTGGGGCAACAAGGAGGCGACGGACGAACAGCTCGTCGAAGCGTGCAAGATGGCGCAGGCGGACGACTTCATCCGCTCCTTCCCCGACGGCTACGACACTTACATCGAGCAGGGCGGCACCAACGTCTCGGGCGGGCAGAAGCAGCGTCTTTGCATTGCGCGCGCCCTTTTGAAGGAGCCCAAGATCCTCATCCTGGACGACTCGACGTCGGCGGTCGATACGCATACGGACGCGCTCATCCGCAAGGGATTCCGCGAATATATCCCTTCGACCACCAAGATCATCATCGCGCAGCGCATCTCCTCGGTCGAGGATGCGGACAGGATCATCGTCCTCGACGGCGGCAGGATCAACGGCATCGGCACGCACGAGGAACTGCTCAAAAACAACCAGATCTATGCGGAAGTGTACTATTCGCAGGTCAAGGGCAGCGGCGATAAGGAGCAGGATTCCGCCAACGAAGCCGCCTTGCGCGAGAGCCTTTCCGCATCGCTCGCGGCAAGGGAAGAAGAAAAAGAAGGAGGCGAACAGCAATGAAACAGCAGCAGATGCAAAAGCGGCCGCCTCTGCAGAAGGGGATCGTCAAACGGCTCATCAAGTCTCTCTTCCACTACTATCCGCGGATGCTGACCATCGCGCTCGTGTGCATCGTCGTCAACGCGGTCATCTCTTCGCTGCCCGCCTTCATCATGCTCCCGCTCTTTGACTATCTCGAAGGCGTCGCGGCAGGCACGCCCTGGACGGAAGTCTCGGGCTACGTCGCGCAGCAGATCGGCATCCTGATCGGGATGTATGCGATCTCGCTCGTCGCGGGCGCGACCTACAACCAGCTCATGGCGATCATCACGCAGGGATACCTGCGGAGTATGCGCGAGCAGATGTTCAACGGGATGCAGGATCTGCCCATCCGTTACTTCGATACGCACAACCACGGCGATATCATGAGTTATTATACGAACGATATCGATACGCTCCGTCAGATGATTGCGCAGTCCATCCCGCAGCTCATGATCTCGGGCATCATGTGCTTCACGCTCCTGTGCTTCATGCTGTACTCGAGCCTCTATCTCACGCTCATCGTGCTCGTCGGCATCATCGCCATCGTCTTTGTCACCAAACTCGTCGGCGGCGGCGCGAGCAAGTTCTTCCTCGCCACGCAGAAGGCGGTCGCCCGCACGGAAGGCTTCGTCGAGGAGATGATGGCGGGACAGAAGGTTATCAAGGTGTTCTGCCACGAGGAGGAGGCGAAAGCCGACTTCGACAAGGTCAACGGCTATCATTTTGAAATGTCGGATAAGGCGAACCGCTACGCCAATATGCTCATGCCCATCATCGCGAACATCGGCAACGTCATGTACGTCATCGTGGCGCTCATCGGCGCGGCGCTCGCCGTGAAGGGCGTATCCAACGTCGGCATCGGCGCGGCGCTCGGTGTCAAGGAGCTGCTCCTGTTCGGTCCCGCGCTCATCGTCTCCTTCCTGCAGACGACCCGCCAGTTCTCCAACAATATCGGGCAGGTCTCCAACCAGGTCAACTCGGTCGTCATGGGGCTTGCGGGCGCGCAGCGCATCATCAACCTCATCGACGAACAGCCCGAGACGGACGACGGCTACGTCTCCCTCGTCAATGCGACGTACGTCAACGGGCAGCTCACCGAGTGCGCCGAGCGCACGGGGATGTGGGCATGGAAGCACCCGCACAAGGCGGACGGCTCCGTCACCTACACCAAGCTCGAGGGCGACGTGCGGCTCTTCAACGTCGACTTTGGATATGTTCCCGAAAAGATCGTCCTGCACGACATCAGCCTGTACGCAAAGCCCGGGCAGAAGGTCGCCTTCGTCGGCGCGACGGGCGCGGGCAAGACGACCATCACCAATCTTTTGACCCGCTTCTACGATATTGCCGACGGCAAGATCCGCTACGACGGCATCAACATCAACAAGATCAAGAAGGGGGATCTGAGAAGGTCTCTCGGGATGGTCCTGCAGGATACCAACCTCTTTACGGGCAGCGTCATGGACAACATCCGCTACGGCAGGCTGGACGCGACGGACGAGGAGTGCATCGCGGCTGCCAAGCTGGTCGGCGCGGACGACTTCATCGCCCGCCTGCCCGAAGGGTATCAGACGATGCTCTACCAGAACGGTTCCAACCTTTCGCAGGGTCAGCGCCAGCTCCTTTCCATCGCGCGCGCGGCGGTCGCAGACCCGCCCGTCATGATCCTCGACGAGGCGACGAGTTCCATCGATACGCGCACGGAAGCCATCGTCCAGCACGGCATGGATAAGCTGATGGAGGGCAGAACGGTGTTCGTCATCGCGCACAGGCTCTCCACGGTGCGCAATTCCAACGTCATCATGGTGCTGGAACACGGGCGCATCATCGAGCGCGGCACGCACGATCAGCTCATCGAGCAGAAGGGCAAGTACTATCAGCTCTACACGGGCGCGTTCGAGCTGGAATAAAATGTTTAGAGACCGATCCCGGGCTTTGTCCCGGGATCGTTTGCGTACAAAGGGGTTTGCGCGGCGCTCTGTCATAATCGCCGCGGGCGGCGCATAGGCTATCGTGAAGTCATTGGCGGAGGAAAAGCGATGGAGACATTGGGCGTATACGAGGACATTGCCGCCCGTACGGGCGGGGAGATCTATATCGGCGTCGTCGGACCCGTGCGCACGGGCAAATCGACATTCATCAAAAAGTTCATGCAGGAGCTCGTCCTGCCCGGGGTGGACGGCGCAAAAAGGCAGCGCTATACCGACGAACTGCCCCAGTCGGCGGGCGGCAAGACGGTGATGACGACCGAACCCAAGTTCGTGCCGGAGGAGGCGGCGAAGATCAAGGCGGGCGACGCCGTCGCGCGCGTGCGGCTCATCGACTGCGTCGGCTATCCTGCCGAGGGAGCAGCGGGCTTCGAGGAGGACGGCGAGCCCCGTCTCATCGGAACGCCATGGCAGGAGGGCGCCGTTCCCTTCCTGCAGGCGGCGGAGGAGGGGACGCGCCGCGTCATCCGCGACCATGCGACCATCGGCATCCTGGTGACGACGGACGGCTCGGTCACGGGGCTGCCCCGCGCCTCTTACGAGGAAGGGGAGCGTCGCGCGCAGGGCGAACTTGCCGCCCTCGGCAAGCCCTACGTCATCCTGCTCAACTGCGCCGATCCCGCGGCGGCGGAACCGCTGCGCGCCTCGCTCGAAGCGCGCTACGGCGCGCCCGTCATCGCGCTCGACGTCGAGAAGGCGACGGGAACGGCGCTCGCGGGCGTGCTCGAACGCGTCCTGTATGAGTTCCCCGTCCTCAGCGTCGATCTCGACCTGCCCGAATGGATGCGCGTGCTCGATGCGGACAGTCCCATCATCGCCGAGGTGCTCGAAGGCGTCCGCGCCGTTGCGCCAAAACTTAAAAAAATGAGCGACTGCGCGCTCCTCGACACGCTGTACGCCGCGAGCGAGCGCCTCCTGCCTCCCGCCGAGGTGGAGATGGACGCCGCATCCGGCAGGGTGCATTGCGCGGTCGCCGCAAAGGAGGGGGTGTTCTATTCCGTCCTCGGCGAGCAATGCGGCGCGCACATCGACGGCGACGTCTCGCTCATGCGCTTTTGCCTGCGCCTCGCGCAGGCGCAGGCGCTCTATGACCGCTTCGGCGCGGCGTACGACCGGGCGAAGGAGTACGGCTATGCCGTCGTGCCGCCGCCCGTGGAGGACATGGAGCTCGCCGAACCCGCCCTTGTCAAAAAGAACGGGCGCGTGAGCGTCGCCCTGTGCGCCGCTGCGCCGAGCTATCATCTCATCCGCGTCGACGTGCGCGGCGAAGTGCAGCCCGCGCTCGGCAACGAGGAACAGAGCGCCGCGTTCGTGCGGCAGCTCTCCGCGGAGATGGAGAGCGATCCCGCGCAGGCGTGGGAGACCAATATGTTCGGACGTTCGCTGCGCGAGCTGCTCGGCGAGGAACTCTCCGTCAAGAACCGCGCCATGAGCGAGCCGCTGCAAAAAAAGATGCGGCGCACGCTCGAGCGCATCGTCAACGAGGGGAGGGGCGGGGTCATCTGCATCCTTTTGTGAAATTGCGCGGCGCGTCGCTTGACGCGCCGCTTCCGTTGTGCTATAATACTTCTGCCTGAGCGGAAAGAACGGTCTGACCGTAAAGGGGAGACATAAAAACGTTGCGCACCCTTTCGTACGTTCTCTCCCCATGCCCGTGCGGGCAGGGGAGTTTTTTATGCAGGAAACAACGGAAGAACGGCGGCTTTGCGTGCTCTCCGTCCTCGTCGGGGACCGCTCGTCGGCGGACAAGCTCAACGGGTATCTCTCGGAGTACGGCGAGTACATCGTCGGGCGCATGGGCATTCCCTACCGCGCGCGGGGCGTCTCCGTGCTGTGCGTCGTACTCGATGCACCCGCGGCGGCGGTCAACGCGCTCACGGGCAAGATCGGCAGGCTCGCGGGCGTCACGGCAAAGGCATTGTTCAGATAAAAAATTTTGGAGGAATGTATGAAAAAATTATTTATGGGAACCATGGCGCTCGCCATGAGCGCGGCAACACTCGTTGCATTTGCAGCTTGTACGCCCGAGAACGACGACACGGGGGACGACGGCGCGCCCGATCCGCCCGTCTACACCGTCTACGCGCCCGACGGTGCGCCCGCTTTGGCGCTCGCAAACGCCATCGACAAGTCGACGGGCGGCAGTTTTGAGTTCCATATCGTCGCGTCGAACACGATCGCGGCGCAGGTGACGGGCGATATGCCCGCGGCGGACTTCTGTGTCCTGCCCGTCAATGCGGCGGCAAA
>CALVUC010000024.1 GCA_944363395.1 uncultured Clostridia bacterium | reverse complement strand
GCGCCGATGCCTGAAAAGGACGGCGCGTCCGGGCAAGCGCCCGTACGGGAGAGTCCGCAGCGGGAGCCGCAGTCTTCGGACAGAGCGCCCGCGCCCGCGATGAGTTATCGCGAGGCGCAAAAAGAGCTTGCGTTCGATCTCTCCATGCCCAAAAACGAGCCCCGCTTCACGGAGCGCGCAAGACCTGTCATGGAGGTGCGTCAGCCGACCGCGCAGGAGGCGGACGCCTTTGAGGAAAACCGCCGCTATCTTTTGCAACAGGAGCTAAAAAAGGCGGCGCAGCCGCGCATCGATCCTGCGGCGCTCGTCTACAAAGGGGAGCTCTTTCAGACCTATCTCCTCTATGAATGCGGTGATACGGCGTATTTTATCGACCAGCACGCCGCGCACGAGCGTATCCTCTTTGATAAGCTCAAAGAAAAATGGGAGACGCGCGACGTCGTCTCGCAGCCCATGCTCATGCCCTTCGTCTATAACGGCAACGCCCAGGAGTTTGCCTTCCTGCAGCGAAATTTTTCCCTTTTGCGGGAGATGGGGTTCGAGATCGAGGAATTCGGCGACACGAGCGTGCGCGTATCGGCTGTTCCCGCGCAGCTCATGGGGATGGATCTGGACGCCTTCTTTGCGGAAGTGCTCGCTTCGATGGAGAGCCTGCGCGCCATCAGGCTTGCGGATCTTTTGAAGGACAAGTTGGCGACGGCGGCGTGCAAGGCGGCGGTCAAGGGCGGCGAGCGCCTCTCGGAAGAGGAAGTGCGCGCCCTCGTCGCCCGTATGCAGGGCGACATGGGTATGAAGTGCCCGCACGGCCGTCCCGCCGTCGTCACGATGAAACGGTCGGAGCTGGAAAAGCTCTTCAAGAGGATCGTATGAAGATGCTCGTCATCTGCGGTCCAACGGCGTCGGGGAAGACGGCGCTCGCCGTCGCCTGCGCCGAAGCGTTCGGGGGAGAGGTCGTCTCCTGCGACGCGCTGCTTGTCTACAGGGGACTGAATATCGGGACGGCAAAGCCGACCCGGGAGGAGATGCGCGGCGTCCCGCATCACATGATCGATATCGCCGATCCCCGCAGCAGCTTTTCCGTACATGACTTCGAGGAGCGGGCGATCCCCGTGGTCGAGGACATCCTCGCGCGCGGAAAAATGCCCGTCCTGTGCGGCGGCACGGGATTTTATATGAACGCCATCCTGTTTCGCAGCGGTTTCGGGCTTGCGGCGGGGGACGCCGCCGTGCGCGCAAAGTACGAGGCGATCGCCGCGGAGAAGGGGAAGGCGTATCTTCACTCCCTGCTTGCTGCGTGCGATAGGGAGAGTGCGGAAAAACTGCATCCGAACGACATAAGGCGCGTCATCCGCGCGCTGGAAATTTTTGAGCTGACGGGGCGAAAAAAGTCCGCTCAGGCGGATCCTAAGACGCCGCGCTATCCTTATGAGGCATTCTGCATCGACTGGCAGCGCGAGATCCTCTATGAACGCATCGCTGCACGCGTGCAGGCGATGCTTTCCGAAGGGCTTGTCGATGAAGTGAAGGGGCTTCTTGCGGCGGGTGTGCCGGAGGACGCCCAATGTATGCAGGCGATAGGGTACAAGGAAGTCGTTGAAATTCTGAAAAATGACGGTTTGCATAGTACTATGTCAGACATAATAATCAAAAATACGCGCAATTACGCCAAACGGCAGCTCACATTCTTCAAAAAACTGCCCGGGCTTCACTTCCTTGCGCCCGATCGCACGGAAGTACTTGTAGAGGAGATCGGAAGATATCTATGACCATCGAAGAGAGGATCGCCGCGGCGGAAGCGGCGCTTTCGGAAAAATTTTGCGCGATCGACGCGATCGCATATCACAACCAGGAAAAGGTGCTGCGCGCCTTTAAGGAGGAGCGCATCGCCCTGAGGCATTTTGCGCCCAGCACGGGCTACGGCTACGGCGACGAGGGCAGGGACGCGCTCGGCAGGGTGTACGCGCGCGTCTTCGGCGCGGAGCGCGCCGTCGTCTCACCGACCATGCTCAGCGGGACGCACGCGCTGACCGTCGCGCTCTTCGGGGTGCTGCGCCCCGGGGACAGAGTGCTCTGCGTGAGCGGGACGCCCTACGACACCATCCGCGGCGTCATCTGGGGCGAAGGGAACGGGTCGCTGAAAGATTTCGGCATTTCCTTTGAGTGCGTGCCGCTCACGGGGGACGGAAAGATCGACCTTCCCGCCGTGCGGGACGCGCTTTGCAAAGATGCGTACGCCATGGTCTATTTGCAGCGTTCGCGCGGCTATGAGCTCAGAGATTCCTTTACGGTCGATGAGATCGCCGCTGCCTGCGCTCATGTGCGCGGATGCGGCTTTACGGGCTGCATCTTCGTGGACAACTGCTACGGGGAGTTTTGTGAGGAGAGGGAGCCGACGGATGTCGGCGCCGATCTGGTGGTCGGTTCGCTCATCAAAAATCCCGGCGGCGGGCTCACGCCGACGGGCGGCTATATCGCGGGCGGCGCGGCATACGTCGCAAGTTGTGAAAACCGCCTTACCGCGCCCTCGGTCGGCGGTGAGATCGGCTCGTATGCCTATGGCTATCAGCTCTTTTATCAGGGGCTCTTTCTTGCGCCGCACGTCGTTGCGCAGGCGCTCAAGGGCGCGCTGCTCATCGGGCAGTGCATGGGCGCGCTCGGTTATGAAAACTATCCCGCGCTCGACCGTCTCCCGCCCGATCTCACGCGCGCCGTTCGCTTCGATACAGAAAAGCAGCTCTGTGATTTTATCCAGTCGGTGCAGGATGTCTCACCTGTCGATTCCTTCGTCAAGCTCGAAGCGTGGGATATGCCGGGCTATGACTGTAAGGTCATCATGGCGGCAGGGACGTTCAATGCGGGCGCGAGCATCGAACTTTCCGCCGACGCGCCCATCCGCGAGCCGTACGTCGCCTATTTCCAGGGCGGGCTCACTTATGAACACTGCCGACTCGCCGTACGGGAGATCTTAAAAAAACTCGTCTGAAAAGCGCCTTCGGGCGTTTTTTTCATGTTTTTCCGAGAAAAAGTTTTGTCGAGCATATTGACAATGGATGGGAAGTATGATATCATCGTGATATCATATAACATGACGGGAGGAGATCATGCAAACCAAGACCACCATGAAAGAAGTAGAGGAAAAGAGCGCACGCGAAAAGAACGGGTGGGTCATGCTCTTTGTCGTCCTCGTGCTGATCGCCGCTTCGGTCGCGCTCATTGCGACGGGTGCGGCAAAGGGCGGGCTCAACCCTTCGTATGCGGCGCTCGCGCCCGTCGGGATCGTGCTGTTTGTCGTCTCGCTCATCCTTGCCTGCGGCTTCAAGACGCTGCAGCCCAACGAGTCCTATGTCTTTACGCTGTTCGGAAAGTATTACGGCTCTTTGAAGCGGGACGGCTTTTTCTGGGTCAATCCTTTCTGCGCGGCGGTCAATCCCGCCCGCACCATGATGGGGGTGACCAAAAAGCTCTCCCTGAAGGCGATGACGCTCAACAACGAGAAGCAGAAGGTCAACGACGAGGAGGGCAATCCCATCGAGATCTCCGTCGTCGTCATCTGGCGCATCGTCAATACGGCGCGCGCGGTGTTCAACGTCGATAATTACATGGCGTATCTCTCGACGCAGTGCGACGCGGCGATCCGTCAGGTCGCGCGGCAGTATCCCTACGACGTCTCCGACAACGGCGACGAGAAGTCGCTGCGCGGTTCGGCGCAGGAGGTCGCCGACATCCTGCGCGGCGAGATCCAGGAACGCGCCGAGATGGCGGGCATCGAGATCTTGGAGGCGCGCATCTCTCACCTTGCCTATGCGCCCGAGATCGCGGCGGCCATGCTGCAGCGTCAGCAGGCGTCGGCGATCATCGCCGCGCGGCAGAAGATCGTCGAAGGCGCCGTCTCCATGGTCAAGATGGCGCTCGATAAGCTCTCCGCGGAGGAGATCGTCACGCTCGACGATGAACGGAAGGCGCAGATGGTGAGCAACCTCCTTGTCGTCCTGTGCGGCAACAAGGATGCGCAGCCCATCGTCAACAGCGGCAGTATCTATTAAAAGACGGGGAGATCTGACATGAACGAAGGCAGGGACGGGCAGAACACGAAAAAACAGGTGCCGCTCCGCCTTTCGCCCTCGCTCTATGCCGCGCTCGTGCGTTGGGCGGAGGAGGACTTCCGTTCGCTCAACGCGCAGATCGAGTATCTTCTCGCCGAGTGCGTCAAAGAGCGCCGCGGCAGAAAGCGGTCGGAGGGCGGGACGGAACAGGACAACATGACAGGGGGAACATCATGACGGAAGAGGATAGGGAACAACTTACGGGTGCGCCTTCGGGCGCAACGGTACAGCGGATCCTGACGGCGGCGCACTATGCGCAGTCGGACGACGTCATCCTGCAATGCAGGGGGCTCGGGAAGGTGTATTCGCAGACGGTCGCGCTCTCCAATGTCGAACTCGCGCTGCGCGCGGGCGGCGTCGTCGGACTGCTCGGTCCCAACGGGAGCGGAAAATCGACGCTCATCAAACTTGCGATGGGGATGCTGCAGCCCACGACGGGCGAGATCCTCATCGACGGGAAGAAGCCGTCGCCCGCGACAAAGGCGATGACGGCGTATCTGCCCGACACGCCCCATCTGCCGCGCTGGATGACCGTCGACAAGGCGTTCCGGTACATGGCGGACTTTTTCCCCGATTTCAGGAAGGACAGGGCGGAGGAACTCCTGTCCCGCCTCGGGATCCGCGGAAAACTGTCTTTGAAATCGCTCTCCAAGGGCAATCTGGAGAAGGTGTGCCTCATCGCGACGATGGCGCGCGATGCAAGGCTGTACATCCTCGACGAACCCATTGCGGGCGTCGATCCTGCCGCGCGCGACTTTATTCTGGAGACCATCATCGGCAACAAGCCGGAGGGCTCCACCATCGTCGTCTGCACGCATCTCATTGCCGACGTCGAGCCCGTGCTTTCGCACGCGGTCTTTCTCAACCGCGGGCAGGTCGTCCTCGACAGAGAGGTCAAAGACGTATACGAAGAGGAGCATAAGTCTCTCGACGAACTGTTCCGGGAGGTGTTCCGATGGTAGGAAAACTCATCAAACACGAGCTCATCGCCTACGGGCGCATCCTGCTCTTTTATGCGATCGGGCTGCTTGCGTTCACCGTTCTGACGCTCATCCTGCTCGTGACGCAGCCGCAGAGCCCGCTCACCATGATCGCGGTCTTGTTCTATGTCTACGCGCTCATGGCGATGTTCATTGTCGTATTCGTGCTCGCGGTGCAGCGGTTCGGAAAGACGCTCTTCTCGGGCGAGGGGTATCTCACGCTCTCGCTTCCCGTGACGGCGGACGAACTCATCTGGTCCAAACTCTTGTCGGCGCTTCTTGCGGAGATCTTTGCCGTCGCCGTGGCGGCGGTCTCCCTCGTCATCCTGATGTCGGTGGATATGACGGCGCTGCGGGAGGCGCTTGCGGCGTTCGGCGAACTCTTCGCGCAGATCGAGCTGTATCTGCGGCACGATCCGCTCATCATCGTCGAACTCGCAGTGCTCATCATCGTCTCGATCCCGATGGGGATGCTCTCGCTCTACTTCATCATGTCGCTCGCGCAGCTTTTCACGAGGCACCGCGTCGGCATCGCCTTCGGGATCGGCGTCGCGCTCTCCTTTGTGCTCTCCATCCTCAATACGGTCATCTTGCTCCCGTTGCTCGAACTCATCCCCAACGAACACGTTTCTGTATGGATCATGATCGCCGTCTACCTGCTCATGGATGTTGCGTATTTCCTCATCGTCCGCTATATCCTGAAAAATAAGGTCAATCTCATCGTATGACGTTTGCGGGATACATCCGATCGGAACACTTTCAAAAAGGGAAGGGGCGCGTGCGGATAAGCTGCGGCGCTCTTCCCATCGGGGCTTATGCGTACCGCCATTGGCTTGATCGTCAGAAAAATTTGCCGCTCGGAAAGGGGGCTTGTGAGAAAAAAATGCGTTCCCGCGGGAACGCATTTTTTTATTGATGGCGGATATTTTCCTGTTTGACGAGTTTGTATCCCTTTTTCGGCTTGCCGCGGAAGTCGAGTTTCCCGCCGAATTTTGCAAAGAGGGGAACGGCGACGATGAGCACCGCGGCGACGATGAGTACCGCGATCGCCCAGCCATCCAGCGTCTCCGCCTTGATGCGCGACCAAAGCTCGTTGATGTTCTCGTTGGCTTCCTCGCCGTAGTAGTCCATCACGGCGCAGCGCAGCGTCGTCTCCTTTGTGGGATAGTGCGCCTGGAGCTGGCGGTGTTCCGCCTGTTCGCGGTCGGCATAGAAGACGGCGCTGCCTGTCTCCACCGTATCGCCGAAGAAGTAAGAGAGGTCGTAGGGAACGTAGTCCTCGTCGCTCTCGTACTCCTCGGGATCGATCTCATAGCAGTCCTTGATGTAGCCGAGCACTTCTTCGCCCGCAATGACGCCCGAATAACCGATGTAATACATATTGCGGACGGCGTTCTCGGGCATGGAGAGGAAGTTGACGAACGCCTGCGCGGGCTGTTTCTGCGCGCCCTTGGGCATGACCCAGCCGTCGAACCAGAGGTTGGCGCATTCGTCGGGGATGAAGAAGTTGAGCAGTTCGCTCTCCGCCTCGTTGCCGTCCTCGTCCTCGCCCGCTTCGGCGAGGTCCATCGCATAGACCGCGTCGCCGCTCCAGGCAAAGTTGAGCCAGATCTTGCCGCTCACGATGTCCGCCTTGCCCGTGTCCGTCTCATAGCCGTAGATGTTTTCGTCCATCTCCTGCATGACGGCTTCCACCTGCTCGATGGTCTCTTCGTCCGTGCGGTTCATGATCTCGGCGAGCTTGGTGCCGTAGTCGGGCGCGGAAGGGTCGAGCGCCTCGATCTCGTCGCGGTACAGGATCGCGAGGGCGACGAAGTAGGAATCGCGCACATTGTCCTTGGTCGTCACCTTGTTGCGGTATTGCGGCGCGCGCATGATATCCCAGCCGAGTTCTTTGAGTTCGTCGTATTCGACGTATTTGGGGTTGTAGATGAAACCCGTCACGCCCCACATATAGCCTGCCGCGTAGTCTGTCCAGGTGGAATCGTCGGACGCGTCCGCCTTGTTGATGCGGTTGCCGTCGAAGATGCCGCGGATGAAGGGGGAGACGTTGCGGATATAGTAGTTTTCCTCGATCGCGGGATCGAAGAAACTCTCGTCATAGCGCTCGAGCCTGTCCTCCGCCGCGAGTTTCATGATCATGTACTCGGAGGGACAGAGCAGGTCGTAGTCGCCCTCGTTGGCGAGCATGAGCTGGTTGTACATATCTTCGTTGGTGCCGAAGGTCGTGTATTCCACGCGGATGGGGGTGCCGTACGTCTCCTCGTACCACGCTTCGAAGCGTTCCGTCATGGCGGGAGCTTGCTCGTCGCCGTTGTAGTCGGCGTCATAGGAGCCCTCTCCGCCCTCGTCCATGTATTCCTCCCAGTTGTATACGCGCAGGACGATGGTGTCGTCCTTGGCGCAGCCCGTAAGGGCAAATACGGGAAGGGTGAGCGCCGCCGCGAGGGCGAGCGCGCCGATGCGCTTTGCGTTCATCGCGTTTCCTCCTTTTTGCGTCCCGTGAGATTGGAAATGAGCACAATGAGCAGGATGAGGACAAAGATGATGGTCGTCAGTGCCCAGAAGGAGGAGAGCGTCGCCGCCGTCTGCGCGTTGCCGCGCGTCGTCGCGTTAAAGACGTAGGTGGAGATGGTCTCAAATCCGTTGGGACGGGTGTAGAACGTGACGATGTAGTCGTCGAGCGAGAGGGTGATCGCCAGCATGAAGCCGGAGATGACGCCGGGGACGATCTGCGGAAGGACGACCCTGAAGAGCGCCTTCGCGGGCGATGCGCCCAGATCGAGCGCCGCCTCGTAGAGGGAGTTGTCCATCTGCTTTAATTTGGGCATCACGGAGAGCACGACGAAGGGCGTGCTGATGACCATGTGTCCGACGAGCAGCGTGAAGTAGGACTTGGGGATGGCGCACACGACAAAGGCGATGGCGAGCGCGAGCGCCGTGACGATCTCCGCATTGATGATGGGGATACGGTTGACGGCGCCCATCACCGTCTTGGCGCGCTTTTTGCTGTAATAGATGCCCAGCGCGCCGAGGGTGCCCAAAATGGTCGAAAGTGCCGCCGAGACGAACGCGATCACCAGCGTGTTGGCGATCATCTCCAGCACTTTGGCGTCCGTAAAGAGCGCCGTGTAGTGGACGAAGGAAAATTCGCCCGTCGTGCCGATGACGTCGGTGTCGATAAAGCTGTATACGGCGAGCAGCAGGATGGGTGCGTATAAAAAGAGCAGCACCAGCCCGATAAAGACCGCCTTGCAGCAGTTCACGAGGATCCCTTTTCTGTTCATCATATATTTGCCCCCCGTACGGTGTCCTCCTCCTTGAAGCCGCCCGTCAGCCAGGTGCTGAGGAATACGACGATGAGGAGGATGAGCGCGACCATCGAACCCATGTTCCAGTTGGTGCCGAAGTACTCGTAGATGAATTTACCGATAATGGTGACTTTGGAGTTGCCGAGCATATCCGAGACGACGTAGTTGGTCATCGAAGGCAGGAACACCATCGTGATGCCGCTCATGATGCCGGGCATGGAGAGGGGAAGGGTGATGCGCGTAAAGGTGCGCGTCCAGCCCGCGCCGAGGTCGGCGCTCGCCTCGTAGTAGCTCGGATCGATCTTCAGAAGAGAGGTATAGACGGGAAGGATCATAAAGGGGAGGAAGTCGTACACCATGCCGAAGATGGTGTTGAAATAGTTGGCTTCCCCCAAAAGTCCCACCCAGTTCAGCAGTTCGCGGATGGCGTTCACGCGCAGGACGAAGTTGATCCACATGGGCGTGACGAACAGCAGCAGCAATACGAACTTCTTTTTCATCCTGCTCCGCGCCAGAATGTATGCGACGGGATAGGCGATCGCAAGGCACGCGAGCGTCGTGATGAGCGCAATGACAAGGGAGTATGCGATCGTGCTCAGCTTGCTCGGGTCGGAAAAGAAGCGCACGAAGTTTTCAAACGTGAAGTGCATCTCCTTGTCCGTAAAGGCGTAAAAGAGGATGATGAGCATGGGCAGGATGACGAAGAACAGAAGGAAGACGGCATAGGGGATGCCGAGCATCTTCCGCGAAAATTGCAGTCTCATGCCTTCTTATCCTCCGCTTTTTTCAGGGAAAGTTTGATCTTGTCCTTGGGGACGATGACGGAGACGCGGTCGTTCTCGTTCCAGAGGTCGTCCGTCGCAAAGACAAAGTCCTCCTCATCCTCGCCGTCGGTACGGACGATCAGGCGGTAGTGGTCGCCTTTATAGATGATGGAAATGATGTTGCCCGTCGTGCCGCCCGCGTCCTCGTCGTCGCTGATGGCGATGTCCGTGAGTCCCACTTCGACGCGTACTTCCGTCCCCGTCAGGTCGAGTTTTTCGCCCGCGGCGGTCACGAGATAGTCCTCCTCGTCGAGGTGGCTCCCGGGATAGAGCTGCGTGACGTCGCATTCAAATTCGCCGTCCGCAAATTGTACGGTGTTGCGCTTGGTAATGACGCCCTCGAAGATGTTGGACGTGTACTTGGGCTTCATCAGGTGGATCTCGTCGGCGTCGATGTTCATGCCGATGACGTCGCCTTCCTCGCGCTTGTCCGTGCTCTGGATGACGATCTCGTATTTCCCGACCTGCGCCGTGATCTCGTAGTGGATGCCCTTGAAGACGACGGAGATGACCGTTCCGCGCAGCTTTCCCTCCTCGGGCGCGCACATCCTGACGTCCTCGGGACGCACGACGACGTCCACGGGCTCGTTGCGCTCGAAGTCGTCCACGCAGTCAAAGACCTTGCCGCAGAAGCGCACCTGGCGCTCGCCGACGACGGTGCCGTTGAAGATGTTGCTCTCGCCGATGAAGTCGGCGACGAAGGTGTTGGCGGGCTCGTTGTAGATGCCGATGGGGGTGCCGATCTGCTGGACGACGCCGTCCGCCATGACGACGATGGTGTCCGACATCGTGAGCGCTTCCTCCTGGTCGTGCGTGACGTAGATGAAGGTGATGCCCAGGCGTTTGTGGATCTCCTTGAGTTCGATCTGCATCTCCTTGCGCATCTTGAGGTCGAGCGCGCCGAGCGGCTCGTCGAGGAGCAGGATCTCCGGCTCGTTGACGATGGCGCGCGCGATCGCAACGCGCTGCTGCTGCCCGCCCGAGAGGGTGGAGATGGAGCGCTTTTCAAATCCTTCGAGGTCGACGAGTTCGAGCGCCTTCTGCACCTTTTCGGCGATCTGTTTTTTGGAGAGCTTTTCCTTTTTGGTGTACCGCTCGCCCTTGGCGTTTTCATAGGTATTGAGGACGCGCTTGCACTTCAGACCGAAGGCGACGTTTTCAAACACGTTGAGATGGGGGAAGAGGGCGTAGCGCTGAAAGACGGTGTTGACGGGGCGCTTGTTGGGCGGCAGGGCGGAGATATCCGTCCCGTTCAATAAGATCTTTCCGCTCGTGGGCGTATCGAAGCCCGCGATCATGCGCAGTGTCGTCGTCTTGCCGCAGCCCGAGGGGCCGAGAAAGGTGATGAATTCCCCCTTGTTGACGTACAGACTGACGTTTTCCAGGACGAGGTTGTCGTCGTAGTACTTGGTGACGTCTTTGAGCTCGATGATGTGTTCTGCCATAATGCTCTCCTGAAATATAATATGGTAAGTTTTCTAAAAGTTGGGGGGAGTGGAGATCCAGAGAAATTTAGCCTTCCCCTTGCCTTTGTTGACGATGTGATGTTCACGGTTCGCCGTGTAGTAAAAACTCTCTCCCTTCTTCGCGCAGTGCGCCTTGCCGCCCACGAGGATGGCGATGCGCCCTTCGAGCACGAAGCCGAATTCCTCGCCGTCGTGCGGGTAGTCGTCGGGCGCGGCGGCGCCCGGTTCCAGCTCGACGAGAACGGGCTCCATCATGTTCTTCTGCGCGTTGGGGATGACCCAGTTCCAGACCATTCCGTCGCCCGTCTTTTCGATATATTCCTCGGGCGTAAAGACGATCTTCTCGTCGGGCGACTCGCGGAAAAAGTCGGAAAGGTTGGTGCCGAGCGCGTTCAGAATGTCTGTAAGCGTCGCGATGGAGGGGCTTGTGAGGTCGTTTTCCAGCTGGGAGATGTAACCTTTGGTGAGTTCGCATCGGTCGGCAAGTTCGCCCTGCGTCAGGTTGTACTGCTGGCGCAGATCTCTTATCTTTCTGCCTAACTGCATGATAAAACTCCTTTTGAGATTACAATTACTAAACTTTCAGTCACGTTTTACGCAACTCTCGTAAATCTAAACTCAAAGTTTAATAAAAATAAACCCATGACGGCGGATATGATAATACAAAGCGCCGCGGTTGTCAACCGAATGAAGGGTGTTTTTGCAAAATTTGTCGCAAACAAGGTAAAATTTTTTTACAAAAAAACCCCGCCTCCGGAAGGGGCGGGGAAAAAGGGCAAAGCAAAAGCGCCTGCCTGCGGCAGACGCCCGGATGCTTGCGTCGTTCTTACGCGATGGAAGCGAGCTTTTTGGCGAGCTTCGCCTTCTTGTTCGCGGCGTTGTTCTTGTGCAGGATGCCCTTGCTTGCCGCGGAATCGATCGCCGAAACGGTTTCGGGATAGAGCGCGTTCGCCGTCTCTTTGTCACCGGCGCTGACAGCCGCAAGGAACTTCTTGATACTCGTCTTGAGCGCGGACTTGATCATCTTGTTCTCTTTCGTCTTCTTTTCGGTAACCAGCACGCGCTTTTTCGCAGATTTGATGTTGGGCACGATATTTACTCCTTCGATTGGCTTTATCTTGATAACCTTTGCTATTTTAGCATAAAATAAAGCGATTGTAAACTGTTTTTTATGGGGGACATGACAAAATTTTTCAAAAAATTTCGCCGCCCCGCCGCATAAGGGTGGGGATCTTCGACAGCGGGATCGGCGGGCTCCATGTGCTCGCGGCGTGCAGGCGGCTGCTGCCGGGCTGCCTTTTTCTGTATTACGGCGACAATGCCCGCGCGCCCTACGGCTCGCGCACGGCGGAGGAGATCTCCCGCTTCACGCGCGAGGGGCTCACGCTGCTGGAAGGATGGGGCGCCGACGCGGCGGTGCTCGCCTGCAACACGGCGACGGCGGTCTGCGCGGAGGAGATGCGCCGCGCCTTCTCCTTCCCCGTCCTCGGCGTGGAGCCCGCCGTCCGCCCCGCCGCCCGCGTCTGCCGCGACGTCCTCGTCCTCGCCACGCCGCGCACGGCGGAGAGCCGCCGCCTTGCTGCCCTCACCGCGCGCTTCCCGCAGTGCCGCTTTCGCATCGCGCCGCTGCCTTCCTTTGCCGCGGCGATCGAGCGCTGCCTGACCCGCGGGGAAGGGCTGACCCTTTCCGACCACCTGCCCGCGCTCCGCCCCGACGGCGTGGTGCTCGGCTGTACTCATTACGCCTTTTTTCACAGGGATATCGCCGCTTTTTACCGCTGTCCCGTCTTTGACGGGGCGCAGGGGACGGCGCGTCGGCTTGTCACCGTCCTTGCGGAGCGTGTCTCGCAGGGAAAAATTGGGACGGATGACCACTTCTGTACCCCCATAAATCCGAACAATTGTTTGACGTTCGGCTATAAAAAAAGGGGGGATGCGGGGGTGATTTTCCTCGGAGATGGTAAATTCTACAACAAATTGGTCTATTCTACAAACATTTGTTTTAGTTCGGAGTAAAAAAGTTGTCGTTCGCGGGGAAAAAAGTGGTCGAAGGTGGTTGACAGTAGGCGGAATGAATGCTATAATAGAAAACGTAATCCGAGGAGCGGCGAGAGCCGAAGCAAAAACCGATGAAGTTTCTGAGCGGGAAGATCGTCCATCAGATGGACGCCAAAAACAGAATACGCATTCCTGCGAAGTATAAGGGCGGCTTTCCCGAAAAGGAGAAGCTCTACTTTGTCGAGTACGCGCCCGACTGCATCACGGTGATGCCGGAGTCGGTGCTCGGCGTCAAGCTTGCCTCCTTCGATAACGTCGATCCCGGCGATCCCGAGCTGATGGCGGCAAAGCGCCGCATCATGAGTTCCATCGACGAGGTGACGGAGGACGGGCAGGGCAGGACGCAGATCCCCAAGTCCTTCCGCGACTATGCAAAGCTCACCAAGGACGTCGTCACCGTCGGTATGGGCAACTATGTGGAGATCTGGTCTTTGGAGAAGTTTGAAGAACAGATGAACGGCATGACCATCCGCCAGGCGAACGCCATCGCCTATAAAAAGAACACGGAGCAGTGAGATGAGCGAATACCATCGTCCGATCATGGTGGAAGAGGTGCTGGACGGGCTTCAGATCCGTCCGGGCGGCATCTACTTTGACGGAACGGCAGGGGGCGGCGGGCATTCCTTCGCCATCCTCGCCTCCGATCCCACGGTGCGCCTCGTCGCGACGGACAAGGACGAGGACGCCATCCGTGCGGCGGGGGAGCGGCTCTCTCCCTATGCGGGCAGGTTCCGCCTGTACCGCAGCGATTTCAAGAATTACGAGACAGTTTTTTCCGACGCGGGTGTCGGGCAAATTGATGGGTATTTGCTCGACCTGGGCATCTCTTCGCACCAGATAGACACAAGCTCCCGCGGCTTCGCATATATGAGCGACGACGCCCCGCTCGATATGCGTATGGATAACAGGGCGTCCCTGACGGCGGAAGCCGTCGTGAACGAGTATTCTGAGGATGCACTCCTTCGCATCCTCAGAGACTACGGAGAAGAAACCTTCGCTTCCGCGATCGTCAGGCGCATCGCCTCCGAGCGGCGGCAGGGAAGGATCGGGACGTGCGGGGCGCTGCGGGCGATCGTCGAAGCGAGCGTCCCCGCCAAATACCGTTACAATGCCTGCGCGCGCAAGACCTTTCAGGCGATCCGTATCGAAGTGAACGGGGAACTCGAAGGACTTGCGGACTGCGTCAGGGGACTCACGCGGCGGCTGAAGCCGGGCGGAAGGGGGTGTATCCTCACCTTCCATTCGCTCGAGGACAGGATCGTGAAAACGGTCTACCGCGAGATGAGCACGGGATGCACCTGTCCCAAGACGTTTCCCGTCTGTGTCTGCGGACACAAAAAGGAGATCGAACTCGTCGGCAGCAAGCCGCTTGTCGCGGGCGAGGAAGAACGCAGGGAAAATCCGCGCAGCACGAGCGCGAAACTTCGGATCGTCCGAAAAGTCGAATGAACGGACGTTGACGCGAATATATTTTAAGGAGTACGGCAATGGCATACGCAGCGATGACGAGCGATACCATCCGGCGGGACGGGCAGGAAGAGCGCCGTCTTGCGCAGGAGGCGCGGGAGCACGCGCAGAAGATCCCCGACAACTATCGCAAGCTGCTGTTCAGCGAGGACGATACCGAGAAGGTGAAGGAGCACTACACCAATCCTTCCTACATCACGCCGCACGCGCCCTCGGCGAATGCCGCCATCGAACGCGCGCCTGCCCCCGTGCAGACGGCGCGTCCCGCCGCGCAGCCGCAGCCGTCCGCTCCCGCGCACATCTATGCCGATCCCGTGACGGCGGCACAGGCGCGCACGGCGCAGCGCCTTGCCGACTATATCCCTTACGAGTCGAATAAGAACAAGCGCGTGCTCTTTGACAACATCACCTATAAGGACTATGAGATCGTGGAAAAGCAGCCCGCGGCGTCCGTCGCCGCGCCTGCGCCGATCACGCGTACCGCGCCCGTCTACGCGCCCGTGACGGCGCCCGTGACGGCGCCTGCGGAGGACGACGCGATGCCCACCGCCCGTACGATGGGTACGCTGCAGAGGGCGTCCGTCCGCGCCGCTGAGGCAGAAGGGCAGGCAGGCGTCCGCTCCGTGCTTTCGCTGCGCGCCAAGATCGTGCTGGGCGCGATCGCCGCGGCGATCGTCCTGTTCATTGCGCTCATCTGCGTCAATACGGGCATTTTGAGCGCCGCCAACGCCGAAGCCGCCGCCAAGGAGGCGCGCCTGCAGGAACTGCGGGAGACGTACGCCGAGATGCAGGAGGACCTCGATTACCTGATGTCCGACGAATATATCGACGCATGGGCAGAGGCGAACGGCATGATCAGAGGAAACTGATCTTCCCGGAGGAAACAATATCAAATATCAAAGGGACTACTCCTTATCTGTCCTACGAAAGAGGTTATTTGCCGTTATTCTGGCGATAACCTTTCTTTTTTGTCTTTTTCTCGCCCGTTTCTTCTATATCCAGGTCGTCCGCGGGGACGATCTCAGCGCCCGCGCCCTCGATCAGTGGACGCGCGAGATCCCCGTCTCGGCAGGGCGGGGCAATATCTACGACGCGAACGGCGAACTGCTCGCGGGGAACCTGCCCGCTTACAGCGTCTATGCCCGCGCCAACGCCGTGACGGACGCGGAGCGCGCCGCCCGCATCCTCTCGCAGTCGATGGGGCTTTCCTATGAGACGCTGCTGCAAAAACTGAAGGACGGCAGCCGCTCGGAGATCGTCCTTGCGCGCAGGGTGGGAAAGGATGCCGTCGGGCGCATTGCGGGCGCGGACATCGACGGCGTCTATTACGCGCGCGACGACGTGCGTTTTTATCCGTACGCATCCCTTGCCTGTCAGGTGCTCGGCTTTACGTCCTACGACGGCGCGGGCGTCACGGGCATCGAGCAGTACTACGACAAATATCTCGCGGGGGAGAAGGGGGAGATCTTGTACGATACCGACCTCGTCGGCGCCGGCATCGAGGGCGCGACGGCGGCGTATCTCCCCGCGACGGACGGGCTCTCCGTCACGCTCACGCTCGACTACCGCATCCAGAGCGTCGCCGAGCGCGTGATGGCGGAGGCGATGGAGACGTATTCCGCCAAGGCGGCGCAGGCGATCGTGCTCGACGTCACCGATTTTTCCGTGCTCTCCATGGTCGATCTGCCCTCCTACGATCTCAACGACATCCCGCGCGACGACCTCGGAGAACTCAACGCGCGCTCGCGCAATCATCTCGTGAGCGACGTCTACGAGCCCGGCTCCACCTTTAAGATCGTGACGGCGGCAGCAAATCTCGAGGAGTGGCTCGCGGGCAATCCCGACGCACTGTCCGCCGACTATATTTTTTCTTCGTCGCGGACGCGCACGGTGGACGGCACGACCATCCGCTGCTGGAGCGATCACGCGAACGGCAAGCATTCGCATCAGACGCTCGCCGAGGCGCTCAACAACAGCTGCAACCCCTGTTTCGTGGACATTGCGCTCTCGCTGGGCAAGGAGACGTTTTACGAATATCTCGCCGCCTTCCGCTTCGGGCGGGCGACGGGGCTGGACTTTTCGGGCGAGGCGATCGGGATGCTCCTTCCCGAGCAGACCCTGCGCGAGTGCGACTTTGCGCGCATCGGCTTCGGGCAGAGCATCGCGGTGACGGCACTTCAGCTCGCCTGCGCGAGCGCCGCCGCGGTCAACGGCGGAAAATACTATGCGCCGCGGCTCGTCAAGACGGTCTCGGAGGAGAGCGGCGCGGTATTGCTGCGCACCTCGCCCGTCCTCCTGTCCCGTCCGGTGGGCGAGGAGGCGTCGCGGCTGCTCACTTCCATGCTCGAGGGCGTCGTGCGCGACGGGAGCGGCAGGAAGGCGTATATCGAAGGCTATCGCGTCGCGGGGAAGACCGGCACGGCGCAAAAATATGAGGACGGGCGCATCGCGCAGGGGAAGTACGTCTCTTCGTTCGTCGGCTGTTTTCCTGCGGACAGTCCGAAATATCTCGTTCTCGTCATCGTGGATGAACCGCAGGGCGCGTACTACGGCAGCACCGTCGCCGCGCCGTGCGCAAAGAGCATCATGGAGGGGATCATCGATATTTTCCGCATCCCTCCTTCGGAGGGGTAAATGAGACTTTCGCAGCTATTTTCGGAACTCGGGACGGGCGCATTGAAGGGGGATGCCGAAGTGCGCGGGCTCACCGCGGACAGCCGCGTCGCGGGGGAGGGGGACCTCTTCTTCTGTTTTCGGGGTACGCACGTCGATTCGCACGCCTTTGCCGCCGAAGCGGAGGCGCGCGGGTGCGCCGCCGTCGTCTGCGAACAAGAGCTCCCCGTCTCCTGCGCGCAGCTCGTCGTACCCGACGGGCGGGAGGCGATGGCGCGCATCGCCGCGGCTTTTTGCGGGCATCCCGAGCGCGTGCTCTCCGTCGTGGGCGTCACGGGGACCAACGGCAAGACGACGACCGCCTTCATGATCCGCAATATCCTCTCGGAAGCGGGCGTGCGCACGGGGATCGTCGGCACGCTCGGGGCGGCGTACAAGCGTGTCTCGGTCGCGCCCTCGCTCACGACGCCCGATCCGCTCACCCTCTTTCCGCTGCTCGCCGATATGGCGAAGGCGGGCGTACAGACCGTCGTCACGGAGGTCTCCGCGCACGCGCTCGCCCTCAAAAAAGAGGCGCCCGTCGTCTATGATGTCGCCGTCTTTACCAACCTGACGCGCGACCATCTCGATTTTTTCGGCGATATGGCGCGCTACGGCGCGGCAAAGCGGATGCTGTTCACGCCCGAAAAGTGCCGTTATGCCGTGCTCAACGCCGACGATCCCTTCTCCCGCACGCTTGCGGGCGTGCCGCACATCGCCTACGGGCTGGAGACGCCCGCGGACGCCTTCGCGCTCGTCAGGAGCGATACGCTGCACGGATGCAGGGCGATCTTCAACATCGACGACGACCTGACGGAGATTTCCATTCCCATGACGGGGCGGCACAATCTCTATAACGCGCTCGCCGCGGCGTGCGCGGCGCGCCGTCTCGGCGCGGACGGGAACGCCGTCGCAAGGGGCATCGCGCGCACCAGGGTCGCGGGAAGGCTGGAACACGTCGCGTCCGTGCGCGGGGCGGAGGTGTTCGTCGACTTCGCGCACACGCCCGACGGACTGGTGAAGTCGCTCTCCGCGCTCAGGGAACACTGCGCGGGGCGGCTCTTCGTCCTCTTCGGCTGCGGGGGCGAGCGCGATGCGGGCAAGCGTGCGGAGATGGGGCGGGCGGCGGCGCAGAATGCCGACGTCTCCGTCCTCACCTCCGATAATCCCCGCCGCGAAGACCCCTGCGCCATCCTCTCCATGATCGAACGGGGCTTTGCGGGCGTGAGCAGCGAATACGTCGTCATCGAGGAGCGCGAGCGGGCGATCGGGTATGCGCTCGGAGAACTCGGCGAGGGGGATATCCTGCTCATTGCGGGCAAGGGAGCGGAGAACTATCAGGAGATCATGGGTATCAAATATCCCTTTTCCGACCAAGCTGTCGTCAGGGATCTTTTGAAAAAATAAGATGCAGACAGCGGTCTTTGCGGCGCTCGCCGCCTTTCTTTGCTCCCTGCTCCTGTGCGCCGCCGCCATACCCTTGCTGCGGCGCGCGGGATCGGGACAGCACATCCTCGGCTATGTGCAGGCGCACAGGCAGAAGGAGGGAACGCCGACGATGGGCGGGCTCGCCTTTATCCCCGCCGCCGTTCTCGCGGCGGCGGTCTTTGCGCGCGGCGCGGACAGACCGTTTTTCGTGGCGCTCGCCGTCGGGCTCGGGTATCTCGCCGTCGGCTTCCTCGACGACCTGCTCAAACAAAAACGGGGAAAAAATCTGGGTCTGCGCGCCTATCAGAAGGCGGGCTTCCAGTTCGCCGTCGCCGTCATGGCGTCGCTTTATTGCTGTCTGGAGGGGCGCACCGTCCTGCGTATCCCCTATACCGCCCTCGCCTTTGACATCGGGTGGTGGATGCTCCCGCTCGGCGTGATCGTCTTTGTCGCGACCGTCAACGGCGTCAATCTCACCGACGGGCTGGACGGGCTGGCAGGCGGGACGTGCGCCGTGTTCTTTGCTGCGCTTGCGGCGCTCATCGCCCTGCAGGGCGGGGGAGATCTCGCGCTGCTCTGCCTTGCGCTTTGCGCCGCGCTTGCCGCCTACCTCGTGTTCAATACGGGGAAGGCGAGCCTCTTCATGGGGGACACGGGCTCGCTCTCCCTGGGCGGATTTGCCGCATCCGCCGCCCTCCTTTCGGGCAATGCGCTCGTTTTGCCCCTTCTCGGCATGATGTTTGTCCTTTCGTGCATATCCGTCATCGTGCAGGTCATATACTACAAAAAAACGGGCAGGCGGGTCTTTCTCATGGCGCCCGTCCACCATCATTTCCAGATGAAGGGATATTCCGAGGCAAAGATCGCCTACTGCTATGCCGCCGTGACCGCCGTCATCGCGCTCACGCTGCTCGCGCCTGCCCTGTAAGGAGGATGAATGTACTACAAAACGCAGACCTTTCTCGTGGCGGGCATCTCCCGTTCGGGCGCTGCCGCCGCACGGTTTTTGCTCGCGCGGGGAGCGAAAGCCGTCTTTCTCTACGACGACATCTCCGATGAAGGCGTCAGGCAGAATATGGCGCGCCTGTGCGAACAGGGAGCAAAGAGGGCGGAAAAGGAGGAGCTTTCCTCGCTTGCAGCAAGGTGCGACGTGCTCGTCCTGAGCCCCGGCATCCCCATCGACCACGCCCTTCCCGTGCTCTTCAAAAAGGAGGGGAAGGCGATCGTCGGGGAGGCGGAACTTGCCGCGCGGGAGATGCGCTGTCCCGTCGTCGCGGTGACGGGGACCAACGGCAAGACGACGACCGTCTCCCTCATCGAACATATCCTGAACGGCTGCGGCGTCCGCGCCCTTGCCTGCGGCAACATCGGGCGTCCGATGGCGGACTGCCTTGAAGATGCGGGCTGCGACGGCGTCGCCGTCGCGGAGATCTCCTCCTTCCAGCTCGAGACGCTCACCTCGCTCCGTCCGCACGTCGCCGTCGTGCTCAATATCTCCGAAGACCACCTCGACCGCCATTATACGATGGAAAACTACGTCTATCTGAAGCGGCGGCTGCTGAAAAACAGCACGGAGAGCGAGTACGCCGTCCTGAACTACGACGACGGGACCGTCCGTTCCTTTGCGGAGGCGACGCGGGCGCGCGTCGTCTGGTTTTCGGCGGAGGAGCGCGTGGACGGGGCATACATACAAGACGGCGCGCTCTTTTACGGCGCGGAGAAGATCGCGGACCTTGCGGAACTGCCCTTTGAGGGCGCGCACAACGTCTCCGATGCGCTCGCTGCGGTGTGCGCCTGCAAGCTGATGGGGGCGGGGAACGCGGAGATCGCCGCAGCCCTGAAAAGTTTCCGCGGCATCCGTCACAGGCTGCAGCCCGTCGGCGAAGTGGACGGCGTGCGCTTTTACGACGACAGCAAGGCGACCAATCCCGACGCGGCGATCAAGGCGATCGGCAGCCTCAAGGGGGAGAGCGTCCTCATCCTCGGCGGCAAGGACAAGGGCTATTCCTACGCGCCGCTCTTTGCCGCCATCCGCCGTTCGGGCGTCGTTCACGCGGTGCTCTGCGGCGAGAACGCCTTCCGCCTGCTCGACGCCGCCGTCCGGGAGGGCTTCACGCAGGTGACGCTCTGCCGTCCCTTCGATCTTGCGGTGCGCGTCGCCTTTCTCACGGCGCAAAAGGGGCAGAACGTGCTGCTGAGCCCCGCGTCGGCAAGTTTCGACGCCTTCAAAAATTATGAGGAGCGCGGCGAACGCTTTGCGGCGGTCATGGAACAGCTCCGGGCGGAGCGCGAGGCGCTCTCTTGTGCGGAGGATGCGGATGAAGGGGAACGCGGCGAATAGGGGGGACGTCCTGTTTCTCGCGGCGGTGCTCCTCATCGCCGCGTACGGCGTCGTGTGCGTCTGGTCGGCGAGCTGCTACAATGCGCAGGTGCAGTACGGCGACGCGCTGTATTTTTTCAAGAAACAGCTCGTCGGCTTTTTGCTGGGCGCGGCGGCAATGATCGGGATGGGATTTTTTCCCTACGCAAAGCTGCGCCGCTTCGGGCTGCCCGCGCTCCTTCTTTCCCTCCTGCTGCTTGCGCTCGTCTTTGTGCCGGGGCTCGGAAAGAGCAATTACGGCGCGACGCGCTGGCTCGGCTTCGGCGCGTTCACCGTCCAGCCTTCGGAACTTGCCAAACTCGGCTTTGTCCTGTTCGCGGCGGGCTATTTTGCGCGCGACCCCGCGCGGATGCGCACGCTCGGCGGATGTCTCCCCGTCCTCGGCGCGGGGCTGTGCATCTGCGTGCTCATCATGCTCGAACCCAATATGTCCGTCACGATGTGCGTTGCGGCGCTCATGATCGGGATGCTCTTTCTTGCGGGCATCTCCAAAAAGGCGCTCGCCATCATCTGCATCCCCGCGCTGCTCGCCGTCCCCGCGCTCATCCTGATGGAACCGTACCGCCTGCAGCGGCTCTCGGCGTTCCTCGATCCGTGGGCGTCCCCGCGTGACGAGGGATATCAGCTCATCCAGTCGCTGTACGGGCTTTCCAACGGCGGATTTTTCGGCGTCGGTCTGTTCCGTTCCCGCCAGAAATACCGCTTTCTTCCCTTTGCCGAGAGCGACTTCATCCTCTCCGTCATCGCGGAGGAAACGGGCTTTTTCGGCGTGCTCGTCCTGTTTTCGCTCATCGGCTTTGTCGTGTGGCGCGGCTTTCGCATCGCGCTGCGCTGCGGGAACGTCTACGGCTTTCTGCTCGCGGGCGGCATCACGCTCGCCTATGCCGTGCAGAGCGCCCTCAACGCCCTCGTCGTGAGCGGCTGCATCCCGCCCACGGGACTGCCGCTCCCGCTCATCTCGGCGGGGAATACCTCGCTCATCGTCACGATGGCGGGCATGGGTATCGTCTGGGGCGTCTCGCGCGCGTCCGCACACGACGGGCGCAAGAGTCATACTATGAAATGAACGGGCGGCGTGTGCGGTGCGCTGCCCGTGCATTACGATAGGAGATAAGAAAGAACATGGATAAATACGTTATCGACGGGGGCGGCAGGCTTTGCGGCAGCGTCAGGCTGCAATCGGCAAAAAATTCCGTGCTGCCCCTGTTTGCCGCATCCGTTCTCACGCAAGAGCGGGTCGTCATCCGCGACGCACCCCATATCTCCGACGTCGCCTGTATGGCGCAGATCCTCAAGGAACTTGGTGCGCGCGTCGTATTCCGCGACGGGGACGCCGTCATCGACAGCGCCGACGCCTGCAGCCACGAGCTTTCCTCCGTCCTGACGGGGGAGCTGCGCTCTTCCGTCTTCATGCTCGGTTCGCTGCTCTCCCGCTTCGGGCGGGCGCTCATCGCCTATCCGGGCGGCTGCGACATCGGACTGCGTCCCATCGATCTGCACCTGAATGCCTTGAAGCGGCTGGGCGTCTCCATCTCCGAGCGCGACGGCTTTATTTTCTGCGAGGGAGAGCGGCTGCGCGGGGCGGAGATCGAACTCGACTTCCCGAGCGTCGGTGCGACGGAGAACATCCTGCTCGCCGCCGTCAAGGCGGAGGGGCGGACGGTGATCTCGGGCGCGGCGAAGGAACCGGAGATCGTCGATCTGCAGAATTTTCTCAATGCGATGGGGGCGAAGGTCGCGGGCGCGGGGACGGACGTCATCGAAGCGGAGGGCGTCAGGACGCTGCACGGCGTCGTCTACCGCCCGATGAAGGACAGGATCGAGGCGGGTACATATCTCATAGCGGGCGCGGCGTGCGGCGGCGAAGTGGAGACCGTCGGCGTCCCGCCCGAGAATCTTCGGCTGCTTTTGCACAAATTGCGTGAAAACGGTTGCAAGATCCATACAAAAAATGATAAAATAAGGTTGGAAAGCAGCGGGCGTCTCCAATGCAACCGCCGCATCGAGACCATGCCGTTCCCGGGTTTTCCCACCGATCTGCAGGCGCAGGCGGCGGCGCTCAACGCCTCCTGCGAGGGGAGCGCGCTCATCGTGGAAAATCTCTTCGAGACGCGCTTCAAGTATGTGCCGGAATTGCAGAAGATGGGGGCGGATATCGTCGTCAACGGCAGGACCGCGCTCGTGCGCGGCGTAAGGACGCTGCACGGCGCGTGCGTCACGGCAGGGGATCTGCGCGGGGGCGCGGCGCTCGTCATCGCGGCGCTCGCCGCGGAGGGCGTTTCCGAGGTGCTCGACCTCACGCATACCGACAGGGGATATTCCGGATTTTCGGAAAAACTCAAAGGGCTTGGCGCGCGCATCCGGCGTGTGCGTACATAAGACGTCCCTCGGGGACGGGGAGTTGCAAATGAAGCAGAGGACGTTCTTCACCACACTCATAGCGATCGTGCTCCTCGCCGCGGTCATCGCGGCGGGGCTCCATGCCGTGTTCACGGTGGCATATGTGCGGGCATCCTTCCGCACCAACTCGCCGGAGGGCGAGGCGGCGGCGCAGCAACTCAAAGAGCGCCTCAATACCTATCTCGGCAGCAGTTCGACCTTCCTCGATCTCGGGGAAGTGCGCGCGACGGCGGAGAGTGACCCGCGCTTTAAGGTCGTCTCGCTCGAAAAACGCCTGCCTTCCGCGATCGAAGTGGTCATCGAAGAGCGCCGCGCCGCCTTTGCCTCGCCCTCGGAGGAGGGCTTCGATCTCATCGACGGCGAGGGGGTGCGCATCGGCGCCGCCGCATCGGCGGAGGACTATGTGCTGCTCGCGGGCGATTTTTCCGTTACCTATCAGGGGATCGCCGCGCAGGGCGCGTACCTTCCCGAGCTGCTCGGCGTATACGCTGCCTTTTCCGAAGTGCTCGGCGAGCCGCGCGCAAATTTTGTCAGCGTCTCGCTCGAAGCGTCGGGCGTCGCGTCGTCCACGCGCTTCGATCGCTTCCGTTTTGCCTCGCGGGAAGGCGTAGAGATCGTCATCTGGGATCCCGCGTCCGCGCCCGCGGAACTGGGGAAAGCCGCCGCCGAAGCGTACCTTTCCCTCGGCGACGCGCAGCGCGTACGGGGCAATATCCTCGTTCAGAGGACGGCTTCGGGCGGGGTGTCCGCGGAGTATGTTTCTTCCCTTTGAAGGCTGCGCAAAGATGTGCGCGTCCCTTGTTGATCTGCGCCTTCGGAGCCGTTCGGGCTCCGAAGGCGGCACATCATATGCGGGGCGCGTTTTTTTGGCGGATTTTTGCATACGCACCTGTTTTTTGCAGCGATTGTGTCCGCAAAAAATAGCAAATCTGCTCTCAACTTCTTGACATCTTTCCCGTCTGCGGATATAATAGTGATAGAAATTTTTACAGATGGTCAAGGGAGCTGCAAAAGGGTCGTATGGGACGGAAAAGCGTAGCCGTATTGGACATCCGCTCGTCGGAAGTGTCCGTCATCGTCGGAGCGAGAGGGGTGAATAATACCTTTGTCTTTACGGCGATCCATACAGAGGAGTACGACGGTTACGACGAAAACAGCTTTCTTGAAGAGGCGGGGCTTGCCGACGCGATCGTCAAGTGCGTCACCTCGGTCGAAAAGATCTGCGGCGAACGGCTCAAAGAACTCTATGTCGGCGTTCCCGGCGCCTTTACGCGCGTCGTGCCGAAGGAGCAGCTCGTCGGCTTCCCGCGGATCCGCACCATCGGGCAAAGAGAGATCGATATGCTGTTTGCGAGCGGACAGAAGGCGCCCTCCGGCTACCGCTTCATCCGCGCGACGAGCATGATCTACGTCACGGCGGACGACCGCCGCGTCGTCGATCCCGTGGGGCTCTCCTCCACATCGCTCAGCGGCGTACTCTCGTATTTTTATTGCAGCGAATATTTCGCAAAGACGATGGGGCGCATCTTCTCGGATATGCAGATCGAGCTGCACTATCTTCCCACCGAGTATGCGATGGCGTCCTATCTCATCCCGTCCGAAACGAGGGATGAATACGCGCTCTTTCTGGACGTCGGCTTTATGTCCACGTCGCTGTGCGTGCTGCTCGGCAACGGCGTCCTCGCGCAGCGGACGTATTTTGTCGGAAAGGGGCAGATCGCCGTCAACGTGATGCAGCGGTTTTCCATCTCTTATGAAGCGGCGCTCTCGCTTTTGTCCAAGGCGAACCTGTTCACAAGGAGCAGCGGCGCAAAAATGGAGATCAACGACCGCGGCGCCGTGTACGAGATCGATATGGACGCGTTCATCGAATCGGTCAAAGAGGGGTTGGACGGCATCTGCGAAGCGATCAGCGGCTTTCTGGAGGAGTGCTCCGGAAAGGAACTCGATTTCAAACCGCTGTACGTCACGGGCGAAGGGCTCGCGGATATCCGCGGCGCGCTCGAACATATCTCCAAGCGCGTGAGCCGCGTGTGCGAACAGCTCGCGCCCGATCTTCCCTACTACAACAAGCCCGCGATGAGTTCGCGGATCGCGCTTGTGGACCTTGCGTACGAGGATAACCGCAGGCACGGCATCTTTTATAAATTGTCAAAGAAATTCGGAGGTTGAAAATGTTCAACGATAACATTCCATTTGTCGGAAGAGAGGACGGGATCTCGCGCGAGAACAATGTCGTGCTTCCCAGCGGTCTCGTCAATAGCGGCGTTGCGAGAATTTGCGTCGTCGGTGTCGGCGGCGCCGGAAATAATGCGGTCAACCGTATGATCGAGGCAGGCATCACGAGCGCCGATTACGTTGCAGTCAACACCGATGCGCAGATCCTCGCCTGCAATAAGGCGCAGAGGAAGATCCAGATCGGCGCGCAGCGCACCAAGGGGCTCGGCGCGGGCGCGGAGCCGGAGATCGGCAGAGAAGCCGCCGAAGAGAGCAAGGAAGCGCTCGCCAAGGCGGTCGAAGGGGTCGACCTTCTGTTCATCACGGCGGGCATGGGCGGCGGTACGGGTACCGGCGCGGCACCCGTCATCGCCAAGATCGCCAAGGATAAGAAGATCCTGACCGTCGCGGTCGTCACAAAGCCCTTCGAGTTCGAGGGCAAGCGCCGCATGGACAACGCCATCAAGGGCATCGACAATCTGAGGAAGTATGTCGATACCATCATCATCATCCCCAACGAGAAGATCCGCGAGGTCGTTCCCAAGAACGCCACGATGACGGATGCGCTTCGCGTTGCGGACGAAGTGCTCAAACAGGGTATCCGCGGCATTGCCGACCTCATCGTCACGCCCGCGCTCATCAACCTCGACTTCGCGGACGTCAGGACGACGCTGAAGGACAGAGGGCTCGCGCACATGGGCGTCGGCGTCGCCAAGGGCGAGAACCGCATCATCGACGCCGTCCGCCTTGCCGTCAATTCGCCCCTTCTGGAGACGACCATCGAGGGCGCTACGGGCGTCATCCTCAACATCGTCGGCGGTCCCGACCTCACGCTGGACGAAGTCACCAAGGCGGCGAGCCTCATCCACGGCGTCGTCGATTATTCCGCAAACATCATCTTCGGCGCCTGCGTGGACGAGAACGTGCAGGACGAAGTGGAAGTGACCGTCATCGCAACGGGCTTCCCGCCTGCGGGGAGTTCGGAGCCTTCCGCGCCCGCGCGCGTCACCATGACGGTCCCTGCGCAGCAGCCCGTTTCGCCCTACGGTCAGGTGGAAAATCCCTATGTCCGCCCGCAGCCCCGTCCCGTCCCCGTCTATCCGGGACCCGTCGATCCCTATCAGCCCGTCCCCGGTCCCGCGCCGACGCCTGCGACGACGCCCGCGCCTTCGCCCGTGCGCGAGGTGCAGCAGCCCAAGCCCGACGACTATGACGATGCAGAGGAGGACGATCACAACAGCACGCTGCCTCCCTTCATCAAGAGGATGCTCGGCAAAAAATAATTGCAGTGAAAGGACGAGCCTCGGCTCGTCCTTTTTCGGGAGAACGCCATGAAGCCGCTCACATATCTTTTGGAAGAGACGATCGCCGCCGTCCGCGCCTGCAGACCCATTGCGGAATACCCTTTTACCGTTTCGGAGAAGGGGGCGTCCAACCTTGTCACGACCGCGGATACCGCCGTCCAGCGCGCATTGAAGGAAAAACTCGGCTTTCTTCTGCCCGAGGCGGCGTTCCTGGGCGAGGAAGCGGAGAGCACGCCCGACGAGAAGCTCATGTGGGTCGTCGATCCCATCGACGGGACTTCCAACTTTGTGCGCGATATGCGCCTTTCCGCCTTTTCCGTCGCCCTTGTGGAGAACGGGGAGGAGGTGCTCGGCGTCGTATACAATCCCTTTACGGACGATCTCTTCTGGGCGGCAAAGGGGAAAGGCGCCTATTGGAACGGCAAGCCTCTCGCCGTCTCGCGGCGCGATCTCGGACACGCCGTCATCTTCACGGCGTTCAGCGTGTACGAAAAGAAGTTCGCGCCGCAGTGTATGGAAGTGCTGCGCAGGTTGTATCCCGTCTGCGACGACTTCCGCAGGCTGGGCGCGGCGTCGCTCGAACTGTGCTATCTCGCGGCGGGGCGCGCCGAACTGTACTTTGAGATGCGGCTCTTTCCGTGGGACTGGGCGGCTGCAGCCGTCATACTGCGGGAGGCGGGCGGCGTCATCGGCACCATTCCCGGGGAG
>CALVUC010000023.1 GCA_944363395.1 uncultured Clostridia bacterium | reverse complement strand
GAGAGGGAGGACGCGGCGCCCCTTCCCGCGCCGTCCGTCCGAGCCGAATGATCCTGCCGCACCTTATTATAATATAGAACGGGGGCGGGGCGCTTTGTAAGCGCCCCGCCCCCGTTTTCAATGTTCCCTGAGCCCCTTGGGATAGTGATTTTTGAGCGTCCCCTGCACCGCCTTCATGAGCGAAAGGGGATGCCCCCGCCACGCCGCGACGCCCCAGCCGTCCCCGACGTCCGAAGGCAGCGTCTCCCCCCGCAGCCAGCGGGCGCACTGTGCATCGTCCAATGCGGCGACGCGCGCGACGTCCGCCGTCTTTGCCGCCATGGCGAGCGCATGGGCGGGCAAAAAGCGCTTCTTTTCCGCCTTCCCCAGTTCCACGCCCGCGCGCAGCACCCTGCCGGGCAGCGCGGGGAAGGGAACGGGCAGCAAAAACATCCTGCCGTCCGCCAACATCGCCGCATCCCCTTCGGGCGGGCGGACAAAGAAGTCCGCGCAGAAATCCTGCCATGCGGCGCGCGCCTCCCGCGGGCAGGGAGCCGCAAGCAGGGGTGCGTCGCGGCGCTCCCCCGCCGTCTTACAAAGCTTTGCCGCATAATGCCCTTCGCCGCGCACCTCGTGCGGGAGCAGAAGATGCTCCTCCGCGAGCGTAAATTCGGGATGGCGGGCGAGGAAGGCGCGGATCTGCCCCTCGTTCTCCCCCTCCTCGAACGTGCAGGTCGAATAGACGAGCGTTCCGCCGCCCGCGAGCATGGCGGCGGCATCCTCCAGGATGGCGCGCTGACGGGCGATGCAGCGTCCGACGTTCTCCTCGCTCCATTCGGCGACGGCGTTCGCGTCCTTGCGGAACATCCCCTCGCCCGAGCAGGGTGCGTCGACCAGGATCTTATCGAAATAGGCGGGCAGCGCCGCGGCGAGCGCGGATGTCTCCGCGGACAGGACGGCGCAGTTCGCGATGCCCATGCGCTCGACGTTCTGCGAGAGGATGCAGGCGCGGTCATAGACGTACTCGTTGGCGATGAGCACGCCCTCTCCCCCCATCGCCGCCGCGAGCTGCGTCGTCTTTCCGCCCGGCGCGGCGCACAGATCGAGCACCCGCTCCCCGCGCCCGACGCCGAGCAGGGGCGCGGCGCACATTGCGGAGGGCTCCTGCGCATAGAACAGCCCCGCGTGATGCGCGGGATGGACGCCCGGTTTTGCGAGCGGAGAATAAAATCCCCCCTCCGCCCACGGGACGGGCTCCGTCAGGGACAGGAGCCGCGCGAGCGAGGAGGCGTCCGTCTTCAGCAGATTGGCGCGCACGCCGCGCACGGGCGGCGCGTCGAGCGCACGCAAAAAGGCGGGGAACCGCTCTCCCAGCCTTTTTTGCATCCGAGATAAAAATGTTTCGGGAAGGATCATACGTCTTGCAGGGCGGACTCGAGCGTCTCGAGCGGGACGAACGCCGCGCCCGCCGATACCGCGTTCTGATAGCGCACGCCGCCCTGACCGCGCGCGATATATACGTTGCACTCCGCGGGATGGGAGGTATATCTCCCGCCCGAAGCGAAGATCGCCGCCACGAGGTGAACGGAGAGCGGGACCTCCTCTTCCACCTCTTTGGAAAAACAAAACACCTTGCCGTCCAGCGAGCCGCCCTTCTTGCGGCGGTGCATATATTTGTTGACGTAGCGGTAAAACTCGTCGTGCGCCTTTGCCCTGCGGTCGCGCTCCTCGTCCCGTTCTGCAAGATAGGTCTTGAGCCCCTGCGATCCGAGCTGCGTGATCTTGTAGTCGGAAATGCGCCCCGCCCTGATCTGATAGCGAGTGACGAACGCGGGAACGGTCGCCGCGTCCTCGCTCTTTAACAGCGCCTCGCACACGCGCATGGTCGCGTAGGCGTCGTCCACGGCGCGGTGGGGCGTGAACTCGACGCCCAGTTCCTCCGCCATCGCCCCCAGCCCGAGCTGGCGGGAGAAGTTGCGCTTGACGTTCATATAGAAGAACTGCGTGTCGTAGTAGGAAAAGCGCAGCGAGGGAAGTTTATAGCGCTTGGTCTCCAGATTGAGGTAGTTGACGTCGTTGAGCGTCGCATGACCGAGAACGATGTGCTCCTTGTCCTCCAGCAGCGCCTTGATGCGCCCGTATGCCGCGGGAAAGGCGGGATACTTTTTGAAGTCCTCGTAGACATAGGGAAGCACCAGTCCCTCGCGCCCCTTGCGGTCGGTGAGGTGGAACTTGCCGCGCGGATTGAGGAGGATGTCCTCCCGCTCCAGCACCCGGAAGTTCTCGTCCGTCACGACATACCCGAACGCGCAGATCTTGGCGACGCTCTTGTACACGCAGGCGCACTCGATGTCGAAAAAGACGTACTTCATGAACGGGGCAGGATCTTCTCTTTTCCGCCCATGTAGGGACGGAGCACTTCGGGGATATCCACGCTGCCGTCGGCGCAGAGATGGTTTTCGACAAAGGCGATGAGCATCCTGGGCGGCGCGACGACGGTGTTGTTGAGCGTATGCGCGAACGCCGTCCCCTTCTCCCCCTTGTAGCGGATGCCGAGGCGGCGCGCCTGCGCGTCCGTCAGATTGGAGCAGGACCCCACTTCGAAGTACTTCTTCTGGCGGGGAGACCACGCCTCCACGTCCACGCTGCGGTATTTGAGGTCGGCGAGGTCGCCCGTGCAGCACTCGAGCGTGCGGACGGGGATGCCCATCGAGACGAACAGCTCGACGGTGTAATGCCACATCCTGTCGTACCACATCTCGCTCTCCTCCGGCTTGCAGATGACGATCATCTCCTGCTTTTCAAACTGGTGGATGCGGTAGATGCCGCGCTCCTCGATGCCGTGCGCGCCCTTCTCCTTGCGGAAGCAGGGCGAATAGCTCGTGAGCGTCAGCGGAAGGCGCTTTTCGTCCAGCGTCTGCCCCATGAACCTGCCGATCATCGAGTGCTCGCTCGTGCCGATGAGATAGAGGTCCTCGCCCTCGATCTTGTACATCATGCCGTCCATCTCTTCAAAGCTCATGACGCCCGAGACGACGTCCGAGCGGATCATGAAGGGCGGGATGCAGTAGGTGAAGCCCTTGTCGATCATGAAGTCCCTTGCGTAGGCGAGCACCGCGGAATGCAGCCGCGCCACGTCGCCCGTCAGGTAATAAAAGCCCTGTCCGCTCGTGCGGCGGGCGCTGTCAATGTCCACGCCCTGCAGCCGCTCGAGGATGTCGAGGTGATAGGGGATCTCGAAATCGGGGACCTTGGGCTCGAGAAAGCGCTCCCGTTCGACATTCTCCGTATCGTTCCTGCCGACGGGCGTCTCGTCGCAGACGAAATTGGGGATATGCATCATGATCTCTTTGAGACGCGCGCTCACTTCGTCCGTCTCCCGTTCGATCTCGGCAAGGCGGGCGGCGTCCGCCGTGACCTGCGCCTTGACGCGCGCGGCTTCCTCCGTCTTTTTCTCCCTCATGAGCGCGCCTATCTGCTTGGAGAGCGCGTTCCTTGCGGCGCGCAGCCCGTCCCCCTCCGTCTGGAGGGCGCGGCGGCGGGCGTCGAGGGAGAGCGCCTCGTCGACGAGCGGAAGTTTCCCGTCCTGAAATTTCTTTCTGATATTTTCGCGCACGCGGTCGGGCTCGGCGCGCAGGATAGCGATGTCGATCATAGCTGCCTCTTTTTCTTTTTTGATACGTCCTTTATTATACACCCTTTTTGCATGAATTGCAACTTTCCCCGCACGCCCTGCCGAAAAAAAGAGAAATCTGCCCTCTTTTTTTGACTTTTGCGCGCATACGGTGTATAATACGGTCAGGGCGGTACGCCCGGAGCGCGGGAGGGACACATCTTGCAGAAAAAACAAGCGGAACAACCGGCGGAAACGAGGAAACAGCTCCTGAAACGCTTCCGCCGTGCCAAACACATCCCCGCGGCGGTGGATGCGGAGCGCTTCACGCCCGATCCCGAACAGGGGCTTTCGGGCGAGCAGGTCGAGCAGCGCTTTTCCGAGCTGCTCTTCAACGACGTCAATAAAAAGTACAGCAAGTCCTATACGAGCATCTTCGTAGGCAACATCTGCACCTTCTTCAACCTGCTGTGCGTCATCGTCGCCCTCGCCCTCGCCTATGCCGAAGCGGAACTCTCGCAGTTCCTGTTCGTCGCCATCTTTGCGGCGAACCTGTTCATTGGCATCGTACAGGAGATCCTCGCCAAGAAACAGATCGACAAGCTTTCCGTGCTCGTCTCGGCGACGGTCAAGGCGGTGCGCGGCGGCAAGGTGCGCCCGATCGGCGTCAAGGAGATCGTCCTCGACGACATCCTCCTTCTGGAAGCGGGACAGCAGATCCCCGCCGACTGCATCGTGCTCGAAGGCGGTGCGGAGGTCAACGAATCTCTTCTGACGGGCGAATCCGTCCCCATCAAAAAAACGGTGGGCGACACGCTGTATGCCGGCTCCTATGTGGCGAGCGGGGCGTGCCGCGTCCGCGCCGACAAGGTGGGACGGGAGACCTATCTCAACAGCCTCACGTCCAAGGCGAAGAAGTACAAGAAACCGCGCTCGGAGATCATGAACTCCATCCGTCTCTTCATCCGCGCGATCGGCATCCTGATCCCCTTCGTCGCGGCGGCGATGGCGTGGATCAACTGGCGGGCGACGGGCGAGATCGACCGCACCATCCAGCTCACCTGCGCCGTCGTCGTGGGGATGATCCCCTCGGGACTTTTGCTGCTCACCTCCTTTGCGATGGCGGTGGGCGTAAGACGGCTCGCCAAGAAGCACACCCTCGTGCAGGACCTGTATTCGCTTGAAATGCTCGCGCGCGTCGACGTCCTCTGCCTCGACAAGACGGGGACGATCACGGACGGCAGGATGACCGTGCGCGACTGCATGATCCTGAACAACTTTGTCGAACACTCGGTGGACGAAGTCTTTTCCAGTATGCTCGCCGCCCTGCCCGACAACAACCAGACGTCGATGGCGCTGCACGAACGCTTCGGTCACGAGCCGCGGATGCAGGCGACGGAAGTGCTGCCCTTTTCGAGCAAGCGCAAGTTCTCCGCCGTCACCTTCGGCGAGGAAGGCACCTTTGTGATGGGCGCGCCCGAATTTGTCCTGCGCCCCATGCCCCCGAAGGTGGATAAGATCGTCAAACAATACGCCGCGAGCGGGCTGCGCGTCATGGTGCTCGCCTACTCCCCCGGCGCCATCGCGGGAGAGCGGCTGCCCTCCGTCCTGCGCCCCGCAGCCATCGTGACGCTCGCGGACAACATCCGTCCCGACGCAGCAAAGACCATCGCATGGTTCCGCGACAACGGCGTCGCCATCAAGATCATTTCGGGCGACAACCCCGTGACCGTCTCGGAGGTGGCGCGCCGCGTGGGCGTGGAGAACGCCGACCAATACGTCTCGCTGGACGGGCTCACCGAGCCGGAAGTGGAAAACCTTGCCGACAAATACACCGTATTCGGGCGGGTCACGCCCGAACAGAAAGCCATCCTCGTGCGCGCGATCAAACAGCAGGGCGGCACGGTCGCGATGACGGGCGACGGCGTCAACGACATCCTCGCCCTGAAGGAGGCGGACTGCGCGATCTCCGTTGCCGCGGGCAGCGAGGCGGCGCGCAACGTCTCCCACCTCGTCCTCACCGACAACAACTTCCTGACGCTGCCCGACGTCGTGTACGAGGGCAGGCGGGTCATCAACAACATCAAATCTTCCTCCTCGCTCTATCTCATGAAGACGCTCTTCACCGTCTTTCTGGCGGTGCTGTGCTTCTTCCTGCGCACGCAGTACTTCTTTACGACCAACAATATGCTGCTCTTTGAAGTGCTCGTGACGGCGCTGCCCTCCGTCGTCCTCGCCCTGCAGCCCAACGGCGAACGCGTCAAGGGAAAATTCATCCCCTTCGTCCTCGCCCGCGCCATCCCCGGCTCGGTGACGCTGCTTTTGTGCGTGCTGGCGGTCCATACGGGCGCGCACCTCTTCCCCGAACTCGGCGTCGATTCGTTCAGCCACCCGCTGTACACGCTCGCCGTCTCCTTCGGCGGGCTGGTCATGCTCTCGCACATCCTGAAGCCCTTCAACTGGCTGCGCGCGGCGGTCTACCTCGTCTCCGTGGGCGTGAGCCTCGTCGTGCTGTACGTCCCCGTGCTAGGCGAGATCATCTATACGGGCTGGTCGGTCATCGACCTCGGGCTGACGCAGTCGCTCTACCTTTGCTGCATCATCCTGGCGGCGTTCCCCGTCTCGGGATGGCTGGTGCGCCTCGGCGACTTTTTAAGTCCCAACGACTGAACGTATGAACGAAAAGAGAACGTATATCGTGACGGGATGCACGGGCTTCGTCGGCAACGTGCTCACCAAAAAATTACAGCGGGAGGGCGCGCGCGTCATCGGGCTCGCCCGCAGCGAACGCAAGGTCCGCAGGGTGTTCGGCGACAGCGCGCCCGAGATCGTCTACGGCGACGTGACGGACGCAGGGGCGATCGAGGCGCTCTTTTGCGGAGACGCGCCCTTCACCGTCCTGCACACCGCCGCCGTCGTCTCCATCGGCGAAGCGGACAGCGCCTGCCTGCACGGCGTGACCGTGGGCGGCACGCGCACCGTGGTGAACGCCTGCCTCTCGCACGGCGCAAAACTGCTGCAGATCTCCTCGACCGAGGCGATGGGCGGCGTGTTCGGCGAGGACGTCCCCTATGTCCCCGACCCCGCCCGCTGCGACACCGACTATGCCCGCGCCAAGGCGGAAGCGGACGCGATCGTCCTCCATGCCGTCAAAAAGGACGGGCTGGACGCGAGCATCCTGCTGCTTTCCAGCGTCCTGGGTCCGGGCGATTACAGTCACAGCCACATGACGCAGATGATGATCGACTTTATCGAAGGCAGGCTCCCCGCCTCCGTCGACGCGGGCTACAACGACTTTGACATCCGCGACGTCGCCGACGTGCTCCCCGCCGTCTGCGAGCGCGCCGCGGCGGGCGAGAGCTATATCTTTGCCAACAAGCCCGACAAGATCAACGACGTACTCGCCGTCGTGGCGGAAATGACGGGACGACGCATCCCCAAAGCGCTGCCCTTATGGGTCGCGAAGGCGGGCGCGCCCGTTCTGCAGCTCGCCGCAAAGCTCTCGCACACCCGCCCACTGTACACCGCGGCGGCGCTCAAAGCGATCGAAGCGCGCGCGGACTTCCCCATCGGCAAGGCGCAGCGGGCGTTCGGCTATGCGCCCCGCCCCCTTTCCGAGACCGTGCGCGACCATGTGCGCTTTCTCATCGACGAGGGCATGGTGACCCTTCCCGCAAAACATCCGTAAAAGACGCGCGCCCGCGGGCATTCTGCCCGCGGGCGCGCGTCTCTTCTCTATTTGTCCTGCCCGCAGCCTGTGCGGGGCGCAGTTACAGTTTGTACTTCGCCGTGAGTTTCAACACGGAGGCGAGGCAGTCGTTGAGGGTGTTCTGTTCCCCTTCGGTAAGCATTCTTCCCCGCATCGCCGTGACCGTGCGCAGCAGCATATCCGCCTCCAAACGGTCGGTCGCGGAGAGTTCCCCCTGGCGCAGCGTCTGCAAAAGCCCGAGGGCGTAGCCGAGTTCGGGCGACGGCGCGGCGGCGGGCGCCTGCTCGAAGCAGCATTCCTTCGCGGGCGACGGCGCGGCGGGCGAGGCGGGCGCGTTTTTGAGTTCGGCGCGGAACGCCTCGTAGATGCGCTCGTCCCGCGCGGTACGGCGGCGGCGCTTCTTGGGCTTGGGCGCGAGGTGGAAAAGCCCCGCGAGGCAGGCGACGAGCGCAAAGAGCGCGGCGTAGACCAGCGTCTCGCCGACCGTGGCGGACGCGCTCATGAAGGCGACGCCCGCCGCCCCCAGAATGCCCGCGAGCACGGGATACGCCCTGCGCCCGCCGAACAGGGCGAACGCGGCGGCTGCGAGCACCGCGAGCGCGGGGCAGAGGATGAGCGGGATCCAGGCGGGGACCTCCGCGAGAAAGGCGACAAGTTCTTTGAAGATTTGCATACGATGACCTCCGTTCAGGGACGATTTTTTCTTGACAAAGCATTGCCCGTTTGCGCGCAAATTATAAGCGGCAGCGGGCGTTTTTTATAGTTCGATCTCGCGGCAGAGCGCGATGTTGACGATGCGGGCGCGGATGGTGTTCTCGTCGATCTTCAGCACGCGCGCCGCCGCCTTTTTGTACAGCGCGATCTGTACGGCATACTTTTCTTTGAGTGCCGCGTCGGACAGTGCGGAATATTTGTAGTCGATGAGCAGATATCCCTGCTCGTCCTCGGCGAGCAGGTCGATCGCACCCTGGAAGACGATCTCGTCCGTCGCATCCGTCCCGAGCATCTCGTCCGCCTGCAGGCGCACCAGAAAGCGCTGCTCGCGCAGCACGCGCCTGCCCTTGAGGGCGGCGAGGCAGGGAACGGCGAGGATGGCGGAAAGGCGGGACACGTCGAGCAGCGCCGCTTGCTCCGCAGTCAGCAGCCCCGCGCCGCGCATCCGTTCCAGCTCCCGCGCGGCGTCCTCACCGTAGCAGACGTGCTGCAAAAAGGCGTGATAGGCGACGCCCTCCTCCCTGCCCGTCCTGACGTCCCCGTCCGCAAAGAGCTCCTCCGCAGAGGGCGTCTGCTGCCGCAGGAGCGCCGTTGCGGAACTCTTGACGGGCAGGCGGACGGACGCCGCGTAGGCATAGGGCTTTTCGTACACGGAGAGGATGCGCGCGGTGAGCACCGCGTCGGGCGCATGGACGAGGGAGGCGCGGGGAAGGGCGGGCGCTTCCTCCTCGTCCGCGACGAACCTGCTGCCGCAGGCGCGCAGATCGACGAGGTCGGCGAGCCGCGAGGCAAAATCGGGGGAGAGCGCCTTGCCGCGGTCGGCAAAGACGATGTGCAGGCGGTATTTGGCGCGCGTCATGGCGACATACAGAAGATTGCGCGCCTCCCTGCGCTCGTCCCTGCGCTCGGTGATGCAGCAGACGCGGCGCAGCAGGGTGGTCGACGAGGTCTTCTCCTGCAGGTCGTACGACTTGGGCGCGATGACGGTGCGCGGCTGCGCGCCGAGCCCCACGCCGACACACAGCACCTCGTCCCGTTCCGTGCCGCCCGCAAAGCCGACGTCCGCGCCCGCAAAGATGACGACGGGATATTCCAGCCCCTTGGAGCCGTGGATGGTGACGATGCGGACGGCGTCCTCGCCGCCGCTCTCGGCGTACCCGATCTTGGCGTCCTTGCCGCCGAGGCGGGCGAGGAACTGCGTGACACCCGCATCCGCGCCCGCCGCGGCGAGGCGGCGCACACGGGCGAGGCGGGCGTCGCCCCCCTCTTTGGCGGCGATCTGCGCCTCCAGCCCGAGCGCGAGCAGTTCGTTCATGACCTCCTCCGCCGTGCGCAGCTGCGCATGGACGCGCAGCTGCCGCGTCAGTTCAAAGAAGGCGGCAAGTTTTTTGGCGACGGGATGCTGCGGCTGTTCCGCCGCGAACGCCCTGCACGCCGCGCGGAAGCTCTCCCTGCGCAGCGTCCCCGCGCGGGCGAGGCGCACTTGCGCGAGCTCCCCCTCCGTGAGCCCACCCACCTCCGAGAGGAGCGCCGTCGTCATGGGGATGTCCTGCTCGGCGTTGTCGAGATAGGACAGCCAGTCGAGCATGAGCCGCGCCTCATAGAAGTCGCAGACGTTGACCTTTGCCGACGCCGCGACGGGGATCCCGCGCTCCATGAGAGCTGCGGCGATGTTCGCCGCCTCCCCTTCGCGCCGCCTGCTGATGACGGCGATGTCGCCGAAGCGCACCTTGCGCATCTGCGCCGCATCGGCGTCGTACCACTCCTTGCCGAGTTCCTGCGCGACGAGGGACGCGACCTTCTCCGCAAGCGGATCCTCCTTGCGCTTCCCCCGTTCGGCAGCGACGGAATAGACGCCCTCCCGTTCCTTTTTTTTCTTGGGCTGCTTGGCGAGGAGATGAAATTTCACCTCCCCCGCGCAGCCGCCGTAGCGCGAGCCGCCCTGCATGGGGACGTACCCCTTGACGAGCGGCGCAAAGACCTGATTGACGGCGGCGAGGATCTCGGGCGCGGAGCGGAAGTTGGAAGAGAGGCGCAGGGAATTGGCGAGCGTCTCCGTTTTTTTCACGAAAAATTCCGAACGGCTGCCGCGGAACCCGTAGATCGCCTGTTTTTCGTCGCCGACGAGGAACACGTCCCCGCCGCCGACCGCCGAGAGGATGGCTTCCTGCACGGGGTTGACGTCCTGATACTCGTCCACGAACACATAGCGGTACTTTTCTGCCGCCGCCGCGCGCACGCTCTCATCGGACAGAAGGCGCAGCGCGAACTGTTCGAGGTCGTTGTAATCGAGGACGCCCGCCTCCCGCTTTTCCTCCGCAAAGGCGTCGTCGTAGGCGAGGATGAGTTCGCCGAGCGCGTGCGCGATCGCATTCGCCTGCAGGTAGCGCGCGTGTTCGGTCTCCCGCGCGGAGAGCGCGGAGAGCTCGCCGACGATCTTTTCCGTCTCGTCCTTGGCGGCAGACAAAAACTCCTTTGCCTCCGCCTCCTCGTCCGAGGCGGGCTTGCGCCTCGGCTTGTCGGGCAGGTCGGTCTCCTGCGTGATGCGCATCGCAAAGAGGTCGTCCGCCGCCGCGACGGGCGCGGCGATCCCGAGCAGCGCGCAGGCGAGCGTCTCCGTCTGCCCGCCGACGGCGCGGTAGATGCCGAGGCGCGATCGCAGCCCGTCCCCGATAAAGGCGGCGCGGCGCCTGAGATCGTCGCAAAGAAAGGCGCAGACCGCATCGAACTCGTCCGCGCGGCCCATCTCCTCCAGAAGCGTGCGGTATCCGGGGAGCGCGCGCAGTTCCTCATAGAGGGAGGAGACGAGCCCGCGCAGTTTGCCGTCCTGTTTTTTGCTGAAATAGGCGGAGAGCAGCAGGGAAAACGCATCGTCCATGCGCTCGTACGCCCGCTCAAAGACGCTGTCCAGCGCGCGCGCCCTGAGCGCCGCGCCCTCGGTATCGTCCTCGGACAGGATGCGGAAGGCGGGATCGACGCCTGCCTTGAAGAAATTCGTGCGGATCAGATGCCCGCAGAAGGAATGGATGGTGTTGATCTCGGCGAGCGGCAGCGCCGCGAGCTGCTCTTTGAGCCGCTCACGCTTTCCGCCCGACGATCCTGCAATGCCCTTCAAGAGCGCCGTGCGCAGCCTGTCGCGCATCTGCGCCGCCGCAGATTTTGTGAACGTGACGGCGAGGATGCTGCGCACGTCCACGCCCCCGTCGATGAGGGCGACGAGGCGCTCGATCATGACGAACGTCTTGCCGCTGCCCGCCGATGCGGAAACGATGGTCTTGCCGCGCGCGCCGATCGCCGCCTGCTGTTCCGTGGTCAGATTCATGCCCCTTTCTCCCTCTCTTCCCGCGCGATGGCGGCGATGTCCGCCGCCCTGACGGCAGCGTGCGTGCGCTCCTCGCCCGTAAATCCGCACGCGCCGCGGAAGGCGCAGTAGGTGCAGCTGTCCTTGTAGGGCGACGGGCGGATGTTGCCCGCCTTCATCTCCCTCTGCGCGCCCTCTGCAACGAGCACGCCGTAGGACAAAAAGTCGGCAAACGCCTCCCCCTTCAGCCCCGTCCCGCCGAACGAGGCGTCCTCTCCGCCGAACAGACCGGCGGCGTCGGCGTCGTAAAAGCCCTTCATACAGAACTTCTGCTCGTCCTCGCCCGTGAACTTGTCCTCGGCGGGGAAATAGAACGCGCCCGCGGGCTTGCCGCCGCCCGCCGCCGCGAGCAGATACAGCTCGAGCTGCAGGCTCCTGCCCGTGTAGTACGCCGTGAGCGTCGGATCGAACGCGCCCGTCTTGTAGTCTATGATGCGCACATACTCGCCCGCTTCGTCCACGCGGTCCGCGCGCCCCCGCAGCCCGAGCGCGGGAAGGCGCAGTTCCTCCTCGCCGCCGCGGATGCGGAACGCGGAGCTTCTGAGCGAGGCGTAGACGGCGCAGGCGACCTTTTCGCACTCGGCGATCAGCCGTCCGCCCGCGTACCTTCCCTCGCCGCTGTCGTCAAAGACAAAGTATCCCGCCTCCTGCATGAGCCGCCGCGCCGCGTCGCGCGCAGCCGCGCGGCACGCCTCCTCGGAGGAGAGCGTGTTGAAGGCATCTCCCATGCGCTCGAGCACCTTGTGGACGAACGTTCCCGCGTCGCGCGTGCGCGAGCGCCCTTCCTCCCGTTCCGAGAGGCGCAGCGCCGACTTCATAAAGCCCGCATACGGGCAGGCAAAATAATTTTCCAGCAGCGTGGGCGACGTCTCTCCCGCAAAGAGCAGCGCCGCCGCCTCGGGGACGGCGCGCTTTGTCCCGCTCTCGGAGAGCGCGCGGAGCGTCTCCTCGCCGAGCCGCGCCGAGAGCGCCGCCCAGATGGAGGAAAAGCGCCTGACGTCGTTTTCCCGCCCCTCTTCAAAGTCCGCCTTCGCCGAAAACAGCGCGAGGAGCGCGGGCGTGCGCTCCGAACAGTCGTAGGGAAAGCGCGGCGGCAGCGGCGCGGAGGAAAACAGCCCCGCAAGATAGACGTACGCCTCCCCCGCGGCGCGTTCCTCGCCGCGCACCTTTAAGGGGCGGCTCGCATAGAGCGCCTCCGAAAAGGCGCAGGCGTTGAGCCCGAGCGCTTCCCGCGCGCGCGCGTTGACGACGGAGATGGCGGGCTCGACGTTGACCGAGAGCGCCGCAAGCCGCGCGATCTCCCCGTCCGTGATGACGGAGGTGTCCTCGCCCGTGCGGGGCAGAAGATCGGACAAGCCCGTCAGAAAGAGATATTTTGCGCGGACGACGCGGCTGTCCGTCGCATCGCCCAGATAGACCGCGTCCGCAAGGGAGGGGATCATCGAGATCTTGAGCGCGGACGCGCCGCTCTCATACAGGGCGGCAAATTCGCGCGCCGTGAGCTGCCGCTCGCCTGCGGCAAACAGCTCCGCCGTGAGCGCGTCGAGCTTTTCGGGCGCAAGGAACGCCTGTTCCGCCGCCTCCACGCGGGAAGCGAGCGCCGAAAGCGCCTCGTCCGCGCCGACCAGCCTGCGCAGCGCGTCCAGCCCCGCCGCGAACTCCTGCGCGCGCCCCGTCTTGGGGAAGCAGGCGAGCGCGTCCATCATCCTGCGGCGGAATGCGCCGAGACGGGAGCGGAGCGCCGCGTCCCCCGCGTCCTCGCGGATCTCGCGGCGGTACCCGCCGCGGTAACAGCCGTAGCGGGCAAGGTAATTGCGGTACTCGTCCGCCTCCCCGAAACAGACGTTGGCGGCGACGGCGTCCACCGACTCCGGTCTGCCGCCGTCCGCGACCGCCGTAAGACAGCTCACCGCAAACCGCACGAAGGGATGGCGGGAAAGCGGGCGCTTCCTGTCCGAACTATAGGGGATGCGATAGGCGGAGAGCGCCTTTTCCAGGACGAGGCGGCTCCCCTCGTCGGGCGCAAGGACGATGATGTCGCGGCAGCGCGCGCCCTCGTCGAGATGCCGCTTGATGAGCGCGCAGACGGCGTCCGCTTCCGCCGCTTCGTCGCGGGCGGTAAACAGCCTGACGCGCTTTGCGCCGACGGGCGGCGCGGAGAACACTTCGGGCTCGAACAGCCCCGTGCGCACCCGCTCCGCCTCCTCCGGAAGGGTGGAGGGAAGGACGGTGCGCACGACGTCCGCGCCCGCCTCGCGACAGACGTCGCCGAATACGCGCGCCGCCTCGTTGGTATAGAGCGCGCCCTTGCCCGCGCAGAAGATGCCCGTCACGTCCGCCGCGTGTTCCGCCGCCGCGGCGATGCCCTCCGCAGACTGCCGCGTGAAGGAGGGAAAGGCGACGAAAAAGACGTTGATCCCCTTTGCCCTGCGCCCGACGGCGGACGGCAGGAGGGAAAGATAGCCGCTCTCGTCCAGAACGCCCGTCTTTGCAAGAAAGGCGGCGTACCGCTCGGAGAGCAGCGCGAGATCGGAAAGTTTGGCGCGGAGCGTCCCCTCCGTCTTTTGCGCGCCCGCGCGCAGCTGCGCCGCGTCCACGCGCGAGGCAGCCATCTGGGCGAGCGTCTCGTACACCGTCTCCGCCGCCCGCTCCGAAAAGCAGGAAAGATCGCGGCTCTCTGCAAGGATGGCGGAGACCGCCATGACGGAGCCGTGCTTGGAGAGCACCCGCCCCGCGGCTTCTTCCGATAAAAAGCGGGCGAACGTCGTGACTTCGGTAAGAAAGGTGCCGCCCGTCCGCTCGAGGACGGCGCGCTCGGCGAGCAGCGTGAGGCTGTCCTCGCAGAACACCAGATTTCTCTGCCCGCGCGCTTCCGCCCGTCCGATGCGGTCGGCGAGCGCGCGCAGCGCCTCGTGCAGCGTGGGCGCAAGGATAAGGTTTGCCATCGTTTCCCCCTTCTGCGGTGAATGTCTCCATTATATCACATCCGGCGTCCGATTTTCATAAAATTTTCCGCAAATTTCGGCGATTATTTTTTACAAACACGTTTTTTTGTGCTATACTATAAGAAAACGACCGAAATCGGGCAAAACGGAGCCTTATATGAAAAAATCCATCGTTGCCTGCCTCGCCGTTGCCCTCCCCGCCGCGCTGTTCGCGGCGTGTACGGGCGGCATGGCGAGCCTGACGCTCTCCTCCAACTGGTATGCCAACACCTCTTCTTCCATCAGCGCAGCCACGCATGAGGAGCTCACCTATCTCGTCCGCTACGAAGCGGAGGAGGACGGCTACGTCGCCTATGCGGACGGCAGCTACAAGACGAAGCTCACCGCCGAGACCATCTCCCTTGCGAACGGCGAGAACGAACTGTGCTATCACCTGAACGCCGTGCTCGACATCCCCGTCACCTTCACGGTGGACGGCGAGAGCGAGACCTTTACGGACAGGGTCGTCTCCGACGTGTGGTTCCGCGATGTGCGCCACGAACTGCGCCCCGTGCGCAGCGAAAAGAGCGTTCTGACGCATACGCCCGCCTCCGATCAGACGCCCGCCTCCCTCGAAGAGGCGTATTTCGCCTACGACTACACCTTCACGGCGGAATATGACATCGACTGCACCTCCGCCGAGGTCGCCATCGTCTACCGCACCGTCGAAGGCGAGGACGAGGCGCAGGAGGACGCCGAGCCCGTTACGGAGACCATGACCGTCGCGCTGGACGGCTCGGGAACGTATTTCGACAACGAACAGCTGCTCTTCGGGCTGCGCGCGGTCGACCTCTCGGCGGGCGTCTCCTTCCGCTCCGTCAACCCGGTCAAGCGGGTGCAGGAGACGGTGGGCGCCACCACGGAGCCGATCGCGTCCTCCGAAACGCTGCGCTTTTCCGTCAACGGCGGCGAAGCCGAGGAGCGCGAGATCTCGGCGATCTCCTTCTCGATCGGCTATTCGGGCGCCAACAGCGGGCTTTCGCAGAGCCTCGTCTATGCGGTGACGACGGACGCCTCCGCCAACACCTACCGCAACGTGCTGCTGCGCATGGACGTCCCCGTCCTCCACTCGCAGGGGACGCTGCGCTACTCCCTGACCGAAGCAACTTTCTCGGACTGAAACCGTTCAAAAAAGTCCCCTCGCGGGGACTTTTTTCATTTCTCGTATACCGCCCTTTTGAGCACGCCGATATAGGGCAGGTTGCGGTAGCGCTCAGCATAGTCCAGCCCGTAGCCGACGAGGAATTCGTCCTCCACGGAAAAACACACGAAGTCCGCCGCCGCCTTGACGACGCGGCGCGCGGGCTTGTCGAGCAGGGCGACGACCGTGACGCTCGCCGCGCCCCGCTCTTTGAAAAATTCGCGCAGGGTGACGAGCGTCCTGCCCGTGTCCACGATGTCCTCGACGAGCAGCACGTCCCTGCCCTCGACCGAAGAAAACAGGTCGCGCTTGACATAGGGCTTGCCCGAGGAGACGGCGTTCGCCCCGTACGAGCTCACCGCCATGAAGTCCATCTCCGCATCGATCTTTGCGGCGCGCAGCACGTCCGCGAAAAAGACGACGCTGCCCTTTAAGTTGCACACGGCGACGGGCGTCCTGCCCGCAAAGCGCGCCGTGAGCCAGTCGCCCGCCTCCCGTACGCGCGCGGCGATCTGCTGCTCGGTCAAAAGTACTCTTTCACAATCGGGATGCATCCTGTTCTCCTTTGTTTTCACGCGCGGAGAGCGTGCATGACAGCCACACCTTCCGCACGGTATTTTTCGTCACTTTTACGCCGTCGGCGATCTCCGCGCCGACGACGGCGTACACCTCGTTCCCCTTGGCGACGACGGGCAGCATCCGCCCGATGCGCGCGGGGATCTTTCTATCGGTGAGGAACTTCTTGAGCGTCTTTTTTTTGCCGCCGAAGGGCGTGAACACGTCCCCCTCCCGCCGCGTGCGCACTTCACAGCCCGCGGGAAAGGCGTCCATATCCGCCCGCAGCGCGCCCTCCGCGGGCGTCCCGGAGACGACGAGCGTCCCCTCTCCCCATGCGAACGTCCCGCAGGCGAACGCCACGGGCGCGGGCGGAGGCAGCGGACGGGCGAGGGTCACATACGCGCCCTCCCGCACGGCATACAGCCCCGCGGGCAGGGACGCCCGCGCGCCGCTTCTAAGCTCTTTGAGCCGCGACGCTTCCGCAAAATTGGCGGCGGTATAGTCGCGCGTCACGCCGAGGCGCGCCATCGCGGCGCGCACCGCCCGCACAAAGAGGGGCGCGGGCAGCAAGACCGGCACGCGCCAGCCGCCCGCGGCAAACGAGAGCTCGCGCTCCGCGAGCGACGCAAGAAGGGCGTCGTCCTCCGCGGCGCGCGCCGCAAAGGCGGCAAGGTTGTCCGCCGCCCCGGGGACGGCGGCTTCCAGCGCAGGCAGCACCGTGTGCCGGATGCGGTTGCGCGCGAACGCAAGATCGGCGTTGCTCTCGTCCTCTGCATAGGGCAGTCCGTGCCGCGCGACATAGGCGTCGACCGCGCTGCGCGGGACGTCCTTCATCGGACGCACGACGCCCTCCCGCGGGGGAAAGACGTTGAGCCCCGCAAGCCCCGTCCCCCGCGCGAGGCGGAAGAGGACGGTCTCGGCGGCGTCATTCTTGTGGTGCGCCGTGGCAACGACGTCCGCCCAGCCCTCCCGCAGGACGCATTGGAAGCACTCGTACCGCCAGATGCGCGCCGTCTCCTCCAGCCCCCGTTTTTCGCGCCGCGCGCGCGCGGGGATGTCCGCCTCGAACACCCGCAGCGGCACGCCCCATGCGCGGCACAGTTCCTGCACAAAGGCGCGGTCGCGCCCCGCCGCCGCGCGGATGCCGTGGTCGCAGTGGAGTGCGCGCACGTCGGCGCCCGCCGCCGCAAGGGCGTGCAGAAGGGCGACGGAATCTCTCCCGCCCGAGAGCGCGACGCAGACGCGCTTTCCCCGATAGGCACTGTCATCCACAAGCTGCATACGCCGAGTATAGCACAAAACGCTCCTTTTTGCAAGGATTCGGGACGCGGACACGCCAAATCCTGCGGGATACGCCGTCCGTTTGTGCATTTTTTGCGAAAAATGTCACCGCAAGACAATTATTTTTCAAATGGGTCTTGATTTTTCCCGCATTTCCTGTATAATAGAAACAGCAGGCTTCGCGCGGGGAGCACTCCCGCGCGGATCCGACTTTATGACAAGGGGCAGATCTATGAGTATTTCCGCAAAAGATATCCGCAACGTTGCCATCGTCGGCCACAGCGGCGAGGGCAAGACGACGCTGTTTGAAGCGATGCTCTTCAACAGCGGCGCGATCGAGCGCATGGGCAAGGTGGAGAACGGGACGACCGTCTCCGACTTCGACGAACAGGAGATCGCGCGCAAGATGTCCGTCTCCCTTTCGATGGCTTCCATCACCTGGAAGGACGTCAAGATCAATCTTCTGGACGTCCCCGGGTTTTACGACTTCGAGGGCGAATTTGCCGAGGCGATGCGCGCGTGCGGCGCGGCGATCGTCGTGACGGGTGCGAACGGCACCGTGACGGTGGGCGCGGAGAAGGCGATCGACCTGTGTATGCGCGCCAAAAAGCCGCTCATCATCTTCATCAACGGCATGGACAAGGAGAACGCGGACTATCCCGCGACCATCGCCGCCTTCCGCGAAAAGTACAAGAACAGGCTCGCGCCCATCCAGATCCCCATCATGGACGGCAAGAAGATGACGGGCAACGCCAACGCCCTGACGGGAAAGGCGTACCACTTCACGAACACGGGACCCGAGGAGATCTCCGTCCCCGAAGAATACCGCCGCGACTACGAGGAGATGCAGCTCGCGCTCACGGAAGCCGCCGCCGAGAGCGACGACGTCCTGCTGGAAAAGTACTTCGAGCAGGGGTATCTCTCGCGCGAGGACATGATCCACGGCATCCGCAAGGGTATCTTCAACATGAACGTCATCCCCGTGATGGCGGGCAGCGCCGTGCAGAACAAGGGCGTCATCAACCTGATGAACGAGATCGTCAAGTACCTGCCCGAAGCGGAAGAGCGCGCCGAGCAGCCCGCCAACGACCTCACGAAGGACACCGTCGTCGGCGTCCGCTGCGACGCGGAAGGCCCCTTCGCCGCGCAGGTCTTCAAGACCGCCGTCGACGCCTTTGTGGGTAAAATGAACTATATCCGCGTCTGCCGCGGCGTGCTGAAGCCCGGCATGACCGTCCTCAACCCCAATACGAACACGACGGAGCGCATCAGCGCCGTCTATACCGTGCGCGGCAAGAAGCTCGAACCCGTCGCCGAACTCGGCGCGGGCGATCTGGGCGCGGTGAGCAAACTTGCGAACACGGGAACGAGCGACACGCTGTGCGACGAAAACGCGCCCGTCATGTTCGACCCCATCCCCTTCCACAAGCCCGTCCTCTTCATGGCGGTCTATGCCGCCGTGCGCGGCACCGAGGACAAGGTGTTCGGCGGGCTCAACCGCCTTGCCGAGGAGGACAAGAGCTTTACCATCACCAAAAATCCCGACACGGGCGAGACGCTCGTCGGCGGGCAGGGCGAAGTGCATCTCGACGTCATCCGCAAGAAGTTAAAGTCCAAGTTCGGCGCGGACGCCGACTTCCGCACCCCCGCCGTCGCCTATAAGGAGACCATCCGCGGCACCGCGAACGCCGAAGGCAAATACAAGAAGCAGACGGGCGGTCACGGGCAGTACGGTCACTGCAAGATCCGCTTCGAGCCCTGCGAGAAGGACTTCGAGTTTGCCGAGGAAGTCGTGGGCGGCTCCGTCCCCAAGCAGTACATCCCCGCCGTTGAAAAGGGCCTGATGGAATGCCTGCCCCACGGCGTGCTCGCGGGCTATCCCGTCATCCGCGTGAAGGCGACCCTCTACGACGGCAGCTATCACGACGTCGACTCCTCCGAAGCCGCGTTCAAGGCGGCGGCGGAGATCGCCTTCAAGGAGGGTATCAAGAACGCCTCCCCCGTCCTTTTGGAGCCGCTGTCCCGCCTCAAGATCGCCGTTCCCGAACAGTACGTCGGCGACGTCATGGGCGACCTCAACAAGCGCCGCGGCCGCATCATCGGCATGGACACCGAAGGCGGGATGCAGGTCGTCACGGCGGAAGCCCCGCAGGCGGAACTTCTGACCTACGCAACGAGCCTCAGATCCATGACGCAGGGCAGAGGCAAGTTCACGGAGAGCTTTGCCCGCTACGAGCAGGCGCCCGACGCCGTCCTGCAGTCCGTCATCGACCGATAACCTTACATTTTTTCGCGCCTCGGCAAAAGCCGGGGCGCGTAGTATTTTTGTAGCGATATGAAGCGCCCGCGGCGAGCAAATGCTCGCCGCGGGCACAAACTCTACGGAGCGTGGGTGTACTTGTACAAATTTTTCTGATACAATAGGCATACAAGGAGGAATTATGGATCAGATCGCAACGGGGAAATTTATCCGGGAACTGCGCAAGGAACGGGGCATGACGCAGCAGGCGCTTGCAGACATGCTGAGCATTTCGGAGAAAACCGTCTCCAAATGGGAGACGGGCAAGGGGCTGCCCGAAGTCGGGCTGATGCTGCCGCTGTGCGACGCGCTGCAAATTACCGTCAACGAACTGCTCTCGGGCAAGCGGCTGGACGGGGCGACCTTCCGGCAGCAGGCGGAGGAGAACGTCGCCCGCCTTCTGCAAGCGCGGCAGGAGGCAAAGAAGAAACTGGCGGTGTGCATTGCGCTCTGCGCCGTCAGTCTGCTTGCGGGCGTCGCGCTCGTGCTCACCGCGGGGCTTGCCGAGATGCAGACCTGGGCGCGCATCCTGCTCCTGTGTGTCGCCCTGTTCGTCGTCGGCGGACAGATCGCGATCATCTGCGTCATCGACCGCGAGGCGGGCAGCTTTGAATGCCCCTACTGCAAGGCGCGCTTTGTGCCGACGATGAAGCAATTTGTCCTTGCGCCGCACACCTTCACGCGCCGCCGCCTGCAATGCCCCCATTGCGGCAGGACAAGCTATTGCCGCCGCCGTCTTGACAAGTCGTGACCTTTTTCACAAACCGCCCGCGGCGAGCAAATGCTCGCCGCGGGCGCGCTCGAAAAATACCCCTCCCCCTTGACAGACCGTTTATTTTATAATATAATTAGAGAAAGACGATCGGAGGACGGACATGAAAATAGAAAACCTCTCCAAGACCTACCGCGCCAAGGGCGCGCCGCCCGTGCAGGCGCTGAGAAACGTCAGTTTCTCCCTGCCCGAAAAGGGCATGGTGTTCCTCCTGGGGCGCTCGGGCAGCGGAAAGAGCACGCTTTTGCATATTTTAAGCGGATTGGAGAATTTCGACGAGGGCGATATCATCTATCGCGGCAGCCGATTCTCTGCCTTCTCCGAGCGCGACCGCGACAAATACCGCAACAATTGCTGCGGCATCATCTTTCAGGATTACAGCCTGATCACGGAACTGACCGTGGGCGAAAACATTGCGCTCGCGCTCCGTCTGCAGGGCGAGCGCGACACCGACGCGCGCGTCAGACGCGCCCTCGATCAGGTGGGGCTTTCGGGCTGCGAAAAGCGCCGCGTCACGCAGCTTTCGGGCGGGCAGAAGCAGCGCGTCGCCATTGCGCGGGCGCTCGTCAAGTCCCCGCGCATCCTGTTTGCCGACGAACCGACGGGCGCGCTCGACGAACAGACGGGAAGGGACATCCTGATGCTCTTAAAGGAGCTCTCCAAAGAGCGGCTCGTGTTCGTCGTCTCCCATGACAGGGCGTTTGCCGAGACCTTCGGCGACAGGATCATCGAACTTTCGGACGGAAGCATCGTCTCCGACAGCGCGCCCGCCGCGCACGAAGAAGCGCCCGAACCCCTGCCCGATCTCCCCGCGCGCCTGCCCCTTGCGACGGCGCTCAAACTCGGCTGTAACAACCTGCTCCGCCATCCCGTGCGCCTCGTCTTTACCTTCTTGCTTTCTTTCCTCTCGCTCGCGTTCATCGGGATCTCCGTCACCGCTGCCACGTTCAATGAAGTGGACGCCTACGTCAACGCGCTCTACGATCAAAATGCCGAGCTGACCGCCGTCTACCGCTATGAAACATATGAGAACGGCTACGGTCCCGGCGGGACGATCGATTCCATGCTGGGACTTCCCGATCCCGACCACCCGATCTCCATTACAACATCCGATATCGGACGGCTGGAGGCAACCGTCGGGACGCCGGTCGCTCCGGTGTTTGTGACAGACCTGTCTTCCATACAAACAAATTTTTCCGTTTCCTCGGCACAGGAGCTGGTCAACAGGATCAACGCAGCGGTCTCATCCGATCCGGACGATCATTACGATTTCACACCGAACGGTTATCTGCAGATCGACGAGGAGCTGCTGCAATTTCTCGGCTATCGGCTGACGGGGACGCTGCCCGCAACGACGGACGAGATCGCCATCCCCGACTGTCTGTTAAACGCCTTTAAGGTACTGGGTCTGCGGGAGAACGGAACGGACTATCCCATCTCCTGCGCCGAGGATATCATCGGGCACACCATCCGACTCGAGTTCGTTCTCGGAAATGTCATCACCGGTCAGACGCAGCCCAGGACGATCACGGGCGTCATCGATACGGGCTGCGGCATCTCATGCAAGGGATCCCATGCGGTCTATCAGGGCGGGCTCAACTCGATCATCGGCGGAGAACATTACCACGACCTTCTGTTCGTCTGCGAAGGATATCTTCCCGAATACAGTTATGCCGTCGTCACGCTTCCCGACGACCGCCCGACGCGTACGGAGCTTGTAAAACTGGCGGCAAACTCTTCGGACGGGCAGGAATTTTTGCGTCTTTCCAACTCCTTCAGCAGCGATTTCCGGGACGCTTGTATGTACGCAGCGCTCCTGCAAAACCTGTGTCTGTACCTGTGCGCGGTATTTTTGATCTTTGCATTCCTTCTGCTGATCAACTTTATTTCCGCTTCCGTGCATGATAAATTACAGCAAATGGGGATCCTGTATGCGCTTGGCGCGGGATTCCGGGAAAACGTAAAAATCTATACGGGCAGCGCCCTGCTCATCGGCGCGGCGCTCTTCCTGCTCTCGTCCGCATTCATGCCGCTGTACGTCTCCCTTGCGAATGCGTTCATCGCATCGTATGTGCCCGCCGCTCCCGCCCTTTTCTCCGTAACGTTCTGGCCGTTCGCCGCCGTTTTTGCGATCGCGTTGGCGGCGACCTTCCTCGGTAGTTTCCTCGCGATGCTGCGCTACCGCAGGCGCGCCCCCGCCGAGATCATCCGCATGGGGCAGTCTTAAACATCTTTCCTTGAAAAATCAAACCGCGCCCGCGCGTCCGAATGGACGCGCGGGCGCGGCTTATCCTGTCATTTGGTCACGATCCGGAGGATACGTCCTCCGTTTTTTGCGCCGCGGGCTTCCCCTCTTCGTCGGGAAGGACGGAAGAGACGTGCACGGTGATCGTGCGGTCGTAGCAGGCAAAGATCGCATCGACCTTCTCCGCATCGGGCTTCTTGGTGAACAGGCTGACGACGGGAACCAGAACGAGATCGATGAGCATGACGAGCGCGCCGAGATTGAGCGAGGAATCGAGCACCGCGGGGAGCGTAAAGAACTGCCGCAGGGCGAGCGTATAGATGAGGTGCAGCGTCATGACGCCGACACCGAAGATAAAGCTCGTCCAGACCGCCGCCTTGGTCGTCTTTTTGTAGTACAGCCCGTAGAGGAAGGGGGCGAGGAAGGCGCCCGCGAGCGCGCCCCACGAGACGCCCATCATCTGCGCGATAAAGCTGATATTGAGATAGTACTGCACGATGGCGATGACCGCGGAGACGGCGACGAACACGACGATGAACGCGCGCATGGTCACGAGCTGCTGTTTGTCCGAAAGCGCGCGCCGCTTGCGTGCGGCAGGCGCGACGAGGTCGAGCGTCAGGCTCGTGGAGGACGCCATCGCAAGAGAGGAAAGCGTGGACATGGACGCCGAAAGGACGAGAATGATGACGATCCCGATGAGGAAGGGCTGCAGTTCGGAGACCATCTGCGGGATGATGGCGTCATAGCCGCCGTTTTCATACGCCTCGGGATAGAGACGAGAGAAGCCGCCCAAAAAGTAGCAGCCGCCCGCGACGACGAGCGCAAACAGCGTGGAGATGAGCGTCCCCTTCTTGATGGCGTGCTCGTCGCGGATGGCGTAGAACTTCTGCACCATCTGCGGCAGCCCCCAAGTCCCCAGCGAGGTGAGGACGGCGACAAAGAAGAGGGACATCACGTCCGGTCCGAAGAAGGAGGTAAAGACGCCCGCCTGTCCCGGAAGGGAGGGATCTTCGACCTGCGAGAGTTCGGCGAAGATCTCGTTCCAGCCGCCGTGGTTCAGGATGACCGCGGCAATGACCGCAATGATGCCGACGAGCATGATGATGCCCTGGATGAAGTCGTTGATCGCCGTCGCCGTATAGCCGCCCAGCACGACGTACACCGCCGTGAGCGCCGCCATGATGACGATGCAGATCCAGAAATCGATGCCGAACGCCATGGAAAACAGGCGGGAGAGCCCGTTATAGAGCGACGCCGTGTACGGGATGAGGAAGATGAAGATGATGACCGCGGCAGCCGTTTTCAGCGCAGGGCTGAAAAAACGCTTGCCGAAGAAGTCGCTCATCGTGGAGCTCTTCAGGTGCTGCGTCATGATGCGGGTGCGGCGGCCGAGCACCATCCACGCGAGCAGCGAACCGAGCGCGGCGTTCCCCAGCCCGATCCATGTGGAGGCGACGCCGAAGCGCCAGCCGAACTGCCCCGCGTAGCCGACGAACACGACCGCGGAGAAATAACTCGTCCCGTAGGCGAACGCCGTGAGCCACGCGCCCACGCTCCTGCCGCCGAGGACGAAGCCTTCGGACGTGCGCGCTTTTTTGCGGCAGACGACGCCGACGGCGATCATGACGCCGAAAAACACGACCAGCATTGCGAGATAGAGGAAAATTTGCATATTCTCACCTTTTCTTGCAGTTTTTTCCGCAAGTTTACCATAGATATTACCATATCGCGCATAAAATTACAAACGATTTGCAAACATTCCCCAAATTTTTTATCGGAATTTCCGGAATGGGCGCACAATCATTTCCCCTTTCTTAAAAAATATGGTATACTATACGGAACAGACAGCGGACCCGAACAGCCATGCAGAACATCATCGACATCCATACCCACACCTTCCCCGACGCGATCGCCGCGCAGACGGTGCGCACGCTGCGGCAGCGCAGCCGCACCCGCGCATTTTCGGACGGCACTTTGGAAGGACTCTCGCAGCGCATCCGTGCGGCGGGCATCTCCCTTGCCGTCGTGCAGCCCGTCGTCACCAACCCCGTCAAGGCGGAAAAGATCGTCCGCGCCGCCGCCCTCGTCAACGAGCACACGCCGCAGACGCACGTCTTTTCCTTCGGCGGCATCCATCCCGATACGCCCGACTTTTGCGGCGTGCTGCGGCTCATCCGCGATCTGGGGCTCAAGGGCGTCAAGCTCCATCCCGCCTACCAACAGGTCCCCTTTGACGACATCCGCTACAAGCGCATCGTCGGCTGCGCGGAGGAACTCGGGCTCGTCACCCTCGTCCACGGCGGCATCGACATCGGCATCCCTGGCGATTGGAGCAGCCCCTCCCGCACGCGCGCGCTCTGGCAGGACGTAAGGCCCGAACGGCTCATCGTCGCGCACATGGGCGGCTGGCAGCAGTGGGAGGAAGCCGAACGCCTCCTTGCGGAGACAAACGTCTTTCTGGACACCGCCTTCTCGCTGGGCGATATCGCCTATGACGACGGCGTTCCGCAGGCGGAGCGGGCGGCGCAGCTCTCCGAAGGGGCGTTCTGCCGCATGGTCCGCGCGTTCGGCGCGGAGCGCATCCTCTTCGGGACGGACAGCCCCTGGTCGGAGCACCAAAGGCAGCGGGCGATCATTGAACGCGCGCCCCTTCCGGACAGGGAAAAGGCGCTCATTCTGGGCGAAAACGCAAAGAGGCTCTTACAACTGTAACATTTTGCGCCGCGGGGACATCCGGCGGCGCGCCGCAAGATAAAAGGAGAAAAATCATGAGCAAACAACTGATGCTGGGCAACGCGGCGCTGGCACGGGGACTGTACGAGGCGGGCTGCTGCGTCGCCTCCTCCTATCCCGGAACGCCGAGTACCGAAGTCACCGAAGAGGCGGCGAAGTACGACGCCATCTACTGCGAGTGGGCGCCCAACGAAAAGGTCGCGATGGAGACGGCGTTCGGCGCCTGCATGGCGGGCAAACGCAGCTTCTGCGGCATGAAGCACGTCGGGCTCAACGTGGCTGCCGACCCCCTCTTCACGATCGCCTACACGGGCGTCAACGCGGGCATGGTCATCTGCGTCGCCGACGACGCGGGGATGCATTCTTCGCAGAACGAGCAGGATTCCCGCCACTATGCGATCGCGGCGAAGATCCCCATGCTCGAACCCGCGGACAGCGCCGAGGCGCTCGCGTTCACCAAGCGCGCCTACGAGATCTCCGAGCAGTTCGACACGCCCGTCATCCTCAAAATGTGTACGCGCATCGCGCACTCGCAGAGCGTCGTGGAGACTTCGGAACGCGTCGAACCCGCCGTCAAGCCCTATGAAAAGAACATCGCCAAAAACGTCATGATGCCCGCCAACGCCAAGAAGCGGCACTATGACGTCGAGAAGCGGATGCGCGCCCTCGAGGAATACGCCGAGACCACCCCGCTCAACCGCATCGAATGGGGCGGGACGGAGCTGGGCATCATCACCTCCTCCACCTCCTACCAGTACGCGAAGGAAGTGTTCGGCGACAGCGTGAGCATCCTCAAGCTCGGCATGGTCCACCCCCTGCCCGCGCGCCTCATCGGGGAGTTTGCCTCCAAGGTGAAGCAGCTCGCCGTCATCGAAGAACTCGATCCCGTCATCGAGGAGTTCTGCCGCCGCCTCGGGCTGGAAGTCATCGGCAAAGACCGCCTTCCCCTCGAGGGCGAATACTCGCAGAACCTCATCGCCGAGGCGTTTCACCGCCCGATCCCGCAGGGCAGACAGCTCGCGGAAGCCGTGCCGCCCCGCCCGCCCGTGATGTGCGCGGGCTGCCCGCACAGGGGGATATTCTATCTCCTCGGCAAGCATAAACTCACCGTGTTCGGCGATATCGGCTGCTACACGCTGGGCGCGACGGCGCCCCTCAACGCGCTGGACGTCTCCACCTGCATGGGCGCGTCCCTCTCCGGCATCCACGGCTACAACAAGGCGCTCGGCGAAGAGAACGCCTCCAAGGCGGTCGCGGTCATCGGCGACAGCACCTTCATGCACTCGGGCATGACGGGGCTTGCCAACATCGCCTACAACCAAAGCGTCTCCACCGTCATCATCCTCGACAACTCCATCACGGGCATGACGGGGCATCAGCAGAACCCCACGACGGGCTATAACATCAAGGGCGATCCCGCGGGCAAGATCGATCTCACGGCGCTCTGCCGCGCGATGGGCTTTGCGCGCGTGCGCGTCGTCGATCCCTACGACCTCGCCGCGACCGAGAAGGTTCTGCTCGAAGAGCTGGCAGCAAAGGAGGCGTCCGTCATCATCAGCCGCCGCCCGTGCGCGCTCCTCAAATACGTCAAGCACGCGCCGCCCCTCAAAGTGGACGCCGAAAAGTGCAGAAGCTGCAGGGCGTGCATGAAGCTCGGCTGCCCCGCCGTCAGTATGCGGGACAACAAAGCCGTCATCGACAGCACCCAGTGCGTCGGCTGCGGCGTGTGCGAAGAACTGTGCAAGTTCGGCGCCATCGGCAAATAAGGAGGGAGCATATGCAGACGAAAAACATCATGATCGTGGGCGTGGGCGGACAGGGTTCGCTGCTCGCCAGCAAGCTGTTGGGGCATCTGCTCCTCAAATACGGCTATGACGTCAAAGTTTCCGAAGTACACGGCATGAGCCAGCGCGGCGGCAGCGTCGTCACCTATGTGCGCTACGGCGACAAGGTGTATTCCCCCGTCATCGA
>CALVUC010000022.1 GCA_944363395.1 uncultured Clostridia bacterium | reverse complement strand
CACGGCATGAGCCAGCGCGGCGGCAGCGTCGTCACCTATGTGCGCTACGGCGACAAGGTGTATTCCCCCGTCATCGACAGGGGCGAGGCGGACTGCATCGTCTCCTTTGAATTATTGGAGGCGGCACGCTGGACGCAATACTTAAAGGAGGACGGCATCCTCGTCACCAACACCCAGCGCATCGACCCCATGCCCGTCATCACGGGCGCGGCGCAGTATCCGGAGGAGCTCGTGAAAAAGATCGCGGCGCTCGGCGTACGGATCGACGCCTTTGACTGTCTCGCCCTCGCGCGCGAGGCGGGCAGCGAGAAGGCGGTGAACATCGTCCTTTTGGGCAGGCTCTCCGCCTACTTCGACTACGACCCCGAAGATTGGCGGCAGGCGATCCGCGAGGTCGTGCCGCAGAAATTCGTCGAACTCAACCTGAGGGCGTTTGAACTGGGACGCGCCTCCGAACAAAACTCCAACTGAAAAAACCATCATAAGGACGGGATACTACCGATGCACAACTACTTTCAGCCCCACGAGGAGACCATGTCGCGCGACGAGATGCGCGCGCTGCAGAACGAAAAATTTTTGAAGCAGGTGCGCCGCGTCTACGACAACGTACCCTACTACCGCAACAAGATGGAGGAAAAGGGCGTGCGTCCCGAGGACATCAGAAGCCTTGACGATATCTCCCTTCTCCCCTTCCTCACCAAGGACGATCTGCGCATCGCCTACCCCTACGGACTGCTCGCCACGCCGCTCGAACGCTGCGTGCGCATCCAGTCGACGTCGGGGACGACGGGCAAGCGCGTCGTCGCCTTCTATACGCAGGGCGATCTCGATATCTGGGAGGACTGCTGTGCGCGCGCCATCGTCGCCGCAGGCGGTTCCAAAAACGACGTCGTACAGGTGAGCTACGGCTACGGCCTGTTCACGGGCGGGCCCGGGCTGGACGGCGGCTCGCACAAAGTGGGATGCCTCACCATCCCCACCTCGTCGGGCAATACCGACCGTCAGGTGCAGTTCATGGTCGACCTGGGCGCGACCTTCCTGTGCTGCACGCCCTCGTACGCCCTCTACCTCGCCGAAGCGATCGAGGAGAAGGGGATGCGCGACAAGATCAAGCTGCGCGCGGGCATCTTCGGCGCCGAGGCGTGGACGCAGGAAATGCGCCGCGAACTCGAACAAAAGCTGGGCATCCGCGCCTACGACATCTACGGGCTCACCGAGATCTCCGGCCCCGGCGTCGCCTTTGAATGCGAGGAGCAGACGGGGATGCACATCTGCGAAGACCACTTCTACGCCGAAGTCATCGATCCCGATACGGGCGAAGTGCTGCCCGAGGGCAGCAAGGGCGAACTCGTGTTCACCTCGCTCGACAAGGAGGCGTTCCCGCTGCTGCGCTACCGCACCAAGGACATCTGCGTGCTCTCGCGCAAGCCCTGCTCGTGCGGCAGGACGCTCGTCAAGATGAGCAAGCCCCTCGGCCGCAGCGACGATATGCTCATCATCCGCGGCGTCAACGTGTTCCCCTCGCAGATCGAGACGGTGCTCCTCAACCAGGGGTACGAAGCCAACTATCAGATCCTCGTCGACCGCGTCAACAACACCGACACGCTGGACATCAACGTCGAAAGAAAGCCCGGGATGGGAGACGACCTCGACACCCTGCGCGCGGCGGAAAAGAAGCTCATCACGGCGCTGCGCTCCATGCTCGGCATCACGGCGAACGTCCATCTCCTGCCGCCCAAGACCATCACGCGCAGCGAGGGCAAGGCGGTACGCGTCGTCGACAACCGTAAACTCTACTGATGCGCGGAGGAACCGCTATGCCCATCACCCAGCTTCTGGAACGCAACGCCGACGTCTATCCCAACGACGTCGCGCTCGTCGAACTCAATCCCGAGATCCAGGAAAAGAGCCGCCGCACCTGGCGCGAATACGCCCTCGTCGAGGGCGATCCGCTCTGCCACTACCGCCGCGAGATCACCTGGCGCGTCTTTGACGAAAAGGCAAACCGCGTCGCCAATCTGCTGCTTTCGCGCGGCATCAAGCGCGGGGACAAGGTCGGCATCCTGCTGATGAACTGCCTGGAATGGCTGCCCATCTACTTCGGCATCCTCAAGACGGGCGGCGTCGCCGTCCCCCTCAACTTCCGCTACACGGCGGAAGAGATCCACTACTGTATCGACCTCGCCGAGGTCAACATCCTCCTCTTCGGTCCCGAATTTATCGGGCGTGTCGAGGAGATCGCCGACGATATCGGCAAAAACCGCATCCTGATGTTCGTCGGCGGCACGATGGTCCCCTCCTTTGCGGAGAGCTACGACCAGCAGATCGGCAACTACTCCTCGGTCAAGCCGGACGTCGCGCTTTCGGACGAGGACGACGCCGCCATCTATTTTTCGAGCGGCACGACGGGCTTCCCCAAAGCCATCCTGCACGCGCACCGCTCGCTCATGCACGCGGCGCAGGTCGAGTACTATCACCACCGTCAGACGCGCGACGACGTGTTCCTCCTCATCCCGCCCCTCTACCACACGGGCGCGAAGATGCACTGGATGGGGAGCCTGATGTCGGCGAGCAAGGCGGTCCTGCTGCGCGGCACCTCGCCCGAGACCATCCTCGAGACCATCTCCAACGAGCGCTGCTCCATCGTGTGGCTGCTTGTCCCGTGGGCGCAGGACATTCTGGAAAAGCTGGACAGCGGGGAGCTCAAGCTCCATAACTTCAACCTCCGCCAGTTCCGCCTCATGCACATCGGCGCGCAGCCCGTTCCGCAGAGCCTCATCAAGCGCTGGCAGTCCTACTTCCCCGGGCAGGCGTACGACACCAACTACGGTCTGAGCGAATCCATCGGACCGGGCGCCGTACACCTCGGCATCGGCAACCTTCACAAAGTGGGCGCCATCGGCATCCCGGGCTACGGCTGGCAGGTGCGCATCGTCAAAGAGGACGGCGTCACCGAAGTGGAGCGCGGCGAAGTGGGCGAGCTCTCACTGAAAGGTCCCGGCGTCATGCGCTGCTATTACCGCAACCCCGAAGCGACCCGCGACGTCATGCGCGGCGACTGGCTGCTGACGGGCGATATGGCGCGGCAGGACGAGGACGGATTTTACTATCTCGTCGACCGCAAGAAGGACGTCATCGTCATGGGCGGCGAGAACCTGTACCCCGTCGAGATCGAGAACTTCATGAGCAAGTGTCCCAAGATCAAGGACGTCGCCGTCATCGGACTGCCCGACGCGCGCCTCGGCGAGATCGCCTGCGCCATCGTCGAGACGCCCGCGGGCGTCGAGGCGACCGAAGAGGAGATCAACGCCTTCTGCAAGGAGCTGCCCCGCTACAAGCGCCCCCGCCGCATCATCTTTGCCAAAGTGCCGCGCAACGCGACGGGCAAGATCGAAAAGCCGCTCCTTCGGAAAATGTATCACGCCGACAACATCGTCGACGAACAGAACCGCTCGTGACCGCACGGCATCCGCCTGCATCCGCAAAACGCGGAGCGCGTTTTTCGCGCTCCGCGTTTTGCTTTCTGCATTCTGCGCCCGCGCGCCTTTTCGGCGCGCGGGCGCGCATTCAGGCGCATTTTTCGGGGTGCGTCCCCCTGTTTTTTGTGCCGCGGCGATCAAGGTCTCCGTGCGGAAGATCCCGCGCGGCGGCTTCCGTTTTCTTCCGCGATTTCCTGCGATCCACCTGCTTCATGCAGTTGCGTGAAGGTATATTTTTTTGATATCATGGGTGCACGACAACAAAAAAAGGAGAAAACACATGAAACGACTGCTTATGGTCACGGCTTGTTCCCTTGCGCTTCTCCTTGGGACCTTGCCCCTGTTTGCCGCCTGCGCGACGCCGCAGGAAGACGCGCCTTCGGCGGAAACGCCGCTGCCCGGGCTCCCCGAAGAGTCCCTGCCCGATCCCCCCGAGGACGCGCCCGAGCCCGAACCGGAGCCGGAGCCCGAGCCGGAGCCCGAACCGGAGCCGGAGCCCGAGCCCGAACCTCTGCCTCCGCAAAAGGCGGAATATATCTATGTACGCACCGATTCGCTCAACGTGAGAAAGGGCGCGGGGACGGGATACGCCTCGCTCGGGACGGTGGACAGCGGGGATATGCTCCATCTTGTGAAAAAGCGAGGCGACTGGTACGAGACGCGCTACCGCTCGACGACCGCCTATATCAGCGCCAACGCGGCGTATACGACCGTCGCCTATCTCGAAAAGGGGAGCGAGGCGGTGGAGCGCGTCATCGCGGAGGGACTGGAGCTGCTGGGCGTTCCCTACGTCTACGGCGCCGTGCGCCTGCACGACGGCAAGGGAAATCTTCTGAAGGGCTTCACCGTGACAAAATTCGACTGTTCCTCCCTGATGCAGTATATCTTTTACAAGGGCGCGGGCATCCTGCTGGATGTGACGACGCGCACGCAGGTCCGTCAGGGAACGCCCGTCGCGTGGAAGGACATCCGCCGCGGCGACCTCCTGTTCTACACCAACGCGCAGCGCTATCATAAGACGGGCGTGGAGCGCATCGGACACGTCGCCCTCTACCTCGGCGACAACTATATCCTGCACACGGCGAGCGACTATGCCGTCATCGAACAGATGAGCGAGACGCGCAAGTCCTACTTTATCACCGCGCGCAGACTGCTCTGATCATCCTTGCGGGGCGCGTCCGCGCGCCCGCGGCGAAACGTGATGGGGCGGCGGGGGACGGTTTTTGCCGTCCCCCGCTTGCGTTTGCCGCCCGTTCGTGCTATACTTGAAGTATGCTGACCGATATCCACACCCATTCGGCATTTTCCGCGGACGGCACGACGCCGCTTGCGGAGATGCTCGCCCGCGCCAAGGCGCTGGGCGTCGCCTATTACGGCGTCTCCGAACACTTTGATTACGACTATCTGGAGGACCGCGTCCTCGCCGAGGGGAAGGAGGTCCCCGTCATCGACGCCGCGGCGTACTTTACCGCCGCCCGCGCGCTGCAAAGGGCGTACGCGCCCGATATGCGCGTGCTCGTGGGCGGAGAATTCGGGTTCACGCCCAACCGTGCGGCGCAGGCGCGCTATCTTGCGATCATCGAGCGCTATGCGCCCGACTTTATCGTCAACAGCGTCCACACCGTGGACGGGTACGATCCGTGGTTCGCGGAATATTTCACGGGAAAGCCCCGCCGCGAAGCATATGCGCGCTACCTTGCCCGCGTGCGGGAGAGCCTCGAAGCCCCCTACCGCTACGACATTGTCGCGCACATCGGCTACGTCGGGCGCAACGCGCCCTATCCCTCCCCCGCCCTGCGCTATGAAGAGTTTCCCGACGAGCTGGACGACATCCTGCGCCGCATCATTGCGCGCGGCGCCGTGCTGGAAGTCAACTCCTCGGCGCGGCAGGCGGGCGACTTCGTGCCGGGCGCGGACATCCTCGCGCGCTACTTCGCCCTGGGCGGCAGGAACGTCTCGTTCGCCTCGGACGCACACGGCAGGGAGCGCATCCTTGCGGGCAGGGAGAAGGCCGTCGCGGCGCTCTCCGCGATCGGCTTTACGCACCTCACCGTTCCCGACTGCGGGAAGCAGATTTTTGTTCCGCTCACATGAAACAGGGCGCGGGGCGCGGCAAATTGCCGCGCCCCGCGCCCTGTCTGACGGGACAGATCAGGCGAGCCCGTGCGCCGCGATCGCATCCGCAAGGCGGGCGAGCGCCTCGGGCGGGAGCGTCTCGCCGCGCGCCATCGCGCCGACGCCCGCTTCCGCAAGCAGCTCCTCCGCCCGCTCGCGGGAGACGCGGAAGGCGGCGATGAGATTGTTCGCGAGCGTCTTTCTGCGGCTCAGAAAGGCGCAGCGCACGGCGGCGCGGTATGCCGCCTCGCTCTGCACGGGCAGCCGCCCCCGTTCAAAGTCGATGCGCACGACGGCGGAATCGACGTTGGGACGGGGCGTGAACATCGTGCGCGGCACCCTGCGCGTCACCTGCGCCCTGCCCTTTAACGCAATGGCTGCCGTCACGGCGCCGTACGCGGGCGTTCCCGCCTGCGCGCAGAAGCGGTCGGCGACCTCCTCCTGCACCATGACGGTGAGCCCCTCGCACCCCTGCGCTTGCTCCAGAAAGAGCATGACGACGGGCGTGGTGACATAGTAGGGCAGATTGGCGACGACGCGGTAGCGCCCCAGTTCCGCCTCGAGCGCGGGAAGATCGGCGCGCAAAATGTCGCCGAACACGACCTCGCAGTTCTCGCAGCCCGCGAGCGTCTCCGCAAGCACGGGGCGGAGCGAGGCGTCGATCTCGTAGGCGACGACACGTTTTGCCGCCGCCGAGAGCGCGCGCGTCAGCGCCCCCGCGCCCGCGCCGATCTCGAGGACGGTCGTCTCCTCCGTCACGCCCGCGTCGCGGACGATGGCGGAAAGCAGGTTGGTATCCGTCAAAAAATTCTGCCCGAACTTCTTTTTGAAAGAGAAGCCGTGCCGCGCAAGAACGCTCCTGATGTCATCCATATCTTTCCTCGTATGCCGCCGCGCGGGCGGCGCAAAATAGCGTTGAGGGAACGACCCTCCCCACAAAAGAACAAAGGGAGCCGCTTGCAGCGGCTCTCTCGCTTTATCGGATGGTCTCGCGCACGCGCAGCGGGATGCCGATCTCGTCCGCGAGCCTTTGGCAGGCGGCGATCTCCTCCTCGCCGATGCAGTCCACGACGGAAAACCAGCAGTTGAGCCCGTTCTGCTTGCACGCCTGCGCAAAGAAGAGGACGGAATCGAACGCCATCTCGGGATAGATGGGACGGCACAGCTTCTCATAGAGGCGGGCGTTGGAGGCGTTCAGGGAGATGTTGATGCCGTCCAGCCGTCCGACGAGGTCGGGAGCGATATCGTGCTGATTGATGATGCTCCCCTGCCCGTTGGTGTTGAGGCGCGTCTTTCCGCCGTGCTCATGCACCCAGTCGCAGATCTGCTCCATCGCGCCGAGACGGTATGTGGGCTCGCCGAAGCCGCAGAAGACGATCTCGCCGTATGCCTTGGGATCGCCGATGAGGTCGATGATCTGCTGCGCCGTAGGCTCGCATTCCTTGATCCAGAGATCGTACCCCTCGAAGGGATGCGCCTCGTCCCGCACGCAGAAGGTGCAGCGGTTGGAGCAGCGGTTGGTAAGATTGACATAGAGATTGTTGCCGATCTTGTAGACGTAAGTATCCATGATTTCACCCGATCGCAGGAAAGAGCGCCTTGGCGTTCTTCCGAATTTGTTGTTTGAGAGTCTCTTCCTCCTCCCCGCGCAGCGCGGCGAGCTGCCGCACGATGACGGGGATGTTCGCAGGGCTGTTTTTTTCGCCGCGGAAGGGGGAGAGATAGGGACTGTCCGTTTCGGACAAGATCCTGTCCGCAGGGCAGGCGCGCACGCTCTCCCATACGTTTTTGGCGTTCTTGAAGCACGCGACGCCGCCGAAGGAGAAGTAAGCGCCCAGATCGAGAAATTCCCCGATGTGCGCCGCGCCGTGCGAATAGCAGTGCATGAGAAAGCCGTCCGTCAGCAGTTCCCTGTGCGCCCGAAGCAGCCCGATCATCTCCGCATAGTCGTCGCGGGAGTGGATCTGCACGGGCAGATGATGGCGGTGCGCCAGTTCGAGCTGCGCGAGAAAGGGCGCCGTCTGGTCGCGTTTTTCGGGGAACGGGTAGTGAAAATCAAGACCGATCTCCCCGACGGCGACGCACTTTTCCTCCGAGAGCAGCCCTTCCAGCGCGCCGAGCGTCTCCTGTCCGAAGCCCTCCGTCTCCGAGGGATGCACGCCTGCCGCAAAGTACGCGCCCTCCGTCTCCCTGCAAAAGCGCGCGTGCCACAGACTGTGCGCAAGGGTATCGCCCGCGAGGACGACGGTCTCCACTCCCGCCGCGCGGATGCGCTCCCACTCCGCGGGAAATTCGTACCCCTCCTGCGCAAAGTGGGCGTGGATGTCGAGATACATATCAGCGGATGTTCGCGCCGCAGGCGACCGCCTTTTCGGGCGAGAGCAGGGAGAGGTTGCCCTCCTCGTCCTCGGCGCAGAGTACCATGCCCTCCGAGAGGACGCCGCACAGTTTGACGGGCGCAAGGTTGGTGACGAGCACGACCTTCTTGCCCACCATCTCCTCGGGCGTGTACCACTTGGCGATGCCGGAGACGACCGAGCGCTCCTCGCCGCCGACGCGGATGGTCTCATGCAGCAGCTTTTTGGACTTGGCGACGCGCTCGCAGGCGACGACCTCGCCCACGCGCAGCTCGATCTTCGCAAAGTCGTCGATGGAGATGAGCGGCTGCTTCTCTTCGGGCGCTTGCGCGGGCGCGGGCTGCGCCCCGCCGTTTTCGCGCTCGTACTCCTCGCGCTGCGCCTTGCGGATCGCCTCCACTTTGGGCGCGACTTCCTTCCAGTCGAAGCGGGCGAAGAGCGCCTCGTCCTCCGCGGCGATCGTGTTGCCGTCCGGATACGCGCCGAACGCATCGCACGCTTCGAGCGTCTTCAAAGGGGCGTTCAGATAGGCGGCGATCTTCTCCGCCGTCTGCGGCAGGAAGGGCGCAAGCAGGCTCGCGCCCGTCAGGATACTCTCCGTGAGGTTGTAAAGGACGGTCGCGAGACGGTCCTTCTTCTCCTCGTCCTTGCCGAGGACCCAGGGCATCGTCTCGTCGATATATTTGTTGGCGCGGCGGAAGATGAGGAAGATCTCGTTAAGGGCGTCGGCGATATGGAAGTCGTCCATGCACGCCTCCGCCTTGGCGCGCGCCCCCGTGACGACCGCCTTCAGATCCTCGTCCACGGGCTCCGCGGCGCCCGCGTTCCTGACGACGCCCGCAAAGTACTTGCGCGTCATGGCGAGCGTGCGGCGCACGAGATTTCCGAGCGTGTTCGCAAGGTCGGCGTTGACGCGCTCGCAGACCAGCTCCCATGTGATGGTGCCGTCGCCCTCATAGGGCATCTCGTGCAGGACGAAATAGCGCACCGCGTCCACACCGAAGACGGAGGCGAGATCGTCCGCATAGATGACGTTGCCGCGCGATTTGCTCATCTTTTCGCCGCCCTGGAGCAGCCAGGGATGCGCAAAGACGTGATCGGGCAGCGGCTCGCCCAGCGCCATCAGGAAGATAGGCCAGTAGATGGTATGGAAGCGGGCGATGTCCTTGCCGATGACGTGCAGCTTTTCGGCGTTTCTCCAATACCGCTCGTACAGTTCGCCGCTGCCGTCGGGATCGTAGCCCAGCCCCGTGATATAGTTGGTGAGCGCGTCCAGCCAGACGTAGACGACGTGGCGGCTGTCAAAATCGACGGGGATGCCCCATGTGAAAGAGGTGCGCGAGACGCAAAGATCCTGCAAACCCTTTTTCAGGAAGTTGTTCATCATCTCGTTCTTTCTCGAAACGGGACGGATGAAATCGGGGTGCGACTCGATGTGCGCGATGAGCCTGTCGGCATACTTGCCCATTTTGAAGAAGTATGCCTCTTCCTTGGCGCGCTTCACCTCTCTGCCGCAGTCGGGACACTTGCCGTCTGCGAGCTGGCTCTCCGTCCAGAAACTCTCGCACGGGGTGCAGTACCAGCCCTCGTACTCGCCCTTGTAGATGTCGCCCTGTTCGTAGAACTTCTTGAAGATCTTCTGCACGACGCGGACGTGATCGGCGTCCGTCGTGCGGATGAACTTGTCGTACGACGTGCCGACGCCGTCCCAGATGGTCCTGATGACGTTCGCGACGCCGTCGACAAACGCCTGCGGGGTGACGCGGGCGGCTTCCGCCTTTTCTTCAATCTTCTGCCCGTGCTCGTCCGTTCCCGTCTGGAAGCGGACGTCATAGCCCTGCAGCCGCTTGAAGCGGACGATGGCGTCCGTTAAAATGGCTTCATACGTATTTCCGATGTGCGGCTTGCCCGAAGTATAGGCGATCGCCGTGGTGACATAGTAGGGTCTTTTCATGTCCTCTCCCCTTTGCCGCGTTTTTTGTTCGCGGATATTATACCGCATTTTCCCCCCGTTGTAAACTCATTTTGCCCGCGCGCCCTCTTTTTGCCGCTTTTCTCCCGTCATGCGCGGCAATTTCGGGAAAACACCGATTTTTCCGCGCGCGCGCTCATACAATATCGCATGAACGCCATCTTTGCGGCGGTGTTCCTCGCCGCCGCCGTCATCTTTCTCCTGGACGATCCCGCGGGCTTCCTGCCCGCCATGCTGGCGGGCGGCGAGCGCGCCGCGGCGCTCACGCTGACGCTGCTCGCCTCCTACTGCGTATGGCTGGGGTTTTTTGAGGTGCTGCAAAAGAGCGGGGCGGCGGACGCGCTCTCGCGCAGGCTCTCCCCGCTCTCCGGGGCGGTCTTCCGCTCCGGCGACGGGGCGGCGCTCTCCCTTGCGGCGCAAAACCTGGCGGCGAATATGCTGGGACTGCCGGGCGCGCCCACGCCCCTCGGCGTCGCCGCGACGAAGAAGTTCCTTGCCGCCAAAAACCGCTACGCCGCCGATATGCTCTTTGTGCTCAACGCGACGAGCCTGCAGCTCCTGCCGACGACGGTCATCGCCCTGCGCGCGGCGGCGGGCGCGCAAAACGCCGCCGATATCCTGCTGCCCACGCTGCTTTCCACCCTCTTTACGACGGCTCTGGGCGCAGGGCTCGTCTTTCTCACGAGGAAGCGATGCGATACATAGCCCTGCTCCTGCCCGCCCTCTTTGCGGCGCTCTTTGTGTACGCGCTCTGTAAAAAGGTGCGGCTGTACGACTGCTTTACCGAGGGCGTGAAGGGTGCGCTGCCCCTTGCGATGTCCCTCTTCCCCTATCTCGCGGCGGTGCTCATCCTGTCCGAACTCTTTGAACAAAGCGGGCTCTCCGACGCGCTCACGTCCCTCATTTCCCCCGCGCTCTCCCTCGTCGGCGTCCCGCCCGAACTTGCGCGCCTCATCCTCATAAAGCCCTTTTCGGGCAGCGGCGCGACGGCGGTGCTCTCCGACCTGCTAGCGGTGTACGGCGCGGACAGCTATGTGGGACGGTGCGCCTGCGTGGCGTTCGGCTCGAGCGAGACGGTGTTCTATATCTCGGCGGTCTATTTCGCGGGGAGCAGACGCATCCGCGCCCGCCCCGTCGTCATCGCCCTCGCCGCCAACTTTGCGGGCGTCGTTCTGGGCTGTTTTTTATGCCGTTTCCTGTAAAAAAGGGGCGTATGTTAGAAAATCAACTTTTTGCCCCGCCCTTTGTGAACGGTTCTTTTGCAGATTGTAAGATATTTTCAGAAAAAACTTTTTGAAAAAAATGTCGAAAAAAGATTTTACTTTTACGAAGAGAGCCGATATAATGATAGCGTAAACAGGAAGTGCGGAAGCGCTCCCGACCAAAACAGCTCATCATTTTTCCCCCTTATCATATAGCAGATCCCCCGGAGCGCAAGTTCCGGGGGATTTGCTTTTGCCGTCCGCAGCGGGACGGCGCAGACAAAAGCGCGGCGGGCGGTATCGTGATACCGCCCGCCGCGCCCTTTTATTCGGTTTTCTTTTGCAGAACGGACGCCGTCTCCCCGTCCTGTTTTTCGGCAAAGACGAGCAGAACGGAGTACATGAGCCCCGGTCCCATATTGAACATATGGCAGTCGAGGAGGCTTGTGAGCAGCAGCGACGCGACGCACATCGCCGCCACCGCCTTTTCGACGGAGGGACGGCGGAAACAGAGCACGAGCGTCTGGATCCTGTGTACCGCATAGCCGACGACCGCGAACGTGCCGCCCGTGGCGAGGAGCTGGAAGAGGGTGTTGTGCGAGCGGAGGGCAAGGAACACGCCGTCGGGCGTGCCTTCCACGAACTCGGTGTACATCCCGCTCTCCGTCATCATCGTCCCCGGCGTCTTATAAAACCCGACGCCGAACACGGGATACTCGGTAAAGCGCTCCCAGCACGCCTTCCATGTGGCGAAGCGGGCGGAGTCGTTGAACCCGCTGACGATGAGAGACTCGAACAGATCGAGGATATTCTTGTGGAAGATGAGCAGCGCTCCGACGGCGACGAGCAGGCTCCCTGCGTACACGAGGATGTGCCACAGCCGCTCCCGTCCTCCGCTGCGTACGAGCGTCACGACGACGCAGGCAAGATAGACGACGCTGCCAAAGAGGATGGCGCCGCGGCTCTGCGTGAGCAGCACGCCGCAGTAATAGAGCGTATACAGCAGCGTATACCGCCAGCCGTTCTTGTGCTTGACGGCAAAGTAGACGGGCGCGGGCATACACATCGCCATCATGCAGCCGACGTTGTTGTAGATGCCCCAGCCCGTGTAGAGCATGGCGCGGTCGATGCCGCCGCCCGCGGTGACGACGCCTTCGTTGAAGTACATCCCCCCGACTTCGGCAAGCAGCCCCGCTCCGACGATGGAGATGACCATCGGAAGATAGGACTTCGGCACATTTTCCCAGCGGATGGTATAATAAAAGAAGAAATAAAACCCGCTCAGGGCGGCGATCTGCACAAAGCCCATCAGCACCGTCCTGCCATCGTAATAGGGCGAGACCGCGCCGCTCAGAAGATACGCCGCGCCCAGCATGAGATAGCCTGCGGCAAATTTGGGGATGCCGCGCTTTTCGCGGACGCGGATGAGCATGGAGACGAGCCGTCCGACGAGCAGCACGGCAGCCACCGCGACGGCGAAAAAGAGCGCGAACTGCCCGGCAGGCGTGCCGAACAGAGAGTCGGGGAACTTCCCGGGATTGTTCTTCGCCGAAAAGAGCATATACCCGCAGCAGACCAGCGGTACGACGGGGAGCATATCCTCCGAAAAGAGCACGATGGCAGCCCCGAAGGCGAGATAGCAGTACATGACGAGGATCTCGAGCCCGAACAGCTCCGAGCACGCCATGAAAAGCACAGCGACGGCAGCGAACCATCCGGAACGCAGAAAGGCGCGCAGTTCCGTAACGACGCGGGATGTGTTCAGTTGAGGGAACGCTTCTGTCAGCATGATTGTATTATACTATCTCCGCAGGCGAAAAACAAGCCCTTTTCTCACTTTTTCACCATTTTTCTTTGCCCGTTCTTTCACATAACGCCGCGCGGCTCAAAGATCGAGCGTTTCTTTGTACAGTTCGCTCTTGGAGACGCCCCTGTCTTTTGCGGCGCGCTTGAGCGCCTCCTTCTTCTCCAGCCCCGCGCGCATATAGTGGAGGACGTGTTCGCGGACGGGGAGCGCGTTCAGGGGGTTCTCGCGTTCCCCCGCGCCCTCGACGACGAGGACGTACTCCCCGCGCTTCTCCCCCGGGAGTCCTTGGGAGAGCAGGAAGGGGACACTCTCCTCGTGCAGTTTGGTGATCTCGCGGACGGCGCAGGCGCGGCGCTCGCCGAGCGCCTCGAACAGGAGCGCGATATACTCGTCCGCATCCTGCGGGGCGCAGTGGAAGAGCAGCGTCTCGCGCGCGGACGCATATTGCTGCAAAAGGGCGCGGCGTTCCGCCTTTTTTTCGGGCAGGAAGCCGACAAAGGTGAACCTCTGCGCGGGCAGCCCCGAAAGGATGAGGGCGCACAGCGCGGCGTTCGCGCCAGGGACGACGGTATACCCTTCGCCTGCCTCTTTGAGCGCCGCGCAGACGGCGTTCCCCGGATCGGAGATGACGGGCATCCCCGCATCCGAGACGACGCACACCCGCCTTCCCTCCCGCGAGAGCGAGAGGATGCGCGCCGCCGCCTCCCGCTCGTTGTACTTGTGGCAGGCGTAGAGCGGCTTTTTGATGTCATAGGCGTTGAGAAGCTGCATGGTGCGGCGGGTGTCCTCGCAGAACACGGCGTCCGCCGCCCGCAGCTCCTCCAGCGCGCGCAGGGTGATGTCCTTGAGATTGCCGATGGGCGTGGCGACAAAAACGACCATACGTTACTCCTTTTCGTTGACGAGCGCGGGGAGGAGCTCGGTGCCGGGCTTTCCCCCCTTGACTGCCGCGACGAGCACGGCATAGGGCTTGTCCCCCGCCTTTCCGCAGACGGGGCGTATCTTCTTTACTTCCAGACGGCGGGCGTGCAGCGTATAGACGAGCTCCGCAAGCCTGTCCGCGCGGTGGATGAGCGCAAAGCGCCCGCCGAATTTCAGGCAGCGCGACGCCGCGGCACACAGGTCTTCGAGCGGGAGCGCGATCTCCTTTTTGCACAGCGCCTTTTCCGCATCCGCCGCCGCAAAGCCGCCGCGCTCATAGGGCGGATTGCAGAGGATGAGCGAAAACGCCTCGCAATAGCGCGCGGGGATGTCCTGCAGACGGACGTTTTCGACGGTAAAGACCTCCTCCAGCCCGTTGAGCGCAACGGTGCGCGCGCTCAGCTCGGCGAGGCGGGGCTGCATCTCGAAGAGGGTGACGTGCTCCACGCCCCTGTTTTCGGCATAGAAGTGCAGCCCGACGACCCCGCTCCCCGCGCAGAAATCGGCGACGCGTTCCCCCCTCTTGGCGGAAAGAAAGCGCGCGAGAAGCACCGCGTCCGACGTAAAGCGGTAGAGCGCGGTATCCTGAATGATCCTATAATTGCCGATGAGGAGATCTTCGATACGTTCCATGACAAGATCGGTACAATCGCGCGGACGGCTGCAAAATACGCCCGCGCCGCGCGCACGCGAAAACGCGCCGCGTTACGAAAAAGAGCACGGGGAAAACCCGTGCTCCTTCCTTGATCCGAGCGTTACTCTGCCTTGATCGCGCCGACGGGGCAGCCGTCTTCGCAAGCGCCGCAGTCGATGCAGGCATCGGGATCGACGACATACGTCGTGTCGCCGGGCGCGATCGCATTGACGGGGCAGGTATCTGCACAAGCGCCGCAGGAGATGCACTCATCCGAAATCTTATGAGCCATGATACTAACCTCCCTGAAAATCTATTCGTATTATATCACAAACCGTGCCGTTCGTAAAGCCTTTTGGCTGATTTTATCGGGTGGAAATCTCAGTTTTTTTCGGGCGGCTGCGGTTTCCTGCCGCCGCGGCGGGTGCGGAAATCGGGATGCTGCTTTGTGCGCGCGCCGCCCTCCCCGTTCTTGGGCGCGGGACGGGGACGCTTGTCGCCGCCGTGTTCGCGCGGCGGGCGCTCCCGCTTTTCGCCGCGGTCGGGACGCTCCCGCTTTTCCGCGCGCGCGGGCTGCTGCGCCGCTTCGGGCGCGTCCGTCTCCTCCTGCTCCCGGCGCACGGGCTCGCCGCGGTCGGGTTCTGCACGCGAGACGTCCTCCGCCGCAAAATCGCGGTAGAGGAGCGCGCCGTCCTTTTCGATCTTGACGCGCACTTCCATTTTGAGCATATTGACGGAGACGACCTGCCCCTTGCCTTCGGGCGTGGCGACCGTCGCGCCGAGTTTCGGCACCTTTTTGCAGGCGTCGGCGTAATATTCGTCCTCATAGGCAAGGCAGCACATGAGCCTGCCGCACAGCCCGCTGATCTTGCCCGGGTTGAGCGAGAGCCCCTGATTTTTCGCCATTTTGATGCTGACCTTTCTGAACTCCGGCATACATCCCGCGCAGCAGACCTCCCTGCCGCAGGGCGCGATGCCGCCTAAAAGGCGCGCTTCGTCGCGGATGCCGACCTGCCTGAGCTCGATGCGGATATGGAACACGGACGCAAGGTCGCGCACCAGATCGCGGAAGTCCACCCTGCCCTCCGACGTGAAGGAAAAGACGACTTTGCCGCCGTCAAAGGAGAACTCGCAGTCGATGAGTTTCATCGGCAGCCCGCGCGCGGCGATCTTCTCCTTACAGATACGCATCGCCTCGCCGCGGCGCTCCTCCTGTGCGGCGCGCGCCGCCTCGTCCCGCTCGGTGGCGATGCGGATGACGTTTTTGAGCGGCTGAACGATCTCCTCGTCCGGTACCTCGCGCGAAGGGTCGGCGACCCGCGCATATTCCAGACCTTTGGACGTTTCAACAACGACGCCCTGCCCCTTTTCAAAGGTCAGACCGCCCTTTCCGAAATAATAGGGCTTGGAGCCCTTTTTGAAGGTTACTACGACAACTTCTGCCATTTTCTTTTTTCCTCATTCACTCGCAGATATAACATGAACGCCGCTTGCGCGGGATTGGTATTGAACTGCACGTCCCGTTCCGCACGGGCGGCGAGACCGAGCGCGGAGAGCGCCGCGCCCGCGGGCATGGATCCTGCGATGCGCCGCACGTCCTCGTCCCGCAGCGCCGCATACTTCCCCTGCCCCGCCGCATACAGGGCGACGTCCCGCAGGACGAGCCGCAGCGCCGGCAGGAAGGACTTTTCCGCACCCGCCTCGCGCGAGAGCGCCGCGCCGTCCTCCTCCGTCAGAAAGCGCACCGCGAGGCGGAATGCCGCGCCGCCGCCCGAGAGCAGCTCCTCCGCCGCCGAGAGCAGCCCCCCGCTCGCGGCTGCCGCCGCGGCGATCTCCCGCGCGCCCGGATGCAGCCTTCGGAGCGCCGCCGAGAGCACCTCCGCCGAAAAGGGCGGGACCGCGATCTTCTCGGCGCGGGAGAGGATGGTGGGGAGCACCGTGTGCTCCGCCGTCGCGCCCGCCAGGAAGTACACCCCTTCGGGCGGCTCTTCCAGCACTTTGAGGAGCTTGTTCTGCACGAGCGGCGTGACCTGATGGAAGGCGTCCAGGACAAAGAGCTTTTTATCCCCCTCGACGGGGCTCAGCGCGCTCTCGCCCAGCAGCTCCGCCGCTCCTTCCGCCGTCAGCTTTGCCCCGCGCGCGGGGCAGAAGATGCAGTCCGCATAGCTCTCTTCGGCGATGAGCTTTGCCGTGCGCCCCTCCTCCGCGCCGAAAAACGCCTGCGCGCACAGCGTCAGGAGGCTGCGCAGATAGACCGCGTCGGGAAAGAGCACGAACGTGAAGTGCGCCTGTTCGCCCCGCTGCGCCGCACGGGCGATGGCGCGGTATACAGTTGTCGAACGGAACAGTTCGCGCATTTCAGTCCTCAAAAACTACGATCTTGCCCTCTTCCAGCCCGAAGGCGGAGAGCGCGCCCGAGAGCCTTCGTACCGCGTCCTCGTCCACCCGCTCGCCGCGCAGCAGGACGGGAACGCAGGGCGGGAACAGTCCGCACGTCTGCGCGCACGTCCGTCCGAGCGCCGCTTCGGGCGGGAGCGCCGCGGTCTTTTGCCCGCAGCTGCCCTTCTCGTGCGGCGCGCCGCGCACTTCGCCGCGCGGCAGCCGCTTTGCGAGCCGCACGAGCGTCTTTATGTCGCGCACACGGCTCGCGGGCGAGAGATAAAACATGAGATAATTTCCGTCGTCAAATTCGGGGTACAGCCCGCGCGCTTCGAGACAGGCGCGCGCCGCGCCGCTCTCTTCGCCGAAGGGAAGCACGATCTTGCTCCAATCGTCGTTCGGTTCGGCGCCGAGCGCCGCTTTCGCCCACGCCGCCGCCCGCTCCGTCCGCTCGCTGCGGGGAAACTTGACGGCGTGTTCGATGCTCGAAAGGATGGGATAGGAGGGCGACGTCGTGCGGAAGTACGGCACCGCCGCCTCCAGCCGCGCCGCCCACGCCCCCTTTGCGGAGACGACGGCGCCCTGCGTGAGCGCGGGGAGCGATTTGTGCACGCCGTCCACCCACATATCGGCGAAATTGCCCGCATACATGGGCGTGCCGTGCAGGTGCGACCCGTGCGCGCCGTCCGCGAGAAGGGGCTTTTTCTCGCGCGCGCAGAGCGCGGCAAGCCCCCGAAGATCGGGGAAGTACCCGTAGTAGTCGGGCGACGTGACGAGCAGCGCGTCCGCCGCGGAAAGCGCCCTCTCGCACGCGGAGAGCGACGGCTGCCGCGCGATCCCGCGCTCCCACTCCTGCGGGACGGGAACGGGAACAAGCCCCGCAAGTTCGCAGCCGCGCAGCACGCTGACGTGCGCGCAGACGGGAACGGCAACGCGCGCCGCGCCCGCGCGCCTGAGCGCGAGCAGCATGGAATAGACGCCGCTCGTGCTGCCGTCTGTCAGGAAAAAGCTCGCGTCCGCGCCCAGGATACGGGCGCAGTCCGCCTGCGCCGCCGCCAGAACGCCCCGCGGCGCGGCGAGATTGTCCGAATAGGACAGCTCCGTGATGTCCGCCCCCCTGCGCTTATGTCCGGGCGTATGAAAGGAGATGTGCCGCCCCTTCTGCGCGGCGAGCATCTTCGCGATGTGCTCTTTCATCCGTTGTAATTCTCGACGAGGTAGCGGAGGAAGGAAATGCTCTCAAAGCGCAGATCGTCCTGCGCGAGCGCCCCGTTGAAGAGCAGGACGAGCCGGATGTCGTCCGCCGCGCGCTCCTCGCCGTCCATATAATAGACGAGATCGTGGAGGCCGGAGAGCCCGCCGACGTCGATGCCGAGGTTCTCCTCTTCGCCCAGCGCGTTCTCGTAGCAGGTGTGCGAGAGCAGCCCCTCTTCAAACGCCGCCTCGACGGCGAGCAGGTCCTCGCGCAGCTTACAAAGCCGCGCCTTTTCCAGCTCGACGCCCTGCGTGTACGCCTCGTCCGAGCGGAAACGGTTGTCCTTCTTGTTGCGCGCAAAACTCTCCTCGGGCGTGCGATCGCCGTCGAGGACGCCGCTCGTGCGCCAATCGTCGCCGAAGAACTGCGCAAGATAGCGTTCGCAGGCGTCCAGATAGTACTTCGTATCGTACACGACGCCCGCCGTGGAACTGTCTTTGGAGACGACGCTGCCCGACGCCATCGTATAGAGGGTGGATTCCGTCTCCACGACGGGCTCGCCCTCCTCGTCCAAAACGATCTGCCCTTCCTCGTCTGTCTCGTAGACCCTGTTGTCGGTGACAAAGAGGACGTTGCCCGAGCCGACCGAGCGGCGCAGCGTATACGTCGTGCTGCCCATCGAGCCGTCAAAGCCCTCCGTCCCGACGGAGAGGATGTCATAGGAAAAGACGCCGTCCTCCAGCTCCTCCTTGAGAGAGGAGAAGTCGCTTCCCGTCGAGACGTCGGTATAGGCGTAGACGTAGAACTCCTGCGCGCGGCGCGGCCTTGCCGCCGTAAAGGCGAAGAGCAGCGCCAGGACGAGACAGGCGACGACGATGGTGACGACGATCTTGATCCAGTCGTACGAGATGAGGTTGGAAAGACGTTGTTTGGTGATGCGGGCGTCCAAAAGTGCCTCCTTCTGACAAAGGACACGGAACGATCCGTGTCCTGCCATGTCATTTCTTGGGTTTCATCGTAGGGAACAGCAGCACGTCGCGGATGCTCGCGCTGTCCGTAAGCAGCATGACGAAGCGGTCGACGCCCATGCCGAGACCGCCCGTAGGAGGCATCCCGAGCTCGAGGGCGTTCAAAAAGTCCTCGTCCACCTGTGCGTTCGCGCCCTGCGCGCGCTTCTTTGCCGCCTGCTCTTCCATGCGCGTACGCTGGTCGATGGGGTCGTTGAGTTCGCTGAACGCGTTGCCCATCTCCATGCCGTTGATGAAGTACTCGAAGCGCTCGGTCATGGAAGGGTCGGAGGGCTTGCGCTTGGCAAGCGGGCTGATCTCCACGGGATAGTCGTAGATGAAGGTGGGCTGGATGAGCTTGTCCTCGACAAAGGCGTCAAAGAACGCGGCAAGGATGTGCCCCTTGCTGTCCTTGCCCTTTTCGAGTTCGACGCCGTGCTGCGCGGCGGCGGCGCGCGCCTCCTCGTCCGAGCCGATCGCGGCAAAATCGACGCCCGCGTACTTTTTGACCGCCTCCGTCATGGTGAGGCGCTCCCAGTGCGAGAGATCGATGATCTGCCCCTGATAGGGGATGCGCAGCGTGCCGCACACCTTCTCGGCGACGGTGCGGTACAGTCCCTCGATGAAGTCCATCATATACGCAAAATCGACGTACGCCTGGTACATCTCGATGGTCGTGAATTCGGGGTTGTGCGAGGAATCCATGCCCTCGTTGCGGAAGATCCTGCCCACTTCGTAGACGCGCTCGAAGCCGCCGACGATGAGGCGCTTCAAGTACAGCTCCGTCTCGATGCGCAGGTACATATCGATATCGAGCGCGTTGTGGTGCGTCTTGAAGGGACGCGCGTCCGCGCCGATCTCCAGCGTCAGGAGGACGGGCGTCTCCACTTCCATGAAGCCGTGTCCGTCGAGATACGCCCTGATCTCGCGCAGGATGCGCGAACGGCGGGCAAAGGTCTCGCGGACGTCCTCGTTCATCACGAGGTCGGTGTGGCGCAGGCGATATTTGAGGTCGGGATTGGTGAGACCGTTGTACTTTTCGGGCAGGGGCAGCAGCGCCTTGGTGAGCATTTCGAGATGGGTCGCGTGGATGCTCACTTCCCCCGTCTGCGTCTTGAACACGGTGCCGCGCACGCCGACGATGTCGCCGAGGTCGTAGTCCTTCTTATAGGAGAGATAGACGTCCTCGCCCACGTCCTGACGGGTGACGTAGATCTGGATATCGCCCTCGCCGTCGCGCAGGTGGGAAAAGGACGCCTTGCCCATGATGCGGCGGGACATCATCCTGCCCGCGACGCTCACTTCCCTGCCTTCCCAACGGGAAAAGTCCGCCTTGATCTCCTTGGAGCGGGCGGTCACTTCGTACTTCGTCTTTTCGTAGGGGTTGTTGCCCTCGCCGACGAGTTTTTGCAGTTTTTCGCGGCGGATGCGCGCCTGTTCGATGAGCTCGTCCGCCCTGTCGATGTTCTTTTCTTCCATAGGATCAGTTGATCTTGAGCACCTTTAAGGTATACTCGCCGTTGGGCGCCTTGACCGTGACCGTATCGCCGCGCTTCGCCCCCATGAGCGCCTGCCCGACGGGAGACTCGTTGGAGATGATGTTCTTCATGGGATCGGCTTCCGTCGTCCCCATGATGGTATATTCGACGTCCTCGTCAAAGTCGGTGTCGTGCACCAGCACGACCGAGCCGAAGTGGACCGCGGAATTGTCGGCGATCTCTTCGATGACGACGGCGTTCTTGATCTGGAATTCCAGCTCTTCGATCGCGCGCTCGTTCGCCGCCTGCTCGTTGCGGGCAGCGTCGTATTCGGCGTTCTCCGAAAGGTCGCCGTGGCTGCGCGCCTCGGCAATGCGCTGCACGATCTCCGCGCGCTTGGTCTTTTGCAGATATTCGAGTTTCTTGACCGCCTCGTCGTACCCCTGCTGCGTCATGGGAAATTCTGCCATCTTTTTCCTCTTCCTCTCTTTCTTCCCGCCTTTTTTGCGGCGGGATTTCTAAAAGACGACCGTGATTTCCATTCTGCCGAACGGAAACCACGGTATTCTCTCATTTCTTTACCATTATACGGTATTCGGGCGGTTTTGTCAACCCGTTTGCCCCGCGTTACTTATTTTTCCGCAATTTTTCCGTATAACGGGTGATGCGGACGACCGCTTCCTGCAATTCGCGCATCCCCGTCGCGTACGAACAGCGGACGTGATACCTGCCGCACTCGCCGAAGGCGTCCCCCGGAACGACGGCGACCTGCTCCTCTTTCAGAAGCCCTTCGACGAACTGCTCGCCCGTGAGCCCCGTGGACTCCACCGACGGAAAGGCGTAGAACGCCCCGCGCGGCTCAAAGCAGGTGAGCCCGATGTCGTTGAAGGACTTGACGAGGAAGCGGCGGCGCCTGTCGTACTCCGCGCGCATCTCGGCGACGGAGGCAAAGCCGTCGCGGAAGCCCCCCGAGAGCGCCGCGACGGCGGCGTGCTGGGAGACGCGCGGTGCGCAGAGCATCGTGTACTGATGAACTTTGAGCATCGCTTTGTCGAGCGCCGCGGGCGCGCAGGCATAGCCGACGCGCCATCCCGTCATGGCAAACGCCTTGGAAAATCCGCTCAGAAGGACGGTGCGCTCCTTCATCCCGGGCAGGGACGCGACGGAGCAGTGCTGCCCGCCGTAGGTGAGTTCGGCGTAAATTTCGTCCGAGATGACGAGAAGGTCGTATTTTTCGATGATGGGAACGATGGCTTCGAGCTGTTCGCGCGTCATGATCCCGCCCGTCGGGTTGTTGGGGTAGGCGAGGATGACCGCCTTGGTGCGCGGCGTGACGGCGGCTTCGAGCGCTTCGGGCGTCATGATGAAGCCGTTCTCCGCGCGGCAGCGGACCGAGACGGGAACGCCGCCGCACAGCGAGATGATGGGCGCATAGGAGACGTACGCGGGATCGGGCACGAGCACCTCGTCCCCCATGTCGCACGTCGTCCTGAGCGCGAGGTCGATGCCCTCGCTCGCGCCGACGGTCACGATGATGCGGTCGGCGGGATAGTCGACGGAAAAGCGCTCCGCCAGGTACCGCGAGATGAGCGTGCGGAGTTCGGGCAGCCCCCTGTTTCCCGTATACTGCGTATAGCCGCGCTGCAGCGAGCGGATGCCCGCGCTGCGGATGTCCCACGGCGTGACGAAATCGGGCTCGCCCACGCCGAGGGAGATGGCGTCGGGCATACTGTCCAGAATGTCAAAATATTTTCGGATGCCGCTGGGCTTGAGCGCCTTGGCGCGGTCGGTGAGGAAGTCCCTCATACGTGAACGGGGATCCTCCGCAGCTTGTCGCCCCTCATCGTCAAAGCTCCCTCGATCTTATACTTTTTGAGGATGAAGTGGGTCGCCGTGGAAAGCACGCAGTCGTAAGTGGAGATGCACTCCGAGACAAAGCGCGCGACCGATTTGATGGAACTTGCCTTGACGATGACCAGAAGATCGTAGGCGCCGCTCATGAGATAGAGCGTCTTGACTTCCTCGTGCGAGGCGATCTCCTCGGCGACGCCGTCAAAGCCCGATCCGCTGCGGGGCGCGATCTTGACCTCGATGAGCGCTTCGACGCACTCGTCCTCTTCCTCGTCGAGATTGGTGATGGCGGTGTACTTGACGATGGTGCCGCGCGCCTCCATCCTGCGCACGGCGGTGCGCACCTCGTCCTCTTCCGCGCCCAGCATGACGGCGATCTTCGCCGCGTCCGCACGGCAGTCGTCCGCGAGAATATCGAGAATGTCCCGCTCCAGCTTGTTCATAGCCCCCTCCTTTGCAAAAGTGTCGTATACTGTAAGGGAAAATTACGAACCACGCTTTTTCGTCGCGGCAAGACGTATTTTGCGGGCATTCGTCAAAGCCGAACGCCGCGGTTTCCGCTTTTGATCGGATCCGTATTGCTCCCTTACATATCTGTATATAGTATACCGCGCGCGCCCTTTCAAGTCAAATATATTTGCTTTTTGCGGAAAAATTTTGTATAATGGAGCCATGTTTCGCATTTGGGGCAAAGTGCTCTCGGAAGGGCATATCATCAAACAGACGACGTACGAGCGCAGCGAGCGCTTCACCTACTCGCAGTTCTTCACCTATCTTGCCGAGATCTGCGACGCGCTCGATATCCCCACGCCCGTCCTTTTGAAGGCGCATCTCTTCAACTACGCCAAATTCAACCATGTCGTGTTCCGCCCTGCCGACTTTATGGAAGCAGTCCCCTTCGACCGGCTGGTCCTGGAAAACATTTTGTGAGGCAGCTATGATACGGCTTGCAGCGAAAGAAGATCTTGCCGCGCTCGAGGCGCTCTACGCCGCGGCGCGCGCCCGCATGAAAGAGGCGGGCAATCCCACGCAGTGGAAGGACAGTTATCCCCCGCGCGCGCTCATCGAGGAGGACGTCGCCCGCGGCAGGCTGTACGTCTGCGAGGAAGACGCGCTCGTCGGCGCGTTCGTCTTTTTCGTCGGCGAAGAGCCGTGCTACCGCGTCATCGACGGGATGTGGCGCACCGAGGCGCGCGTCTACGGCGTCATCCACCGCGTCGCAAGCGACGGGGCGCGGCGCAGATTTCTCAAAACGGTCGTCGGATTTTGCAGCAAGCGGGCGGACGATCTGCGCATCGACACCCACCGCGACAACGCGCCCATGCGCCGCGCGCTCGCGCGCGAAGGGTTTTATCCCTGCGGCGTGATCGTCACGGACGACGGCACCGAGCGCATCGCCTACGAGTGGGTGCGCGGATAGAGGGACGACGGGCGGCGCCCGCGCGTAAAACGCGCGGGCGCCGCCCATACTGCGGACATGAAACTCACGACTCTCATCCTCTGCGGCCTGCTCATCGTATACGGGCTGGGCGCCTGCCTGTACGCCCTGACGGGCGTCGACCTGCTGCGCCTCGTCACGGCGGGCAACGCCGTCCTCTACCGCGCCCTTCTCTCGCTTTCGGGCGTCGCGGCGCTGTGGCAGCTCTTCTTTTTCATCGCATTTCGCCCGACGCGCGGGCTGCGGTGAACAAAATGAGTTGACGGCGCGGCAAAAAAGTTGTATGATACAGGCACGGAAGGTTTTCGGTCAACACTTCCGAATAAAAAAACCGAGGTTTTTTCATGTTCAGAACCATTTTCACGACCAAACGCATCTGCCGTGCGGGCGTCATTGCCGCGCTGTACGTCGCCCTCTGCTACGCCTTTATGCCCGTCGCATACGGCGGCGTCCTGCAGATCCGTCCTGCCGAAGCGCTGTGTATCCTGCCCCTCTTCTTTCCCGAGGCGGTCCCCGCGCTCTATGTCGGGTGTATGCTCGCCAACCTCACTTCGCCCATGCTCGTCTACGACGTGTTCATCGGCTCTTTGGCGACGCTCGTCGCCGCGCTCGGAACGGCGGCAGTCGGCTATCTTCTGCGCAGCCGCGACGGCATCGGCGCGCACATCGCAAAGATCGGGCTGGGCGGGCTCTTTCCCGTCGCGGTCAACGCGCTCGTCATCCCCGTCATCATCGTCTTTTTGTGCGGCAACGTCTCCGCCGTCGAGCTGTTCGGCTGGACGGGCAGCGCCGCGACGCTCGCCTATTGGGCAAACGCCGTCTCCCTCTTCGTGACCGAAGCCGTCTGGGTGTACGCCCTCGGCACGCCCGTCTATCTCTTTGTTCTGCGGATGCGCAGACGGGGCGTGAGGGTGTTCCTCGACGGCGCGCAAAAGACCGCCGACGCCCAATAAATTCCAAGCGATCGAAAACCCGCGTCCTCCGACCGAGAGGAACGCGGGTTTTTTCAGCGCAGTTCGCCCGACGCCCAACCGACCTTGCCGCCGTCGAGCAGATGCCGTTTGACGGCGCGGCGGAGCGAGGTATCCTCGGGAAGCTGCTCCGTCGGCAGCGAGGGATCGGGGTAGATCCACTCCAAAAAGGCGGGGCTGTCCTGCTCCCAGCCGAGCAGCCTGAACCGCCGCCCGAAGGCGAGCACGTTGGACGTCGGCGGCAGCAGCTCCTCCAGAGCGGGCGAGAGCATCCACGATTCGCACCGCCCGGGCGCATCCTTGTATGCGGGATAGAACGCGCCGAAAAAGGCGCGCGCCTCGTCCAGCGAGCGCTGCACCGACGCCGGCGAGAGGTCTGCATCCGCGGGGATATGGATGTGCAGGGCGTCCCCTACCATCTCGTATTCGAGCGCGCCGATGCGGAATTCCTCCATGGCGAGCTGGCGCGGAAACCACCAGCCCCAGCGAAAGACGATCTTGTGAAAGCGCGCCGCATCGGACGCCATAAAGCGCGATAAAAAGCCCATCGTCGCCCAAAAGATGTCCTCCGGCACGCCCTTCGCCCTGTAATTTTCGTAGGTGCGCAGGGCGCAGCGGCTCATGTAGACGAAGGTCCTGATGCCGTCCTCGTCCTCGCCGAGGAGCGCTTTGAGCTGCCGCAGCCCCTCCTCGCGCCGCGTCCCCGAAAAGAGCGCGTCGAGATAGGGCGGCTGAAAGAGCGCCGCGTTCCCGCGCTCCGTGCGCTCGGCGAGCGCACGCGCCGCGCCGTCCAGCCCGATCTTGTCATAAAACTGCGAAAGATCCATCCTTTCTCCTGCTTACAGCAGCGCGAGCAATTCCCGCAGGTCGGAAATCACCGCGACGGGCGCATACGGCGGCGGAAGAGGCGCACGGCGGCGGTCGAACCACACGCTGTCCATCCCGACGGACGCCGCGCCCGCAATGTCGGTGGCGAGCGAGTCCCCGATCATCAGACAGCGGTCCGCCGTCGTGTGCAGTTCGGAGAGCATCGCGGTAAAAAAGCGCGCGTCCGGCTTGACAAGCCCCATTTCTTCGGACACGAACACGCGCTCGAAGCGGGAGGCAAGGGAGGCGAGCCGCCCCGCCTGCATCTCCCTGAGCCCGTTGGTCGCGATGCAAAGTTTGTAGCGGCAGCCAAGCGCCGAAAGCGTCTCCGCAGCGCCTTCGACGAGATGGGCGTCCTCGGCAAGCGTCTCAAAAAAGGTGCGCCCCGCCGCGTCCCTGCCCGCGCCGAGGCGGTAGGTTTCGTCCATGTAGCGGACGATGTCGCGGACGTGGGTGTGATAGAGCTCGTGAAAGCGGGCGCGAAGTTCGGGAAGATGTACCTGCGTCAGCCCGAGTGCGACCCAGTTGTCGGCGGAAAACTGCCAGCAGTCGGCGACGGCGCTCTCGTCCGCCTCCATGCCCGCGGCGCGGAAGGCGGCGCGGAAGGCGCGCTTTTCGTCCTCGTCAAAGTCGATGACGGTATGATCGGCGTCAAAAATGAGATAGTCGTACGCGCTCACCAGTCCTGCCTCTTCAAGGACTTGTCCTTGATGTCGTCGTAATAGGCAAAGTACTGCTCCTTCCAAGCCGCCGTCGCCTGTGCGGCGCGCTTCGCCCGTTCTTGCGCGGATACCGTCTTTGCCGCGGCAGGGCGGAAGGCGGGCGGCGCGTCCTCTGCCCCCTTCTGCGCGGCGACGAGCGCGGCAAGCTCTTCGGGCGTAAAGTCGCCCTCGCCCACCTCGCTGTCGTATCGGTCAAACAATTTCATCAGATCGTATTCGGACATCTTGTCCCCTCCATCCCCCGCGGGAAAACGTTATCCCCACGCGATTTGGGGATAAGTGGATAACTTATCGGAAACGGTTCTCTTTTTCATCGTAGCAAAAGCCGACGGCGGCAAGACGCGCTTCCAGATCGGCGCGGTCAAGCTCCAGATCGTCGCAGAGCGCGTCGAGAGAGCCGTATTCGTCGCGCAGCTTCATATTGAGATAGCTGTAAAGCAGCATGGGATCGCTCGGTATCATGCGATCATTATAGCACACGGAGCGGGAAAAGGCAACGGCGTAAGAGTGTAATTTTCTTGACATTTCATCATGCACGGGGTATAATGAAGATATCGGCAATACGAAAGAGAAGCCGCCGAGAGGAACAGTATGGCAGAGAACAGCAGCGAGCTGGACGAAAAGCTCATTTCCGCGTGGGTCACGCTGACAGCCACGCTCAAAAACACGCGCATCACCAAGGGGCTTGTGTATAATGAGGCGATCGTCATGCTCTTCGTCTACCGCCGTTGGCGGGAGGAGGGCGCGGAGTACGTCTCCTTCAAAGATCTCGTTGCGGAGACAGGGATGCTCAAATCGCTCGTCAACCGCACGATCGACGCGCTCGTCGAAAAGGGGATGCTCGTCCGCTGCGAGGGCGTGGACAAGCGCACGACGCTCGTCAGGATCCAGCCCGAACACATTGCCCCCTACCTTGCCGTACATGAACGTTCGCTGGAGCTTGCGCACAGCCTGCGCGAGATCATCGGGGACGAGGACGCCGAGGCGTTT
>CALVUC010000021.1 GCA_944363395.1 uncultured Clostridia bacterium | reverse complement strand
ATTGCAAAGACGATGAACGGCAAGGCGCGCAAAAGATGCCGCAAAAAGCGTGGTTCGTATTTTTCCCTTACAGTATAGTTGACGTACTTTGCTTCGGCGGGATCGGTGACGTCGTAGATCATGATCATGTAAAAAATGCAGCGGGCGCGCTTTTTTCTATCGCGGCGCGCAAAGAGGGCGGTGCGCAGGGGCGATCGAAACATACAGACTTAGAAAAATTTTCACAATTTATTTTGGGCAGAACTATTGACAGACCCGCCATCGTGTGATACAATAAACATAGATTGAGAACGTTCTCATTTTTGAGAGCGCCGACTGTCCGTTGCACATCGGACGAATAAAAGAGGGGAAAAGAGATGAAAAAAACGATGATCGTGCTCGGGATCTCGGCAGCGCTGTGCGCGGCGGGCGCCGTCCTTGCCGCGGGCTGTTCGGCGCAGGGCGAGCGCATCGCGGTCGATCTGTACGACTATGAGACGCTCTCCGTCCGCAACGCGTACGACGTCTTCTTTTCCGACTATTTTCCCGAAGGGACGCGCTGCGGCGCCTATGCGCAGGGATGTGACTTCACGGTTTTCAAGGACCGCGTCCGCCTGACCGGTCTTACGGAGGGGGAAGTCAGCGTCACGCTCGGGAATGAGGAGCGGCGCGTCGGGCTGCGGCTGTGCATTACGTCCACGGCGGCGTACAACCTTCCCAACGGCGGGTTCGAGGACGGGACCCTGTCCGGCTGGGAGGGGGACGAAGTCTTTGGCGTCAGCGATGAAGTGACTTATTTTGACAACCTCTATACGCCGGCGCCTGCCGTCGGACAGGACGGCTGGTATTTTTTGGACAGTTTCGGCATGGCGGATGGGCTCTCCCGCGAGGGAGAGACGGGCGTTCTGCGCTCGGCGGAATTTACGGCTGCCGGCAGCGGGTATGTCACCTTCAAGCTGGGCGGCGGCTGTTCGGACGACGTCTATCTCCTGCTGCGAAGCGGGGATGAGACGGTCGCCGTGTTCCAGAATTATGCCTTTTCCGATCCCTACGCAAGCCTGGGGCTGACGGAGTACTTCTACCGCATCCCGCAGGAGCGGATGGGGGAGCGGCTGTACTTTGAGCTGCACGATCACGCGGCGTCCGATTTCGGCGGCATCACGGCGGACAGCTTCCGCACCTATTACGAGAATGCGCCCGACGTTGCGGGGATGTTGGAGGCAGGCAGCACTGCCGAGCGCAACGACCGCGGCGAATGGGTCGTCTATGAGGGCGGCAGCGGCACCCGCCGCGCCTATTCGCCCTACTTCACATTGGACGGAAACCTCGCCTTCACGCTGGAGGGCGGCAACTCCGAGCGGCTCAAACTGCGCCTTGTGAGCGATGCGGGCGAAGAACTTGCCCTCTTCAACAACTGGCGCAAGCGGGAGAGCAGCTATATTTTCCCTGCGGAAGGGCTTTTGGGAACGCGCTGCCGCTTTGTCCTCGACGACGCCGAGCGCGACGGCGATCTTGCCGTCAAGTCCTTTTGGACGACGGACGATCTTCCCGATGACAGCGAGACCTTCCTTGCGGCGTTCATGCAGGGCAGACCGTACGATCTTGCGGGACAGCTCCGTCCCGCGGAGGCGCCCGTTTCCCTCGACGGCTCCTTCGATACGCTTGACAACTGGTTCACCGTCGATCTCGAAGGGTACGGCATCTACGAGGACGCGGCATTCTATGCCGACCGCTATCCGAACAATCCCCCCGTGTACGGGGCGGACGGGCGCTTTCTGACGGGCGGCTTCCTCGGCGGCGACTGCTCGGGCTTTGCGGGGACGGGAACGCTCTATTCGCGGGCGTTCACCGTCGCGGGCAGCGGGTATCTCACCTTCAAATTGGGCGGCGGCAATCTGGAGACGCTCTCCCTGCGACTCATGCTCTACGATGAGGGCGGGGAACATCGGGAGATCGCCCGCTTCAACAACTATCTCTTCTCCGAGCCCTACCGCAGCATGGCGCTCACGACGTACGGCTACCGCATCCCCGAAAAGTATCTGGGCAGCGTCTGTTTTCTCATGCTGGTCGACGAGGAGCGTACGGCGGCATACGGCGCGCTCAGCCTGGATAGCGTGCAGACGTACTACGAGCAGGCGCCCGTGCTGTATACGGGGAGCGCGGCGATCGTCTCCGACCGCGCGGACAGCATCACGGTCGCGGAGGACACGAACATCTACCCGGCGGGCTATATGGTGCCTTCCATCCACGATCTCACGCCCTATCTCGGGCTGGAGACGGCGGGACGCTCCATCCGAAACGGCGGGTTCGAGCAGGGCTCCGAGGGCTGGTTCTCCGCCGATCCCGACGCCTTTTCATCCTACCGCGTCTCGGACGAGACGACTTATTTTGACACCATTTACCCGCACCATGTCCCCATTTTCAACAAGACGGGCGTCTATTTCCTCAACGGCTTTGCGGGCGAAGGGTTCCGCGGCTCCATCTATTCGCAGGCGTTCGTGGCGGGCGGCTGGATCACCTTCAAACTGGGCGGCGGCAACGCCGAGGGCGTGCGGCTGCGGCTCATGTGCTATGTGGACGGTGTCAACGACAAAGAGATCGCGCGCTTCAACAACTATCTCTTCTCCGACCCGTACCGCAGCATGACGCTCACGCGCTACGCCTACCGCATCCCCGCGGAATACGACGGCGCGTACTGCTACTTTATCATCGAGGACGAACTGACGTCCGGGTTCGGCGCGATCACGCTGGATGAGGTCGTCACATCCTATGCGTCGCCGCCCGTCATCGACGGCACGCCGACGGACGAGCCCGAAGAGGATACGACCTTCCCCGCGGGCTATCTTGGAGGAGCCTATGCACAGTAGACTGCGCGGCGCGCGCAAGACGCGCCTTGCCGGATTGGTCCTGACGGGCGCTTTGCTCGCGGCTTCCGCCTGCGCGCCCGCCGAACTCGTCTATCCCGTCCCGGAGACGCCCGTGACCGAGCAGGCGGTCTTTTACCGCCCCGAAACAGGCGTGCTCGCCGACGTCATTCCCTATTATGAGGACGGGAAATACTATCTCTTCTATCTGCACGACTACCGCGACACGGCGCAGTACGGCACGGGCGTCGACTGGGATCTCCTCGTCACCGAGGACTTCATCTCCTACGAGAACAAGGGGACGGCGATCCGCCGCGGCTCGCCTTCGCAGCAGGACAACAACGTCTTTACGGGCAGCGTCATCAAGGCGGAAGGACGGTACCACATCTTTTATACGGGCAACAACGCCGCCTATGTCGGGACGGGAAAGCCCAAGGAAGCTATCATGCACGCCGTCAGCGACGACCTTGTGCGCTGGCGCAAGATCCCTGAGGATACCTTTTACGCGCCGCCGCAGTACATGAGCGACGACTGGCGCGATCCCTATGTCTATTACGACGAGGCGGAGGGCGTCTACAAGATGCTGCTCGCCGCCCGCGTCACGCAGGGCGCGGAATCGTCGCGGGGGGTCACGGCGCTGCTCACGAGCCGCGATCTTTCGACGTGGACGCTGCAGGAGCCGCTGTACGCGCCCGGGCGCTATCACACCCACGAATGCCCCGATCTCTTCCGCATGGGCGATTGGTGGTACCTCATTTTTTCGGAATTTTCCGACCGCGTCTGTACGCGGTACGTCATGAGCAAGGACTTAAAGACGTGGACCGCGCCCGCGGCGGATATGTTTGACGGCAGAGGTTTTTATGCAGCCAAGTCGGCGGGGGACGGCGAGAAGCGCTATCTCTTCGGCTGGATCCCGACCAAGACCAACGATCGGGATCAAGGCGGCTGGGAGTGGGGCGGAAGCCTCGCCGTCCACGAACTCTATCAGCGTCCGGACGGGACGCTCGGCGTCCGCGCGCCCGCCCAAAGGGAGGCGGCGTTCACCGAAGAAGCTGCCTCGGACACACTCACGGTGCGCGGGACGAGCGGCAGGACGGAGGAGATCGGCGCGATGCCGCATACCTATCTTCTGCGCTGCACGCTGGAAGGGGACTTTGCGCGGGCGGGCTTCGCCGTCGCGCACAGCGCCGCGGCGGGCTATCGCTACGTCGTCGATACGCAGAACAATACCTTCTCCTTTGAGAACTATCCTTCCGCCGACCTCTTCGGCGACGTGACCGTCCCCATCACGCCCGCGCAGGCATATGAGATCGTTCTCTTCGTCGAAGGCAATGTCTGCACAGCGTACATCAACGGAGAAAAGGCGCTCTCGGCGCGCACGGAAGGCGCGCTCGGCGGCGCAGCGGGATTTTATGTACAGGGAGGTGAGGCGTCCGTCGGATATACCTTGTTGCAGCCTGCCGCGTAAATTTTTTTACACGTTGTTGAGAACGTTCGCATAAAAAACGTATGCGGCGGACGGGCTCCTTCGGCAGGAAAAGGCGCATACGAAAGGGGAATTAGAAAAAACTTAAGGAGTGGAAAGATGAAGAAGATTTTTTGGATCGCGATCGTTTCGGTCATGGCGGCGGCAGGGCTCGTGTGTGCCGCGTGCGCTCCCGAAGAGGAGCCGCCCGGACCGTCCGAAGAACTCGTCCCCGAAAAGATCGCGGATGCGGAGGATGTACAGGTCGATTTGTACGGCGAAGATCTCATTTTGTCGGAACGCACGGTCTCCTATACGCTCACGGACTATGTCAAAAACGTCGCGGCGGAGGGCGTCACCTATTCGCTGCGCAGCACGTCCGAAGGGCTCATGACGGGCGAAGTGCGCAACAACCGTTTTGAAGTGACCGTCTCCACGGTCGGGGAAAAGAGCTTCGCGCTCGATGTGTCGCAGGACGGCGAGGTGCTCTTTTCCGTCAATGCGGCGATCGACGTCGTCGATACGTCGGCGTACAACATTGCGAACGGCGGCTTCGAGACGGGCGATCTCACGGGCTGGACGATGAGCGACGGCGCGGGCTATGCGATCGGTGAGAACCTCACCTATTTCGATACGCTCGGCTACGACCCCATCCCCACCGTCAACCAGGACGGCAACTATTATCTGGACGGCTTCGATCAGGCGAACGGCTTTGTCGGAGAGGAAAAGACGGGGACGCTCACCTCCTCGCCCTTCACGGCTGCCGGCAGCGGGTATATCACCTTCAAGCTGGGCGGCGGCGCGCACAAGAGCCTGAAGGTCGAGCTCGTCGAAGAGGCGACGGGCGGGACGGTCGCCGTGTTCAACAACTACCTCTTCTCCGATCCCTACCGTTCCATCGGGCTCACGACGTATGCCTACCGCATCCCCGATGCGTACATGGGGAAGACGCTCTTTGTCCGTCTCTCGGACGAGACGCTCAGCGGCTCCTTCAAGGCGCTGACGGCGGACTCCTTCCGGATGTACTATCCCGAGGGCAGCGAGCCCGTCGTGGACAACGAGACCGTCTTTGAAGCCCGCTATTCGGGAGACGTCCTGAAGGAACAGCTCGACGTCGACCATGCGACGCACGATCTGCCCAACGGTAATTTCGAGACGGGCGATCTCACGGGCTGGACGGGAGACGCGCTGTTCGCCGTCTCCGACGCCGACGAATACTTTGCAGACTTCTATCCCGACAACGTTCCCAAGTACAACAAGGAGGGACAGTACTTCCTTTCGAGCGAAGGGGACGCGGGCGCGGTCGGCAGCATCACGAGCAAGGCGTTCAGAGTGGAGGGGAGCCGCTACATCTCCTTCCGCCTGGGCGGGAACAAGACGGAAAATCTCAGTCTCAGCCTCATGCAGTGGATGGAGGACGGCGACGACGTCGAGATCGCGCGCTTCAACAACAATATGTTCTCCGATCCCTACCGCAGCTTCGGCATGACCAAGTACGTCTACGAGATCCCCGAGCAATACGCCGACGCGGTGTGCTATTTTGTGCTCACCGATACGGCGAACGCCGATACGTCCTTCGGCGTGCTCACGGCGGACGACTTCATCACCTATTATCCCGTCGGCAGCGAGCCCGTCGTGGACGGCAAGGAGAACTTCTACGCGAGCTTCTGCGAGGCGGTCATCGTCGATCTCGACGGCAAACTCGGGATCGACGGCGCCTCCAACGAACTCAGGAACGGCGATTTTGAAACGGGGGACATGACGGGCTGGTTCACCGTCGACCTCGGCGAAAACTACGGCGTCTACGAGGACGGCACCTTCTTTGAAGAGTACTATCCCGTCAACGTCCCGACGTACGCGGCGGACGGCAACTATTTCCTCACGGGCTGCAAGTTCAACGAAAACGAGACGGGGCTCGGCGCGGTCGGCTCCCTCTACTCGCAGGCGTTCATCGCGGGCGGCACGGGCTGGATCACCTTCAAGATGGGCGGCACGAGCGACGCCTCCGTCCGTCTCGATCTCATCCGCTGGGTGGAGGACGGCGAGGACGAAGTCGTGGCTTCCTTCAACAACTACCTCTTCTCCGACCCGTACCGCAGCATGGGCATGACGCGTTACGCCTACAAGATCGACGCCTCCCTTCTCGGCGAGATCTTCTACTTCCGTCTCACGGACGGGGCGAACAGCGCCGTCTCTTTCGGCGCGGCGTCGCTGGACAGCATCAGGACCTACTACGCCGAGGAAGTCACGGTCTACGACGGACAGCCGCCCGCGCTCTCCAATACGGCGGACTCCATGAAGCTCGCGGACGATACGAACATCTATCCCGCGGCGTATGTGACCATCCCCATCGAGAACATCAGCGAGCAGCTCGGCATCGAGGACGCAACCTACGAACTCAGGAACGGCGGCTTTGAAACGGGCGACATGACGGGCTGGTTTACCGACGCTTCGGGCTACACGTCCTATACCGTCTCTTCGGCGGACACCTACTTCGATCAGTTCTATTCTCCCGCGCCCGTCTATAACAAAGAGGGGACGTACTTCCTCGACGGCTACACGAGCGAGGGATACGCGGGCGAAGTGTACTCGCAGGCATTCCGCGTGGGCGGGACGCGCTGGATCACCTTCCGCCTCGGCGGCAACAAGACGGAGGGGATGCAGCTGCGGCTCATGCGCTATGTGGACGGCGTCAACGATGAACAGATCGCGGTGTTCAACAATTATCTGTTCTCCGATCCTTACCGCAGCTTCGGGCTCACGCAGTACGCCTTCGAGATCCCCGAAGCGTACGACGGCGAACTGTGCTACTTCGTCATCCATGACGAAAACGGCGGTCCCAACTTCAATGCAATGACCGCGGACGACTTTGTGACCTATTATGAGGAGGCGCCGCAGATCTATTACGGCTCGGCAAGCGCGACCAATATCGAGGACGGCAACATCTATCCTGCCGGGTATATGACTGCGCCGACTCCGTGACGGGAGGTGACGGATGAAAAAATTTTTTCGCACGGTCTCGATCCTCCTCGCGGCGGTGATGTTCATGCTGCTTGCGGCGTGCGCGCCCGCAAAAGAGGAGGGACTGTCGCTGTATCTCGCCTTTGACGAGGAGGACGGAAACTACGCCGTCGATTGCTCGGGCAACTACGAGGACGCGCGCATCGAATACTATCTGACGACCGCCATCTACAAGCAGCCCGAATCTCCCCGCCGCAGGCGCGGCGTGGAGGGGACGGCGCTCTGGTTCGACGGCTGGAGCACCTATCTCGTCTATGACGACTACGAACTGCCCGAGAGTTTCACGCTCTCCGTCTGGATCGCGCCGAGGAGCTGGGAATATCCCAACGCGCAGGTCTCCGCCATCGCGGGGAAGTACGACCGCGGCAACAACGCGGGCTTTCTGTTCGGCATCCACGACTACGGGAGCTGGAGTTTCGCCTTCGGCACGGGGGAACGCTGGGTCACGCTCGAAGCGCAGAGCAACCGCCTCGAACGCTTCAAGTGGACGCATCTTGCCGTCTCCTTCGACGCCGCGACGGGTACCGCCGCCCTCTACAGGGACGGGGACGTCGTCAACAGCGTCACGCTGGGCGCGGGCAACGCCATCGCGCCGACGGCGGAATCGCTCACCATCGGCATGAATGCCTTCGGCGTCGTGGAGAACGGCTACCGCACGGGGATGTACAACGGGCTCATGGACGAGTTCAAGATCTATGACGGCGCGCTCTCCGCCGAGGCGATCCGCTCGCAGTTCCGCTCGGGCTGCAACGAGGCGGGCGAACTCCCCGAATGCACCTGGGAGGACATCGGACCGGAGGCGGAGCTGCTCAGGGACGACGCCTATCTTCCGCAGTACCACACCGCTCCCGCGAGCGGCTGGATGAACGAGCCCATCGCTCCCTTCGAGTACAAGGGCGTCTACCATATGTTCTTCCAGAGCACGCCCAACGGACCTTACTGGCGGTATACGCAGTGGGGACATTGGGTGAGCGAGGACAAAGTGCATTGGCGGGAGGTCAAGCCCATCCTCTTCCCCGAACCCGACGGCTTTGCCAACCACCACGTCTTTTCGGGCAATGCGGTGTTCGATGCGGACGGCGTGCCGTGGATCATCTACACGGGCGTCAACTTCAATCTGCGCAACCTCAACCGCATCTCCTATGCCCGTCCCGCCGACCCGGACGATCCCTATCTCACCGATTGGGTGCGCTCGAGCGAGCCGCTCTTTGAACAGCCCGCCGACTGCTCCTACGTCGACTTCCGCGACCCGTACATCTATACGGAGGACGGGTACGCCTATATGATCATCGGAACGTCCTCGGCGGTCGCCGATTACAGGAACGGCAACCCGCGCACCGTCTGCTATAAGGCGGACCTTGCGGATCTCACAGACTGGGAGTATCTCGGCGTTTCGTACGAAGCAAGCTATGCCCGCTATCCCGAACTCGGGTATATGTGGGAGCTGCCTGTCCTGACGCACGTCACAAGCGGCAACGGGATGTGGGACAAGTATGTGCTCTTCGCCTCCCCCAAGCCGGACGCCGACCTCGGCATCATCGCCAACGTCTACTACTGGACGGGGGACTTCGACACGGAGACGGGAAAATTCACGCCCGAGAGCGACGAGCCGACGCGGCTGGATCTTGCCAACAATCAGGTGCTCGTCGTGACGGACATGGTCGCGGACGGCGAAAACACGCTCTACGGGCTGATGAACGGCGGGCAGAACGCCGCGCAGGTCAAGTCGAGCGGCTGGACCAACTATGTCACCCTCGGCAAAACGCTCACGCTGGACGACGAGACGGGCGAACTCATCTTCGCCTTCGACAGCCGCTACGAGTCGCTGCACGGCGAAAAACTCGCGGACGTTTCCTCCGCGACGGTCGGGGCGGTCAACGAGGCTCTCACGGCACGCGGCGATATGCTGCACATCAAACTCGAATTCGATCTTTCGGGCTGCACGTCTGCGGGCATCGTCTTCCGCAAGAGTGCCGTCAACGAATTCTTCCAGCAGGAACTCACGACGCTGTCCTACACCGCGTCGGACGGCAGGATCGTGCTCGATACCACCCGTTCGGGCGTGGGCATCGAGAACGGGATGCAGTCGGGCTGCGTATTGCCCGCGGGCGAGACGCTCACGCTGGAGATCTACCTTGACCGCTCGTGCGTGGAAGTCATCGTCAACGGCAGGTACAACATCTCCACGACCATCCGCCCGACCTTTGCCGATGCGCTCGGGATCGAGCTCACGGGCGACGCGGCGGTGCGCTCGCTGGAGATCTGGGAAATGGAGGGTACGCGATGAAAAAGACCGCTCTTGCATTGACCGCTCTTTTGATGCTCCTGCCCCTTGCGGGGTGCGCCGAAGCGCGCGGCTACGTCTATTCGCCCGCCATCGAGAACGCCTATTTTGAACGCGGCGACCTGACGGGCTGGACCGTGACGGGGGACTTTTCCGTCACGGAAGATCCCGACGGAAGGCTGGGCGCGGAGACGCGCTACCTCGCGCAGAGCAGCGCGGAGGGAACGGGCGAGCTCGTCTCTTCCTCCTTCACGCTCGGCGGCACGGGCTATCTCAGCTTCCTCATCGGCGCGGGTGAGGGCTGCTATGTCGATGTCTGCGAGGGGGACACCGTTCTCCTGCGCGTCGAAAATCCCTATTTCGCCCAATATGGCGACGGACGGATGCGCCGCGTGCTCATCGACCTTCGCCCGAAAATCGGACAGGATATTGTGCTAAAAATAGTAGACATTTGCTCCGATTCCGAGTATGCTTATATTAACGTGGATGATTTTGACGTCAACGTGACGGAGACAGATCTTGCTGCGTACAAAGGAACGGGAGCGGTCGTACTATCATGGCAGTAACAAGCAAAGATGTGGCAAAGAGGGCAGGCGTATCGCACGCAACGGCTTCGAGGGCGTTTTCCTCGCCCGAGCTCGTGAGCAAAAAGACGCTCGAAAGGATCCTGGACGCGGCAAGGGAACTCAATTATGTGCCGAATTCTCTGGCGTCATCGCTCAAGTCGTCGCAGCCCAATACGGTCGGCTATATCATTTCCAACATCAAAAACAACTTTTTCACGGACATCGCGCACAAACTGCAAAAGCAGCTCTACGCGCTCGACATGAACTTCATGATCGGGCTCTCCGATGAAAACGCCGATGAGGAATACCGCTGTATGCTCTCGCAGATCGCACACCGCGCTTCCATGATCCTGTTCACGCCCTCCGCCTATTCCGCGGAATGCGAGCGCAGGATCAAGAGCACAAGGAACGTGCGCTTCATCCAGCTCTTCAGAAATTGCTATTCCGACGTCGATTCGCTCATCGTCAAAGACCGCCTGGGCGCGACGATCGCCGTGCGCACCCTGCTCGAGAGCGGGCGGCGCAGGATCCTTTTGCTGGACGGCGAGAGCGCCCTTCCGACGGGGCGGCGGGAGGGGTACCTCGACGCCTTTGCCGAGGCGGGGCTTGTCCCCGACGAACGCCTGCTCGCGACGCTCTCCCTCAGCGGGGACCGCACGCAGGAGATCGCCCGGCTGCTGGACGAGCTTTCCCCCGACGGCATCATTCCCGTTTCGGAGTTTCTGACGGCGCAGACGGTGCGCGTGCTGCGGCAGCGCGGCGTCGCCGTCGGGCGGGAGACGGGCGTCGTCGCCTACGACGATTCCCCCGTGGCGCAGGCGCTCGGCATCACCGTCGTCGGGCATGACGAGGAGCGCATCATCTGTGAGATCCAGAGCATGATCCGCCGCGCGTTCGAGGGAAACGAGGCGCGCGAACACATTGAGCTCGATCCCGTCCTCATCCGGAGGGGATCGGAATAAGTCAGTATGACGGGAGATCATTTTCATGAAAGGTAAAAAACTTGCCGCCACGCTCTGCGCGGCAGCCATGGCGGCGTCCTTTGCGGGCTGCGCGCCCGGGACGGGGACGACCATCTCGGACAGCGACACCTTCGTCTATCTCTCCAGCTGGACGCGCGAGGGCGTCGGCTCTCACCTCAATTCGGGCGCCAATATCGGTCCTTTGAACTATTTCACCGTCGAAGGGCTTGCACGCTATGTGCGCATCTCCAACGAGGTCGTCTATCAGCTCGCGGAGAGTTTTGAGCACCTCGATGAGAATGCGGACGGCGAGATCGTCACGCGCGTCCACCTCAAGGAGGACGCGAAATGGCACGACGGGCATGATTTCGTCGCCGACGACGTGCGCGGCTACTATATCCTCAACCACGGCACGGTCACGGAGTATATCTACGATATCGTCGCCGCGGACGACAAGACGGTCGAATTTTACTGGCGTCCCGAGCTGGAGCCGAGCGACGAGATCAAAGATCTCATGCTCAGCCAGGACAAGGCGGGCGCGGTGCCGTATCATGTGTTCAAGACGCAGGTGGACAAATGCTGGGAGATCTTACAGAACTGCCCTACCGTCGATGCGAACGTTCTCGCTCCCTTCGGCAAGCGTATCAGCGGCGAAAATATGTCGGCGTACACGTCCAACTATCAGGATTACAGGAACGTGACGACGGACTGGTTCATCGGAACGGGACCGTATAAGATGGAGAAGATGTCCTCCACGCAGATGATCCTGACGCGCGTCGAGGACTACTACGACGTCGAAAAGATCGGCTTCAAGAACATCAAGGCGATCAACGGCGTCAACGACCTCAACACCATCTACGCCCAGCTCGAAGCGGGGACCATCGACTATCAGGACGGCACGCCCGCGCGGGACGTTCTGGAGCGCATCATTGCCCGCAACGAGAACATGGCGCACTACAAGATCTATGACCCTGGGTCCATCGGGCTTCTCTTCAACCTCGACAAGGAGATCTGGACGCCGGGCGTGCGCGAGGCGTTCCAGTACATCTTCGACCGCGATCAGATCAAGAACATCGCCAACTACTATGCCATCACCTCGTGGTATCCCATGATGACGATGGCGCCGAGCGAGACGGAGCAGTATATGTCCGAAGAGGGGCTTGCCTATCTCGCCGAGCACTTCACCTACAGCTATGATACGTCGAAGGCGGAGGAACTGCTCAAGGCGCAGGGCTGGACCAAGGAGAACGGACAGTGGTACCGCAACGGCGAACCCGTGACGCTGCTGCTCGCCTACGACGGCTCCAATTCCTATTTCCGCACGTCGGCGGAGGTCGCCGCGAGCCAGCTGAACGCCTTCGGGATCCCCACGACGCTCAACCGCTACGGCGAATGGGGGACGTTCTACTCCAACGCCATCGAACAGGGGACGAGCATCGACCTCGTCGCCTGCTGGACCGATCTCAACATGACCATGCCCTACGGCTCCTTCTCCTACGCCTACGACGGTCCCATCACCGATCTGTGTCACGTCCCGCGCTATGTGGACGGCGAGGAGGGGTATGCGCTCTACGGCGCGCGTCCCTCGCTGCAGCTCACGGGAATGGACGGCGGGACCTTCGAGGCGGCGGCTGTGTTCCCCGGGATCTATTCCATCTCCGATCCCGAAGAACTCGCCGCGACGACGGACGATCTCGTCGTCGGCATGGCGCGTAATCTGTACGGCGTGCAGTTCTTCCAGAATGTGACGGGCGCCTTCTGGAACATCGGCAAAGTCGCGGGGCTCCCTCACGAGGAGGAGGTGCGCGCGCAGCGCAACTACACCTATATCCCTTCGGAAGGGGAGGACTTTGACGCCTGGGCGAAGATCAACGTGCTCTATTCCTTCGGGACCGTCCTCACCGACGGCACGCTGTATCCGAGGGCGTCGGAGGAGACGGCATGAGCGGCGCAGCCGCCGCAAAATGCAGGGCTGCCGCAAAAAAGGTGTGGGCGTTCCTCGGGAAGCACAGGTACTTCTTCGAGCGTCTGCTCATCGCGTTCGTCACCTTGCTCTTATGCAGCCTCGTCACCTTCCTGCTCATGCGCCTGATGCCGGGCGACGTCGTGGAAAACTATACCCAGCAGCTCATGGCGCAGCGCCAGCTCAGCTATGAGGCGGCAAGGCGGCTCGCCGTGCAGCTGCTCAACTTCGATCCGGAGGAAAATATCTTCCTCCAGCTCGGACGCTTTTACAGCGGGCTCTTTCAGGGGAACCTCGGCAGGTCGCTCTATATCAACGATCTGACGACCAATACGATCATCGCGCAGGCGCTGCCGTGGACGCTGTTCGTCGCGAGCTGCGGGCTCATCCTGAGCTACCTCATCGGCACCATGATCGGCGCGCGCATGGCGTACAAGCGCAGGGGCGTGGAGAACGCCGTCCATTCCACCTATATCGTCGTCTCCTCCACGCTGCCCGACTATCTGTTCGGACTCATCATCCTCTATATCTTCGGATATACGCTGGGGTGGTTCCCGACTTACGGCGCGTATGACATCACGACCCCCGTCGGCTTCAACCTGCAATTTATCGGCGACTGCCTCTATCACGGCTTTCTGCCCATCTGCGCCTATGTCTTTACGGGCGTGGGGGCGTGGGCGCTGAGCATGAAGGGCAGTTCCATCGGCGTTCTCGGAGAGGACTACGTCGGCGCGGGCATCGCGCGCGGGCTTCCCGAGCGCGTCATCGTCAGAAAGTACTTAAAAAAGAACGCGCGGCTCCCGCTCGTCACGTCGCTTGCCCTGTCGTTTGCGACGCTGTTCGGCGGCAGCGCCATCATGGAGAACATCTTTGCCTACCCCGGGATCGGCTACGCCTTTTCGTCGTATGTCGCCTCGCGCGATTACTTCATCATGCAGGGACTGTTCTTCTTCATGAGCGTGGTCATCATCCTCGCCAATCTGATCGCAGATTCCGTGTACACGCTCATCGATCCGCGCATCAGGAGGGGCGTATGAAGAAACAAGTACCCGTCCCCGCCGAAGGGGCGGCGGAAAAGCTCACTTTTTCCGATATCCTGCAAAAGGTCAAGACCTTTTTCTACGATCTTGCCTGCGGCACGGGACGGTTTTTCCGGACGATCTTCCACAACAAAAAGGCATTTGCCGGACTCATCATCCTTGCGGTGTTCATCTGCATGGCGCTCTTCGGGAAGTTTGTCTTTCCCTACGATCCGACGCCGGACTACGACGCCCGTTTTGCGGGCATCTCGTGGGAACACCCGCTCGGGACGGACAACATGGGCAGGGACGTGTTCCGCATGATGGTCGCGGGCTCCTCGAGCGTGCTGGGCATCGCGCTGCTCACGGCGGTGTTCACCGTCGTCATCGGCACGGTGATCGGGCTCATCTCGGGGCTTGCGGGCGGATGGGTGGACAAGGTGCTGCAAGTCATCACCAATATGTTCCTCACCATTCCCAGTTTTCCCGTGCTGCTCATCATGGGGACGCTGTTCACCATCGAGTCGACGCTCTCCTTCGCCATCGTCCTGAGCGCGTTCAGCTGGGGCGGGCTCAGCCGCGCGGTGCGCGCGCAGATCATCTCCTTAAAGGAGCGCGACTATATCCAGATCTGCAAGGTCCTCAACCTCTCGGGCGCGCACATCACCTTCCGCGAGCTGCTGCCCAACATCATGAGCTTCATCTGCATCAATTTCATCATGGTCATCCGCAGCGCCATCACGAGCAGCGTCGGCATCATGGTCCTGGGACTTGCGAGTTTCGATCCCACCAACTGGGGCGCCATCCTGCTCAACGCGATGGATTACGGCGCGATGGTGGTGCCGGAGGCGAGACTGTATCTCTTCGCGCCCATCATCTTCATCATGCTCTTTCAGCTGGGCGCCATCCTCTTCTCGGACGGGCTGGACGAAGCCATCAATCCCCGCCTGCGGAAGAACTGAAGGAGGGCGGCATGGACAATGTGTTACAGTTTGAAGGGGTGTCCATCGAGTACAAGATGAAGGACGTCTCCATCCGTGCGGTGGACAAGGTCACGCTCCCTGTCGTCCGCGGCAAGATCACCGCCATCGTCGGGGAATCGGGCAGCGGCAAGACGACGCTCGTCTCGGGCATCCTGCGCAACATCTCCTCTCCGGGGGAGATGGTGGAAGGGGACATTTTGTTCCGCGGGAAGGACGCGCCCGAAGTCAGCGTCGGCTCGCTCGACAAGCGCGCGCTCGCCGCCTATCGCTGGAGCAGCGTCTCCATGGTCTTTCAGGCGTCGCAGAGCACCCTCAACCCGCTCATGAAGATCGGCGAGCAGTTTTACGAGACGGCGTACTATCACGGCGTGCGGCAGCCCTATAAGGAGTACCGCAGCCATATCGCGCAGCTTTTGGAGAGCGTGCGGCTGGACGCCCCGCGCGTGATGGACTGCTATCCGCACGAGCTCTCGGGCGGGATGAAGCAGCGCGTCATGATCGCCTTCGCGCTCCTTCTGGAGCCCGAGGTCATCATCCTCGACGAGCCGACGACGGCGCTCGACGTCATCACGCAGTACTACATCTTCCGCATCCTCTCCGAGATCAACCGGGAAAAGGGCATCACCATGATCCTGCTGACGCACGACATCGGCGTCGTCGCCAAGTTTGCCGATTACGTCGCTGTCATGTACGCGGGGCGGCTGATGGAGTACGGCACCGTCTACGAGGTGTTCGATGACAGGCTGCATCCCTATACGGACGGGCTCATCCGCGCCACGCCCAGCCTGTTTGCCGATCTCTCCAAAATGGAGGCGATCGGCGGCGAGGTCCCCGATCTGCTCGCCCTGCCCGAAGGGTGCGTGTTTGCGCCCCGCTGCAAGGCGTGCATGGAGATCTGCAAGAGGGAGCGCCCGCAGATGCACGCTGCCGAAGAGGAGCACTTCGTGTGCTGCCACCGATTTGCGGAGGGAACGGATGCTGCTGGAACTCGATAAGATCAACGTCTATTATGAAAAAAAGACGCCCGTGTTCGGCGCGCCGCAAAAGCTGCACGCGCTCAAGGACGTCAGCCTCTCCGTCGAAAAGGGCGAGATCGTCACCATCGTGGGGGAGAGCGGCTGCGGAAAGACGACGCTCGGCAAAGTCATCACGGGGCTCTTGAAGCCCGCGTCGGGGAAGATCGCCTTCAACGGCATCGACGTCTATTCCTGTATGCCGTGGGACTATAAGAAGTACCGTGCTGCCGTGCAGTTCGTGCAGCAGGATTCCTATGCGGCGCTCAATCCCGCGCGCACCATCTATCAGTCGCTCTACTATCCCATCCGCAAGCGGCTGGGGATGCGGCGCGACCTCAAAGAGAAGATCGGCGATCTGCTGCGGCTCGTGGAACTCACGCCGCCCGAACAGTTTTTGAAAAAATACCCGCATCAGCTTTCGGGCGGGCAGCGGCAGAGGGTGTTGCTCGCGCGGGCGCTCTCCATGTCGCCCGAACTCATCGTCGCGGACGAGCCCATCTCCATGATCGACGTCTCGCTCCGCTTTGCGATGCTCGAACTGTTCCGCAGGCTCAACCGCGAGCTGGGCATCACCATCATCTATATCACGCACGATCTCTCCACGGCGCGCTGCGTCGCGCAGAACGGCAGGATGTACGTCATGTACTTCGGCGAATGCGTGGAGTGCGGCAGGACGGAGGATATCCTCTCCAAGCCGCGCCATCCCTATACGCAGGCGCTGCTCACGGCAGTTCCCGTTCCCGATCCGCACATCGAAAAACACAAGCCCGAACCGCCGCTGCGCTCTCTGGAAGCGGCGCACGACGGCGAAGGCTGCTGCTTCAAGCAGCGCTGCCTTTACGCGGATGAGGCGTGCGGGCAGGGAAAGATCGGCTATTGTGAAGAGGACGGCAGGATCGTCCTGTGCCGCAAGGCGAAGGAGCTACCGCAATGGGACATCGCAAACTTGATAAAATAATGTTCCGCATGGGGATGGTCTTTACGGTGATCGCGGTCATCTGCCTCATCATCGTCCCCAAACCGAGCGCCGAATTTACGATCAGTATCTTTTCCTTCCTCATCGCCGCCGCGGTGACGGCTGTCGCCGCGGTGCGCATCAGGACCGACCGCGACAAATAACCAGACTATGAGCGAGGTGGACTATGTATTTCAGGCCGGAAGGCAAGGCAGTCGCCGCAGACGTCATCCCGTATTATAAGGACGGCGTATTCTATCTCTATTACCTTCACGACTATCGGGATGCGGAACGCTGCGGCGAAGGCGTGCCGTGGTATCTTGTCAAGACCAAGGACTTCGTGACCTATTCCCGTCCCGTCGAGATCCTTCCCCGCGGCGGGAAGGAGGATGAGGACCTGTATGTGTTCACGGGGAGCGTCATCGAGTATGACGATACGTTTTATCTGTTCTATACGGGGCATAACCCGCACCTGAGAGAACAGGGGCGTCCCGAGCAATGCGTGATGCTGGCGGTCGGGAGCGACCCGGAGCATTTTCACAAGACGGACCTGCGCTATTTCGCGCCGGATACCTTTGAACCGCATGATTGGCGCGATCCCTTCGTCTACCGCGAGGGCGACCACATCGCCATGCTGCTCGCCGCCCGCGAGAAGGAGGGCCCCTTCCTGAAACGGGGCGTGACGGTGAAGTGCTCCTCGCGCGATCTCGTGCGCTGGAAGACGGACGGCATCTTTTATGCGCCCCATAATTACTATGCGCACGAGTGTCCCGATCTCTTCCGTATGGGCGATTGGTGGTATTTTGTATTCTCGGAGTTCTCCGACCGCACTTCCACGCGCTACCGTATGGCGCGTTCGCCCGAAGGCCCGTGGATCGCGCCGCCTTCGGATACCTTCGATGCCCGCAGCTTTTATGCGGCAAAGACGGTCTCGGACGGGAGACGCCGCTATGTCATCGGCTGGGATCCGACGCGGGAGGGGGACGAGGACTACAAACCCCGGCAATGGGGCGGAACGCTCGTCGTTCATGAACTTGTCCAGAACGCCGACGGAACGCTCTTCGTCCGCTGCCCCGATGCGATCGCGGCACAGTATGACAGGGAACTTCCCGTCTGCGAAGTCTCCCGCTTCGGGGACGTGTCAAAGGAAGAGGGCGCGTATACGCTCCGCAAGGGCGGCTATGCGCGCGTGATGTTCGGGGCGCTGCCCCGCAACTGTAAGATCGAATGCGAGATCAGACCGGACGAATGCGGCAAGGACTTCGGACTTGCGCTCCGTATGAACGAGACGTACGATCTCGGCTACTTCGTCAAGTTCGATCCCGTCTACCGCAGGATGTGCTTTGACCGCAATTTCCGTCCGGGCGACGTGCCGTTCATGATCGATTCGGAGCGCCCGCTCGGGCTCAAGGAGAGCGTCTGGCATCATCTTACGATCATCGTCGAGGGGACGGTCGCAGTCTGCTATATCGGCGGTGTGGCGATGTCCGTCAGAATGTACGATTATCGGGAGGGAGGGCTCGGCATCTTCGCAAACGAATGCGGGGCGTCCTTCCGCAATATCAGGATCTTCTGCAAGGAGGACGATTTACAAGCATAAATATTTTTCAGATCACACTACTCCCCCCATATCTTGGAAAGGCATCCCCGTCGGAGTTCCGGCGGGGATGTCTTTGTCCGTTCGCGCGCACACGCGCACGGGATGCGCGCATAGGATGAAGGGGGCGGCAGAGTCGCCGCTCCATGCTCAGTTTCGTATCAACGGAGGAAACACATGAGATATGAATGGTGGTTTTGCGAGCCGTGTTTGTGCCGCGCTTGTTCGGCGGAGACGGGGGTGAATCTCGCCTATCCCGCGCCCGCCCCCTCGGGCGGTGTAACAGGCCCGACGGGTCCCGCAGGTGCAACAGGTCCGACGGGTCCGACAGGTCCGACAGGTCCCGCAGGTCCGACGGGTCCCGCAGGTGCAACAGAGCAGGTAACATAAGGGAAACATGAAAAAGCCATTCGGAACAAAGTCAAACGGCAGCTCATACGGGCTGCCGTTCTTTTGTGCGCCCCGTTTTGCCCTTGCGATTTGCTCCTATTCCCTCTACTCCGAGATAAGGTGGAAAGCCACCTTTTTTCGGAATAGGAATATTTAACCGTATCGAATCCGATACGGTTGGATACCGCACTATTTTCAAATAATATATCAGCAATTTCGCATATCCTATTGAAATCCTCGTGCGGATATGCTATAATTACTTCGTAATACGATCCGGACGAGGTGACTGTATGGCGATCAGCTACAACAAGTTATGGAAACTGCTCATCGACAAGGGAATGACCAAGACGCAAATGCGCCTTCAGGCAGATATTTCCACGACGACGCTTGCCAAACTCGGAAAAAATGAGACCGTTTCAATGGACGTCCTCTTAAAGCTCTGCAAGCTGCTCGACTGCAACGTCGGCGATATTATGGATGTCATCAACGAGGAGGCTAGCAATGGCAACAAGTAAGAAACTTGAAACCATCTACCATAACGGACAGCCCGACGGCATCCGATCGATCAGACGTCATCTATCGACGATGACAACCTATGTCATTCCGCGCCCTTTGCTTGCCGAGGCAAAGAAGATCACAGGCATCAACCGCCCCGGTATTTACTATCTCATCAATGAAAACGACGAAAATAAGATCGCACAGATCTACATAGGGCAGACGCGCAACGGAGTTGTCCGTCTGGACGACCACAACCGTTCCAAAGATTTTTGGAATAAGGCAATCATGTTCCTTGCCGACAGCAAGACGTTCTCTCTCGATATGATCAGCGGTCTGGAAGAATACGCCATTATCAAAGCGCATGAATCCAATCGCTATAAGGTGGAAAACTCCGTCAAGCCCAAGTATGAAATTGATGAGTACGACCTTCCTTCCATTGAAGAGGTGTACGAGGAAATACAGTTCATCATGGCGACGCAGGGCTATAAGCTGGACAATGCAAGGGCAAGCCTGAATGAATCGTCTGTTTTCCATACGACCCGCAATGGGATTAAGGCATACGGCGTTTATGACGGTGATAAATTTCAGGTGCTGGAAGGTTCAGAGGTCAATCTTGCAAAACCCGCAAATCTTGAAAAGTATAACAAACAGCGAAAAGAGTTGCTTGAAAAGGGGGATATCATCCAGCAGGCGGATAAGTATATCTTGAAAGTTACGCTTGAATTCAACACACCTAGCGGCGCCGGAGAATTTATTCTCGGCGGCTCGATCAACGGCTGGGCGGAGTGGAAAGACAAATCTGGCAAAACGTTGGATGAAATTTATAGGAAAAATTGAGGAGGAAAATAAAATGAAAATACTAAATGAAAATGCAAATATCCCTAACATAGAAGACATAAAGACCTTAGATGACAAAATTCGTCAAACACCTCAAATTTCTGTTTATAAATCTTACGCGGGATTTCCTGTACTAAAAGGTGGTCAGTTTGCCGATAAGTTTATTATCGAATATGCATTGCTTACAGATAAGGCTTTATACATTTGTAATTTTTGTAATGGTTCTTTGGATTCAATTTGTGAATATCAAGACAATATATATAATTTAGTAGAATCCTCATTGAAGAAAACACCCACAATGCTCGATAAGAGACGATTAATATGTGAAATTGTTACAATTACAATTTCTAAAAATAATGAAACAACCAATAATGGAAATTATATAATCTGCAAGACCTTGGAAGATTTCATTTTATATATAAAAGATAATGAAAAATGTCGTGTTTCACTTGAGGATATTTCTTTAAGAAAAATCAATGCTGCATTGCAAGGCGCCTATGGTACTGTAAAAAGAGAGCGAAGATCTTTTAAACCAAACACCAAAAGCGCTATAATAAATGAAATTAATGATTATATCGAAAGTTATGATGACGATCAGTTTAAAGCAATCGTTACAGATTCGCGTGGGATACAACGAATAAGAGGTATGGCTGGGAGCGGAAAAACGATAATCATTGCAAGAAAAGCAGCGCAGCTTCATATCGATCACCCTGATTGGAATATTGTTGTAACTTACTCGACGAGAAGCCAAAAGAACCAACTTGAAAAGTTAATAAGTGATTATTATGAAAAGCTGACAGATGGTTTAACGATAGACAATTCTAAAATACGTGTAATGCACGCATGGGGATCAGCAAATGCCAACGGGCTCTATTATGAAATATGTCTTCACAACGAGATTCAAGCCTTAAATTTTAGTCAAGCTAGGTTCTATTTTCGCACGGCGAAAGATGTATTTAGCAAAATTTGTGGTCTTGTACTTTCGGAGAACAAGCCTTTAAAGAAAGAATTTGATTGCATATTAATTGACGAAGCTCAAGACTTCAAGTCTGAATTTTTTAAGTTGTGTTTAAATGTTGTAAAGGACGATAGAATTGTTTATGCATATGATGAATTGCAGAATTTGGGTGGAGAAACAATGGATAGTCCAACAAAACTTTTTGGTAAAGATATTGCTAGCGATACACCATTGCGAGTTTGTTACCGGAATCAGAGAAAGGTAATTGTCGCAGCTCATGCTCTAGGCATGGGGATTTATAGGAATAATGAATTGCCCATTCAAATGCCAAAGACGTTGCAAGTCTGGGACTCAATAGGATACAATAGTGAAGGTGAATTAAAATTTGGAGAAAATGCAACTCTGTACAGACCTAACGAAACCAGTCCAGATGTAATTAAAATTGATAATCCAATAACATTTAAAAAATGCAATAGCGCCGAAGAACAGTTCGATTTTCTAATCGAAAGCATTGCTGACAATCAAAATAATGATTGTTTGATTACAAAAGATATTATGATTATCGATCTTGATACATTTAATGCGGAGCAAAATTATTTTAACTTAAAAAACGCACAAAATATTATTTCCATTCATTATGCAGGGAAAAATAATCCCGAGGAATTTTTTAGGGATGACTCAATAGTGTATTCTTCCGTTTTTCGTGCCAAAGGTAATGAAACTTATATGGTTTACATTATTAACGCACAACAAGTTATAAATAATATTGACCAACTAAAATTACGAAATGCATTATTTACAGCGATGACAAGAAGTAAAGGCTGGGTTACTGTGATTGGCTATGGGGAATCAATGGATAATCTTATGGAAGAATTTAACTCTGTAGAAGAGAATAATTATAAATTAGTGTTTTCGCCATATCCTACTAAAGATCAACTGAAAAAAATACAAACATATAGCAATGATTTGTCAAAAGCGGATATAGACGCGCTCAACAAAACTAGAGATACAATAAAAAAGCTTATAACAGATAATAAAAGGGATCCTTTGTTAGTGGCTCAGGATCTATTTGGAGTTCAGACAAAAGAAGAGCTATTTAAGTTGTTCAGTAATGATGAAGAAAATGACTAGTACATTTGCTAAAAATATTATTAAGAACTACAAGTCAATCATAGACAGGCTGTATAAAGATGGCCTCATCTTAAGACACAATGAGCTATCATACAAAAATGAGAATAATGAATGCAAATTGGAGTATTATACCAAGAATGAACATTCAAACGTTCTATATGATAGTTCTATTAGATCTATGGATTTATATGATAGCTTATTCAAGCATAATCAATTTAATATAGAATTTAAAGATGGAAGCCTCATATTATTTCAGTGCTTAATTAGTAAAGATGTTATTACAAAACAAAGAATTATCTTTATTAAGCCATTTTTAAACGATTATAATGATGATGATATGTATGATGACAGTTGGGAATCGTATCAAAATGCTGATAATGCTTCCAACCTATTAAATTTCCCGTTAATAATTAGAGCCGATTATAATTCTGATGAATTTAAGAGTGACCACCCTGTTAGCCATTTAACATTATCAAATATAGCGAGCTGTCGAATACCTGTTGTTGCAAATATAAGTTTTGGGCGTTTTGTTGAGTTTATATTACATCAAATCTTCAATAGATACGATATTGATCTTGTAAAGCCTAACTATGCAAGGTCAATAAGAGATTATGAAGAAAAAATGGTTCACATTAGTTGGAAATAATTATACCCCCTAACTTCCGATAATACGAAATTATAAGAACATAGGAGAGCGTTATGGGCATTATAGATAAAAAGCAGATGACCGAAGAGGACATCAAGTTGAATTTTATCACGCCGGCAATTTTGTCAAAAGGCTGGCAGGATAAGATTACGATGGAGACCCAGCTCAGGTTTACGGATGGCAAAGTGAATCTCCGCGGCAACATTGTAAATCGTGAAGCGCCAAAAAAAGCGGACTATGTGCTTTATTTTGCAAAAAACAATCCGCTCGCCGTGGTTGAAGCAAAGGACAATAACCACAGCGTATCTTTTGGTATGCAGCAGGCAAAGCTCTATGCTCAAATGCTTGACGTCAAGTTTGCATACAGCTCTAACGGCGACGCCTTCCAAGAGTTTGATTTCATTACAGGAGTTGAGCGCGTAATTGCGTTGGACGAGTTTCCCTCACCCGAGGAATTGTTTGCCCGCTATCAGAGCGAAATAAACGACGGACAAGGGTTATCGGAGAAAGAACTTGCCCTCATCAATCAGCCATATTATACAAGCCAAAACACTTATCCTCCGAGATATTATCAGCAGGTTGCCGTCAACCGCACAATAGACGCCATCGCAAAGGGGCAAAACCGCATTTTGCTTGTCATGGCGACGGGAACAGGGAAAACCTATACCGCCTTTCAAATCGTGTATCGCTTGTTGCAGAGCAGCGTAAAGCAAAAGATACTTTATCTTGCCGACCGCAATAATCTTGTCGATCAAACGATAAGCGGCGATTTTAAGCCGCTCGAAAAGGTTATCCATAAGATCAATTTTGCAAAAGACGACCGCACTACGATTACTTCCCATCAAGTATATTTCTCCCTCTATCAACAGCTTGTCGGGAACAAGACGACCGAAGAAGAGACGGACGAAGAAACGCTTGCGCACTATAAGCAACTCTTTGATAAGGATTTTTTTGATCTCGTTATCGTGGATGAGTGCCATCGCGGCAGCGCAAAAGAAGAGAGCCGTTGGCGTAAAGTGCTGGAATACTTCTCCTCTGCCACGCAAATCGGTATGACCGCAACGCCGAAGGAAACTTCGTACATATCCAATATCGATTATTTTGGCGAGCCGATTTATAAGTACAGCTTGAAAGAAGGCATCGACGACGGGTTCCTCGCTCCTTTCAAGGTCATACGCATAAAGACGGATATTGATGACGAATGGCGCCCTCGCAAAGGTCAATGCGATATCTATGGCTATGAAATCGAAGATCGTATCTACAATAACAGCGATTACGATTACAACATCATCATTCAGGACCGTATTGACATGGTTGCAACCGAGATCACAAATTATCTCAAAGCGACCGACAGAATGGCAAAGACGATCGTTTTCTGCGCAACGGAAGATGCGGCAGAACGAATGCGCGTTGCTCTTACAAAGTTGAACGCCGATATGTGCGCGGAAGATTCGGATTACGTTGTGCGGATCACAGGCAGCGACGATTACGGCAAGAGCAAGCTCGACTATTTTATATCCGTATCTGCTAAATACCCGGTGATCGCCACTACTTCAAAGCTGCTTTCCACCGGTGCAGACTGCAAAATGGTCAAGCTGATCGTCATCGATGAAATGATCGGTTCCATGACGGAATTTAAGCAAATCATCGGCCGCGGAACGAGACTGCGCTACGAAGACGGGAAAACGCACTTCGTTATCATGGATTTCCGCGGCGTGACCAGATTGTTTGCCGATCCCGATTGGGACGGCCCGATCGAACAGGATGAAGAGTTCCGTCATGTCGAAAACAAAGAGCCTGACGGAGATATTATTGTGCCGAATTTACCGCCTCCTGATCCGAAACATAAGTATGTTGTAGACAGCCGCGGCTGTAAGGTAATGGTAACACAAAAAATAGCTGCTTATTATGATACCGATGGAAAGCTTTTGCGGCAGGAGAGTATTATTGATTATACAAAAGCGAGCATTTACGGCACGTTCTCATCTTTAGATAATTTTATTCTGCAATGGTCAGCCGAAGAGAAAAAGGCTAAAATTCAGGAATTATTCCGTGAACGCGGTATTGACTTGGAACAGATCAAAGCCGATGAGGGCATGAGTGATGTCGATGACTTTGATTTTATCTGCCATATCGCCTTCGACCAAAAGCCTTTGACGCGGCGAGATCGCGCTGAAAACGTTAAAAAGCGTAATGTGTTTGCAAAATACGGCGGCGAAGCAAGAGCAGTGCTGGAAGCGTTGCTGGAAAAATACGCAGACAGCGGTATTTATGAAATCGAAGATATGGATGTCCTCAAGCTCGATCCGTTTATCAAGTTTGGGAAGCCCGCAAAAATCGCTTCATTATTCGGCGGCAGAGAGGGCTATATCCGAGCGGTAAGAGAACTTGAACAGGAAATTTATAAGGCGGCATAACAAATGAGCAATATTTCAGGATTTATCAAGCGATTGCGCGACATCATGCGCAACGATGCAGGCATCAACGGCGACGCACAGCGCATTGAGCAGATCGCCTGGCTTTTGTTCTTAAAAGTCTACGATACCAAGGAACAGGACTGGGAGTTTGAGGACGACAAATATCAATCGATCATCCCCGATCCCTGCCGCTGGCGTAATTGGGCGCACGAAGAGGGCGGAAAAGGCATGACTGGAGATGCGCTTTTGGGTTTCGTCAACAACATTCTTTTCCCCGTATTGAAAGGTAAGGATTATAAGGATCCCAACGGAAATATTCTCATCAAAGGTATCCAAGTCGATCCCTCTACGCCCATCAAGAAGGCCATTGTCAAGACGACCTTTGAAGACGCCAATACATACATGAAGGACGGCGTGCTCCTTCGTCAAGTTATCAACGTAATTGACGAGCTGGATTTAAGCGATTATGAAGAGAGCCATGCCTTTGGCGAAATTTACGAAACGATCCTTCGTGAATTACAGAGTGCGGGTTCTTCCGGTGAATTTTACACTCCCCGTGCCGTCACCGATTTTATGGCAAAGATGATCGATCCGCAAATCGGAGAGCACTGCGCCGACTTTGCCTGCGGAACGGGTGGCTTTTTGATAAGTTGGCTGAAAGAACTGGAGAAGAAAAAGAAAAGCACCGATGACGTAGAAAAAATCTACAATTCTATTTTCGGCATAGAGAAAAAGCAGTTCCCGTATATTCTCTGCGTGACAAACATGTTGCTGCATGATGTGGACACGCCGCGAATTTACTACGATAATTCTCTGCTGCATAATATCTTGGATTATACTGAAAAGGACAAGTTTGAAGTCGTATTGATGAACCCGCCCTACGGCGGCAACGAAAAGACGGAGGTCAAAAATCACTTCCCGTCTGATTTGGCAAGCAGCGAAACGGCTGACTTGTTTATGTCTGTTATCATGTACCGCTTAAAAACGAACGGAAGGGCGGCAGTAATTCTTCCGGACGGGTTCCTGTTTGGCACGGATAACGCGAAAGTGGCAATAAAGAAGAAGCTATTATCCGAGTTTAATTTGCATACAGTGATCCGTATGCCGGGCAGCGTTTTTGCGCCTTATACCTCGATCACTACAAATATCCTCTTCTTCGACAAGTCGCATCCTACCAAAGAAACTTGGTTTTACCGTCTGGATATGCCGGAAGGATACAAGCACTTTTCCAAGACCAAGCCGATGAAGCTGGAACACTTCTCCCCTGCCATCGAATGGTGGGGAAACCGCGAAGAGATCATCGTAGACGATGCTCCAAAGGCGAAGAAATACACGGCGGAAGAGATTGCCGCTCTCGGCTACAATATCGATTTGTGTGGCTTCCCGCATGAGGAAGAAGAGATCCTCGCGCCACAGGATCTGATCCAACAATACAGGGAAAAGCGTGCCAGCCTTGACGCGGATATAGACAGGGTGCTCGGGGAAATTATGGCGCTGCTCGGAGATAAAACAAATGAATGAACTCATTGACATCAAATTTTATAGCCAAATCAAAAGTATACTCGAATCCGCGCGCGGACAGGTTTATAAAACTACAAATGCCGCGATGGTGATGGCGTATTGGCAGATCGGCAAAAATATCGTCGAGCAGCAAGGCGGCGATGAAAGGGCCGATTATGGCGCGCGTCTGATCTCCGAACTTTCAAAAAGGCTGACGGCAGATTTCGGCAAGGGATTCGACGAGCGGAATCTTCGCAATATGCGCGCCTTCTATCTCGCTTTCCCGAATTGGAACACAGTGTGTACCGAATTGACGTGGTCGCATTACCGCACCGTTTTGCGCGTGGAAAACGCCGAGGCCCGCAATTGGTATATTAGGGAAGCCGCTTCCGAAGGGTGGTCCGTCAGGCAGCTCGACAGGCAAATTTCCACGCTTTATTACGACAGACTTTTGATGAGCCGCAACAAAGAGCCCGTAATTTCGGAAGCCAAAGAAAAGTTGAGCGCTGTTCCTGCAGAGGAGTTTATAAAAGACCCATACGTCTTGGAGTTTTTGGGGCTGAATGAATATCCCGCTCTGCGCGAATCCAAGCTCGAACAGGCGCTGATAGACAATTTGCAGCGCTTTTTGCTGGAACTCGGCAAAGGGTTCTGTTTTGTTGCCCGTCAAAAGCGGATGCGCTATGATGACGAAGATTTTTATCTCGACCTCGTTTTCTACAACAGCATATTGAAGTGCCATGTGCTGATAGATTTGAAGATCGGCAAGCTCACGCATCAGGATATCGGGCAAATGGACAGCTATATCCGCATGTTCGATGCGCTCTATAAAAACGAAGACGATAATCCTACGATCGGTATTATCCTTTGTTCCGAAAAGAGCGAAGCCATAGTAAAATATTCTGTACTGAACGATAAAAAGAATATTTTCGCCTCAAAGTATCAGTTCACGCTGCCTACAGAGGAAGAACTGCAAAACTATATCGAAAAAGAGCGCCGCTTGCTGGAGGAGAAGATAGACATACAATGAAAGCCGAACAATTGAGAAAATCTATCCTGCAACTGGCGATACAGGGTAAGCTCGTCCCGCAAGATCCGAACGACGAGCCCGCGTCCGTATTGCTCGAACGCATCCGCGCCGAAAAGCAGCGGCTGATAAAGGAAGGGAAAATCAAGAAAGATAAGAACGATTCTGTCATCTTCAAGGGTGACGATAATCGCCATTATGAGAAGGTGGGCTCGGAAGTCAAAGATATCACCGACGATTTGCCCTTTGAAATACCCGATAGTTGGGTGTGGGTGCGATTAGGTTACATCGTAGATTTTGCTCAAAATGATACCGTAACGGTAAATAAAATTGATTCATTAAGCTGGGTGCTTGATTTGGAGGATATCGAAAGAGACTCAGGAACACTACTTCGAAAAAAAACCATGGGAGAAACTCAATCTAAGAGCGATAAACACCGCTTTTGTAAAGGCAATGTTCTTTATAGTAAATTACGCCCATATTTGAACAAAGTAATTGTCGCCGACGATGACGGTTATTGTACTACGGAAATCTTGACGTTTGATTTCGGTCATTACATTGACGCACGGTATGCGCAAACCTTTCTTATGAGTCCCCATTTCGTAGATTATGCTATGGCTGGATCCTATGGGGTGAAAATGCCCAGAATCGGAAGTCAACGTGGCAATTCATCGCTTTTTCCCTTACCACCTTATTCAGAACAAATAAGGATTATCGCGGAGATAGAAAAGTTTGAACCGTTGATTGCGGAGTACGACAAACTCGAACAGCAAGCGACGAAGCTGGACAATGAGATTTACGACAAACTCAAGAAATCTATTTTGCAATACGCCATTCAGGGCAAGCTCGTTCCGCAGGAACCGAACGACGAGCCAGCAAGCGTGCTTTTAGAGCGTATCCGCGCCGAAAAGAAAGCTAAACTCGGCAAGAAGTATGTGGATAGTTACATCTACAAAGGTGACGATAACTGTTACTACGAACACATTGCCGGAAGAACGCAAGACGAGCTGGTCGAAGTGCCGTTTGATATACCTTACGG
>CALVUC010000020.1 GCA_944363395.1 uncultured Clostridia bacterium | reverse complement strand
GAAGAGAAGGTTCACGAATTTTTGCGAGCAAAGGCTCGTAAAAATTCCGTGAGTTGAGAGAAAACGCCGCCGCGGCGGTCAATGACAGAAAAGCGCCCTTACGCAATACTTTCGTATGACGTAAAGGCGCTTTGCGCGCGGTCCCACTTTACTTCGGGAGGTCCCCCTCGTTGCGTCCGGTAACGGCGGACTGCCGCGGGCATTGCCCCGGCCTTACCGGGCAGGCGCACCTTCCTTCTGCGGCAGCGGGCGGCTTTCAGCAAGCGCCGCCCTCTCTGGAGCTGTCCGTATGAAGTACTCTTCCCGCCCACGGCGAAACATATCGGAGATATTTTACTATATATGATATGCAAAAGTCAAGCAAATTGCCAACGCTTTTGCCTTTCCGCCGCGGCTGTCGCTCACGCCTCTTCCCCCAAAGGACTGCAAACGCCCTTGATCGGCAGGTTGGTCAGCCGATACTCCGCAAGGCAGGCGTCGCGCATCTCCTCATTGAAGATCTTCTGCTCCAGAAGATAGCGCACGACGACGTCGCGTACCTCGTCCTCGCGGAATTCAAACCCGCACACCGCGAGCAGGTTGACAAGGTCTCCCCACTGCATCCGCGCAACGAGCGCCAGCGCGAGGATGGTGTTCTTTTCGGGATACAGCCTGCCCTTGACGATGCGCTGCCAATAGCGGGGCGCGACGTCCAGCTTTTCCCCCGCGCTCTCCGCCGTCTCGCCGCTGTGGTGCAGCGCTTCGGGCAGGAGCCGCGCAAAGGTGTGCTTTTCAAAGCGGTCGTGCCAGCGCTCGCGCAGCGTGGGAAAGGAAAAGGAGAAGGTGAACGTCGTATCGGCGAGCGACTGCTTGAAGCGTTCGAGCAGTTCCTCGCAGCGCGGCTGATGCACGAGGCGCATACACGCGGAATCGCGGCGGGCGACGTTGCCGTCGTCGGAGACGTACAGCATCTCGGGCATCTCATAGCCTTCGATGGCGCTCAGGCGCACATAGTCGGAGTAATTCGCGCAAAAATATTCGTCCAATGCGCGCAGAAATTCGGCTTTCATGTCTCTATTTTAGCATACCGTGCCTGAAAATGGCAAGCGTTCTTGCAAAAAATGCCCGCATTCTCATCAAATTTTCCATGAAAAGTTTTTTCACCCCGCGCCGCCCGTTTTTCGGGATAACGTTGACGGCGTCAACCAACTGTGGAGAATTTTTGAAAAATCGCAATCTATTTTTGGAAAACGCTTGCTTTTTTGTCAGTTTTATGTTAGAATTTTACATAGAAGCGACTATGGAGGAATTACATGAAACGGGACCGTATCGAAGAGATCGCCGAACTTCTGGACAAGCGCGGCAAACTCACCCTGGAGCAGCTCGACGAGCAGTTCCCCAATGTTTCGCAGATGACGCTGCGAAGAGATCTTTTCCAGCTCGAGCAGGAGGGGCGCATCATCCGCGTCCGCGGCGGCGCCATGTCCGTAAAGGAGGTGCAGAAGGTCTCGGGCGAGCCCTACACCAAAAAAACGACCATCCACACGGACGAAAAGATCGAGATCGCCCAGAAAGCCGCGAGCCTCATTGACGAGAACAGCTCGCTCTTTATGGACGGCGGCACGACGGCGATGTATCTTGCCAAAGAGCTTCCCGACAAAAACCTGCACATCTTTACCAACGGGCTTGCCGTCGCCATCGAACTCGCCCAGAAGAAGAACATCAACGTGACCATGCTGGGCGGGCAGGTGATGACGGAAAATCTTTCCACCGCCTCGCCCGTGGCGAAGGCGTACTTCGACAACACCAACTTTGAACTTGCGATCATTTCGGCTTCGGCGTTCACGCCCGACAACGGTTTTTCGTGCGGGTCGCAGATCGAAGCCGATCTTCTGAAACTCGCACGCGGCAAGGCGAAGTCGACGTACATGATGCTCGACAGTTCCAAGATCGGCAAGATCATGCCCTATACCTTTGCGCACATCGAGGACATCGACGTGCTCATCACCGACGAGAACTTCCCCGCCGACCTCAAAGAAAAATTTACCGAAAAGAACATCGTTGTGATGTGAGCAAAAAAACTCCCGGGAACGCGCCCGGGAGTTTTTTTGCGCAGCGGGACCCGATTTGCCAACCCTTTGGCTTAGGGGGGTGAGGCGTGCGTTATGCGCAGCAGCACGGTGTGCTGTGCGCGCATGCCGAACTTAGAAATTGCCTTTTTCAGCGGCAATTTCTTGCCCGCAGGCGACGCACTACCTTGGCGCCGCCAAGAAAGCGTGAATGCAAGCGAAGGAAAACGAAAAGCCCTTGCAATTCGCTTGCAGAGAGAAAACGAGCCGCAGTCCTGCCGCGGCGGCGTTTTCTCTCATCTCACGGAATTTTTACGAGCCTTTGCTCGCAAAAATTCGTGAACTTTTTTATATTTCTATCCCGAACAGCGTCCCCGTCTTTTCGAGGACGTACCGCGTGAGGTCGGCGGCGAGCTGCCATTCGTCCCGCTTGGCAAAAAGGCGCTTCCACTTCCATGCGCGCAGGAAACCCGCGTACTTTTTCTCCACGGACGGAAAGCGCTTTTCGCCGTTCACGCAGACGACGAGGCTGCGCTCCCGTGCGCTCATCGCGCGGAATTCAAGGTAATTCGCCGCGTCCCTGCGGATGCGGTAGATCTGGGTACACGTCGTGTCCGTACCCTTGGAATAGTCGCGCTCGAAGGTCACGCCGCGCCCCTCCAGAAAGGGGAAATAGTCCGAAAATTGCATACCGTTCTCCGTTTTTGCAGCCATGCCCGCCTGAATTCTTTGGACACGGCACAACGATGATAGCACATTTTTTTCTGAAATTCAACCCTTTCAGCCGAAGAGAGCGGAAAGCCCCGTGAGCGACATGAGGTTGAACTGCCCGAAGGCGACGACGCAGACCAGAGAGACGGTGCTCATGATCTTGATCAGGATATTGAGGGAAGGCCCCACGGTGTCCTTTAAGGGATCGCCGACGGTGTCGCCCACGACGGCGGCGTCATGCACGGGCGAGCCCTTGCCGCAGCCCTCCATGCCGCCCTTTTCGATGTACTTTTTGGCGTTGTCCCACGCGCCGCCCGCATTGCCCGCATAGATGGCGAGCATGATCGCGGTGAGCGTCGCGCCGATGAGGATGCCGCCGACAAACCCCGGTCCGAACACGAACCCGCAGACGACGGGGAGGAGCACGGACAAGAGCGCGGGGACGACCATCTTTCTGAGCGCCCCCTGCGAGGCGATGGTCACGCACTTTTTGTAGTCGGGACGCCCCGTACCCTCCAGGATCCCGTCGATCTCGCGGAACTGGCGGCGCACTTCGCCCACCATCTTCTGCGCCGACTGCGAGACGGCGCGGATGAGCAGACCGCTGAAGAGGAAGGGGAGCGCCGCCCCCAGCAGCGCGCCGACGAGCACGTCGCCCGAGACGATATTGAGGGACAGGACCGCGCTCTCAAGGGCGCTGTCCGCCGCCGCATACAGGTAACTGCTCATCATGGACATGGTCGCGAGCGCCGCGGAGCCGATGGCAAAGCCCTTGCCGATGGCTGCCGTCGTGTTGCCGACGCTGTCCAGCGTATCGGTGATGGCGCGCACTTCGGGCGCAAGCCCGCCCATTTCGGCAATGCCGCCCGCATTGTCGCTGATGGGGCCGTAAGTGTCGACGGAGACGGTCGCCGCGACGAAGGAGAGCATCCCCATCGCGCCGCAGCCGACGCCGTACATCCCGCCGACGAGATAGCAGCAGAAGATGGCGGCGCCGAGGCAGACGACGGGCAGGATGCAGGAGATCATGCCCGTAGCCATGCCGCCCGTCACCGTGAGCGCGGGACCGCCGCGCCCCGCTTCCGCGACCGAGCGCGTGGGGCGGTATTTGTCGCTCGTGTAGTATTCGGAGAGGATGCCGATGACGATGCCTGCAACGACGCCGACCGCCGAGGCGATCCACGGCGAAACAGGCCCCGCGCGCATCCCCGCCGCCGCAAGTTCCTGCTCCTCCGAAAAGAGAAGGATGCTCAGAACGCAGCCGCCCGCGACCGCGACGACGGCGGCGATCCAGGTGGAGAGATTGAGCCGCAGATGGGGATCCTTCGTCTCTTTTTTGTTGAGCAGCGGATAGGAAATGCCGATGATGCACCCCAGCAGCCCGATCCCCGCAAAGACGATGGGAAAGAGCATCATTTTCTGCAGCAGCGAGGGGGACGTGAAGGCGTTCGTGTGCACGAAGATCTCGATGGCGAGGATGACGGTCGCAAGGATCGCGCCCACATAACTCTCGAGAAGGTCTGCGCCCAGCCCCGCGACGTCGCCCACGTTGTCGCCCACGTTGTCCGCGATGGTCGCGGGATTGCGTGGATCGTCCTCGGGAATGTGCGCCTCCGTCTTTCCGACGAGGTCGGCGCCCATATCCGCCGCCTTGGTATAGATGCCGCCGCCCACGCGGCTGAAGATGGCAATGACGCTGCATCCGAGCGCATATCCCGAGAGGACGACGGAAAAATTATAGCTCTGTCCCGTGACGGGATTGACCTGCGCGGCAATGTCGCCCGCCGCGGTGAGCGTGAGCATCCCGCCCGCGATCCCGAAGCAGGCGTAGACGACGAGGATGCCGAAGAGCGCGAATCCCGCGACGCAAAGCCCCATGACCGAGCCGCCGCGGAAGGCGACGGAGAGCGTTTTGCACAGGCTGCGCGTCTCGTCCGCCGTGTGCGCGACGCGCACGTTGGCGTATGTGGCGATCTTCATGCCGACAAAGCCCGCCGCGCCCGACAAAAATGCGCCCAACAGGAAGGCGACGCCCGTCTGCCAGGCGATAAACAGCGACAGCAGCAGGGCGAGCGCGCAGCCGATGACCGCGACCGAGCGGTATTCATAGCGCAAAAAGGCGTTTGCGCCCTCGCGGATGGCGGCGGCGATGTCCTGCATCCGCCGGCTGCCCTCTTTGAGCCGCCTGACGAGAAGATAATTGACGGCGGCATAGGCGACGGCGAGCACGAACGCTGCCGCAACGAGGATGAGGAGCAGGTTGAGATCCATCGTTGTACCCTCCTTGCTGCAAATTGCGGGATATCCCGCATTCCTATTATAGCACCGCTTTGCAGACCTGTCACTACTATGTGAAAAATTTTCAGAAAATTTTTCTTTGAAACAACGCGAAAGGGCAAAAAAAGGGCAGGCGCGGCGCCTGCTCTTTTATAAACTGTTTTCAGCCGTTGATATTGAAGTCCTCGGACAGAAGGTTCATCGCCTTTAACAGCTTGTGGAGGTACACGAACGGTCCGACGATGATGATCGTGCCGAGGACGTTCCATCCCCAATAGCTGCCCGCGCCGAAGGAATAGCCGATGTTGCGGCGGGCGAGTTCCCTGCCGATCCTTGCGCTGATCTTGTGATACCAGACGAGGACGCCGATGCCCAGCGTCAGCCAGCTGACGATAAAGAACAGCAGGCAGAAGTGCATCGTCTTTTTCCCGTCGTAGCGGGTCGCGATGGTGTTGATGTCCGTGCTCACCGCCGACATGACGACCAGTCCGTAGATGCCGAAGGTGATGAGGGACAGCAGGATGTACTTCACGAGCCCGCGGTTGGTCTTGAGCTGTACGACGGGCGCGGCAGGGCGCGCGGGCTGCACGGCGCAGCCGCAGTTCGGGCAGACGACGGCGTCGTCGTTGATCTCATGCCCGCATTTTGTGCAATACTTCATCATTTCTCTCCTGTTATTTTATTTGTATGACGATGTCATGTGCCATCGTTCATGCACAAAAGACAGATCCCGCCGATCAGGCTGACGAACAGCAGCGCGCACACTTTGAGCCCCGTGCCGACGGGACGGTTGTCGCGCAGGCAGTGAAAGACGGAGATCGTGATCGGAAGGCACCATGCGAGCGGGATGAGAAGCCAACCCTGTACGATACAGCCGAGGATCAGAAAGACCTTGGCGACCTCGCCGAGCGAGTTGTCCTGCCTGACGGCAGGCTGCTGCGGGAGCGGGGCGACGCTCCGCCCGCATTTGACGCAGACCACGGCTTCGTCATACAGCTCGTTGCCGCAATACTGACAGTATTTCATATTCTCTCCTCTGCGTTCCGGGAGAGCCCGGACGCTCACATTTTCTATTATACGCACCCCCCCCCCTGATTGTCAAGAATATAAAACATTTTTTCGACAAAAAATACAATTTTTTTCACGGTTTCCGACCGAGAACGACGCAAAAAAAAGGGCGGCGCACCAAAGCCGAAGGAGACGCTCTGTGTCTTTTGGCGATTTGTGCGCATCCCATGTCAGATAGCGCGTGACCCGCTCGTCGCCCGCCCAATTTTCAAACATTGCCGCCGCATCGTCTGCGGTGAACCTCCGCAGGCGCAGCCGCTGCGTGAAGAGCGGCCGTGTTCCCTTATGTACGATCATTCTGCCGTCCTCTCCCTTGCCATAAAAAAAGTGCAGGCTTTGCGTTGCGCTCAGCCTGCACTGCGTTATATTCGGAACGTACGCGCATCGTCCGCGCATCCGCCGCTGTGCGGATGCGGGCTTTGCGGCGCTCAGAGCCGTTTACGCCTCGCAGTTCTTTTTGAGGGTCGCAAGGCTTTCCTTGAGTTCCGCGGGAAGTTTGTCGCCGAACTGCTTGTAGAAGGACGCGATCTCGTCCGCCTCGGCGCTCCAGCGCGCCTTGTCGACGTAGAGGATCTTTTCCAGCGTCTCCTTGGTGCAGTCGATGTCCTCGAGGTCGATGTCCTCGGCATAGGGAACATAGCCGATCGCCGTCTCCCGTGCGTCCACGGCGTTCTCGCAGCGCTTTAAGATCCAGTCGAGCACGCGCATATTGTCGCCGAAGCCGGGCCACATGAACTCGCCGTTCTCGTCCTGACGGAACCAGTTGACGTTGAAGATCTTGGGAGGATTGCTCGCCTTCTTGCCCATCTCGATCCAATGTGCGAAGTAGTCGCCCATGTCATAGCCGCAGAAGGGCTTCATCGCCATGGGGTCGTGGCGCAGGACGCCCGTCGCGCCCGTTGCCGCCGCCGTCGTCTCGCTGGACATGATGGAACCGACGAACACGCCGTGATCCCAGTCGCGGGACTGATAGCAAAGGGGCGTGGTGGTCGCGCGTCTGCCGCCGAACACGATCGCGTCGAGCGGCACGCCTTCCTTGGAATTGAACGCATCGGAAAGGCAGGGACAGCCGACGGCGGGCGCGGTGAAGCGGGAGTTGGGATGCGCCGCCTTCACGCCCGAATCGGGCGTCCACTCGTTGCCCAGCCAGTCGATGAGGTGCGCGGGCGCGGGCTTGGTCAGCCCCTCCCACCACACGGTGTTGTCCGAAGGATCGAGGGCGACGTTGGTGAAGATGGTGTTTTTGCGCGTCGCCGCAAGGGCGTTGGGGTTGCTCTTTTCGTTGGTGCCGGGCGCGACGCCGAAGAAGCCGTTCTCGGGATTGACCGCCCAGAGCCTGCCGTCCTCGCCGACGCGGATCCATGCGATGTCATCGCCGACGCATTCCACCTTATAACCGAGGTCGCGGTAGTGCTTGGGCGGGATGAGCATGGCGAGGTTGGTCTTGCCGCACGCCGAAGGGAACGCCGCCGCAAGATACTTCTTTCTGCCGTCCGGATAGGTGACGCCCAGGATGAGCATATGCTCCGCCATCCAGCCCTCCTTTCTGCCGAGGTAGGAGGCGATGCGCAGCGCGAAGCACTTTTTGCCGAGCAGGACGTTCCCGCCGTAGCCGGAGTTGACGGAGATGATGGTGTCGTCCTCGGGGAAGTGCATGATATAGCGCTTTTCGGGATCGATATCGCACTTGCTGTGATAGCCCTTCACGAAGTCGCCGTCCGGACCGAGCTGCTCGAAGCAGGCGTTGCCGACACGGGTCATGATCGCCATATTGAGAACGACGTAGATGGAATCGGTGACCTCGACGCCGATCTTGGAGAAGGGGGAGCCGACGACGCCCATCGAATAGGGGATGACGTACATCGTCCTGCCCTTCATCTTGCCGCGGGCGATCTCGGCGCACATGGCGTACGCCTCCTTGGGATCCATCCAGTTGTTGGTGGGACCTGCGTTCTCCTTCTCGCGGCAGCAGATGAACGTCCTGTCCTCGACGCGGGCGACGTCGTTCTGCGCGGTGCGGTGATAGTAGCAGCCGGGGAGCTTTTCCTGATTGAGTTTGATCATCTCGCCCGTGGCGCAGGCTTCGCTGCGCAGCTGTTCGAGCTGTTCGCTGCTGCCGTCGATCCAGACGACGTTGTCGGGGCAGCCGAGTTTTGCGCTCTCTTCGACGAACGCGATGACCTTCTTATTTGCGGTAGGATATGCCATAAATTGCCTCCTGAAAAAGTTTCTCTTTCCTGCGGGGTGCGCGGCGGAAAAGATACCCCTCGCATCCCAGCGTACAGTCTACCACAAATTTTGACGATTGTAAAGAAAAAGCGACGGAAAAGACAAAATTTCCCCTTCCGCCGCCTTTCGTGTTTCCGATGGATGTAATGAAAATTTTTTATCGTTCTATTCGACGCTCGTCGTGACGTACTCCCCCGTGTCGGCGTCCTGAAAGACGATCCAGTATCCCTCCTCCTCGGTAAAGGGCGAGAGGGGGACGAACACCGCCTTATCGGACAGAGCGGCGGGGCGCTCCCTGACGGCGACGCAGAGATAGCGCGGGACGCCCTCCTCGCAGACGACGCCGAGCAGCGCGTCCCCCTTCCTGACCCATTCCGAGTGGGGAAAGACGCGCGCGAGCGTCTCGTCCCGTTCGCCGCGGAAGGCTTCTTCGATCTTCTCCCGCACCGAATGGTAGTATGTAAGCGCGCCGCGCGCGCCGTCGGGCGCGGCGGGCGGGACGGTCTCGTAATAGTTGCCGTCGGCGAGAGCCTCGTCGTCGTAGCCTTCCTTTTCGGGCGGAAAGGCGGGATCAGGCAGCGGGACGCCGGGCGCGGGCAGGACGTTGGGTCCGATGGCGGGCAGTTCGTTGGGCGGCAAGGGGATGGCGGGGCGCTTTTTCTGCGCCTCCGACAACAGCTGCTCCGCGCCTGCCGTACACCTCCCGCACCTGCCGAAGGCGACGGGCTCCACGTCCTGCCCCGCATGACAGATGAGCGCCGCAAATCCTTCCCTGACGGAGGGAGCGTCCTCCGCCCTGATCGCGCCTTCTCCCAGAGAAAAGACAAACGTCCTGTCCTGCACGCGCAGGATGAGAAGGTACGTCCCGTCCCCGGGCGGCGGGAGCGGGACGCGGGGCGTGACGGTGAGTTCCCTGCCGATGCGCTCCGCATAGACGGCGCCCGAAAGCGTTCCGCCGTCTGCCGAAAATCCCTTTCTGAGCTGTTTGACGATACAGACGCGTTTTTCGTACATGACTGCCTCCCGAACGTTGCGTTCAAGGACAGTATAGCGAAAAAAAGCGCGCAGATCGTGTCCCGTCTGCGCGGATATTGTCAAAAATTGTCCTCTTTTGCAAACGTGCGCGGCACGAATACGACGTCGACTCCCTTCTTTTTCGCATAGGAGACGGTATACGCCGTGCCGCCCGTCTCGCGGACGCACCACGCGAGCACGACGTCCGCCCTGTCCGCCATGTACCTGTCGCGCGCGGGGAGACAGCCGCTGCGGTACCCGGAGCAGAGAACGATCTCCTCGTCGCACGCCGCCCGCAGGCTGCGGTAGAGCTCGCGCTCCGCGCCGCGCACCGCGTATTCCTGTCCGCCGTACGGGATGCAGGCGACGAGCGTCAGGGGATATGTTTTGCGCAGATCCATGAGACAGGAGAGCGCGAGAAGGTCGAACCCGCGCGCCATGCCGCACAAAAAGCGGTCGCATCCCGCAAGGATGCGCTCTTCGAGCGCATCGTAGAGAACGTTGATATCATAGCGGGCGGGAAGTTCCCGGTGTCCCGTCAGGGCGCAGGTCAGTCGCATGATTCTCCTTACAGGGGATGTTTTCTCTCCCTTCCGTTGCCGCGCGGATACTGTGCGGGCGTATGCTTTTTCTTTGGGACCGCGACGAGAGTGCGCGCGCCGCTGCCGTCCGGCAGGTCGTAGCGGTACACGTCCGGCTCCCCGCCGCCGAGAAGGGACAGGGCGCGGCGGGCAAGAGGCACTTCGTCCGCGCCGCCCTTCCATGCAATAAAGCGCCCGCCGACGCGCACGAAGGGAAGGCAGTACTCCGCGAGCGAGGGAAGGGGCGCGACGGCGCGGGCGATGCACACGTCGGAGCGCTCGCGAAGAGGCGTCCGCGCCGCGTCCTCGGCGCGGGTATGGAGCACTTCCATGCCCGTAAGCCCCAGCGCCCTGCAAGCCTCCCTGAGAAAGTCGCACTTCTTACCCGTGCTCTCGATGAGCGTGAACGTAAGGTCCTCTCTCACGAGTTTGAGGGGGATGGAGGGGAAGCCCGCGCCCGAGCCGACCTCCGTGACGGCGGCTCCCGCGGGCAAAAGAAAGGCTCCCGCGACGCTATCGAGGAAATGTTTGTGGAAAACTTCCTCTTCCTTGGTGATCGCAGTCAGATTGAAGCGGGCATTGTACGCCGTCAGGATGTCAAAAAAAAGCCGGAACCGCGGCGCGTTTTGCTCGATCAGCGCCTTACACGCCGCAAGATCGGGGGTTTTTGTGTTCATACGGTGATTATACCATACCTTTCCGATCTTTTCAACCCGTGCGGGGAAAATAGGGAAAACTTTTTTCCCCATCCCCAAAAATCATGGGGATAACCCGCTTTTTATCTCTTTTCTTCCCGTTTGCGGCGGAGAAAAAAATTTTTCTTCTTTTTTCTTTCCCCGCTCTCCCCGAAAGGACCTCCGCTTTCCCCCGTCTGTCCACAGCCTTTTCCCCAAGGAAAATTCTCCCGCCCTTTTGAATTTTCGGGCAAAATGCTTGAATTTTCCGCGTATTTTCGCTATAATAGGGGTATCTTTTGCGGGGAAAACGAGAACGGGACGAGTTATCCACATTTCCCCCGCCCCTATTACTATTATTATTATTTTATTTCTTATATTACCCTGTACATACAGGGCGCCACGGGGAGGTGACGGTATGAAATTTGTATGCGACGGGCTTTCGCTTGCGGAAGCGGTGGTCAAGGTGAGCAAGGCGTGCGCGGTGAGAACGACCGCGCCCATCATGGAGTGCATCAAACTCTCCGCGTACGGCAGCGAAGTTTCCCTGCTTGCGTCGGACGGCGAACTTTCCATCAGCAAGACCGTCCGCGCGGAAGTCTTTGAAGAGGGGGACGTCTGCGTCCCCGGCAAGCTGTTTTCCGACTTCATCGGCAAACTCTCCGGCGAAGAGGTCAGCCTTTCGACGGGCGACAAGGGGCTGGAGATCGCCTACCGCGACGCGGGCAGCTTTTTACAGAGCCTTCCCGCCGACGAATTTCCCCGCATCGACTTCTCGATCGGCGAAAATTCCTTCACGATGAAGCAGGAGGCGCTCAAAAAGATCATCTCCGAGGTCATCTTCTGCTGTGCGGCAGACGATTCCCGCCCCATCCTCAAGGGCTGCCTGATGGAGTTCGGCGACAAGCTCGAAATGTGCGCGCTGGACGGCTATCGCCTCGCGGCAGCAAAGGCGGACATCGTCGCAAAGAGCGGGGAAAAGAGTCTCGTCTGCCCCGCGCGCACCCTCTCCGAGATCGCAAAACTGTTGGACGGCGCGAACGAGGAGATCACGCTCTACACGCAGGGCGGGATGCTGCTCGTCAAAGAGGGGGACACGACCGTCGTCTCCCGCCTGTATCTGGGCGAGTTCATCAAAAAGGAGAACGTCATCCCCGCGCGTTTCGAGACGTGCGTCACCGTCGCGAGGGAGGAACTCATCGCCTCCGCCGAGCGCGCAGCCGTCCTCATCCGCGGCGACAAGAACAACCTCGTCACGCTGGAGATCGGCACGGAAAGCGTCAAAGTTTCCTCCGTCTCCGACTTCGGCAACGTTTCCGAGACGGTCAAGGCGGGGCTGGAGGGCGTGGAGACGACCGTTTCCATGAATGCGAAATTTCTTCTGGACGCGCTGCGCGCGCTGGACGAAGAGAGCGTCGTCCTCTGCTTCAACGGGCCCGTTTCCCCCTTCATTTTACAGAATGCGGAGAGAAAAGACAGCCTGTATCTCATTTTACCCGTCCGAAACGCCGCATAATTGCTTGACGGCGGCGCGGAAATCGCCTATAATCAAACAAAAACCATATAGAGAAGAAGGAGCAATTCTATGAAGAGAACATATCAGCCCAAAAAGCGCCAGAGAAGCAAGGTCCACGGGTTCCGTCAGCGCATGAAGACGAAGGGCGGCAGAAACACCTTAAAGAGAAGAAGAAACAAGGGCAGAAAGCACATCTCCGCGTAACGCGCAATGAAGATCCTGCGGATCAAAAAGAAAAAGGAATTTTCCAAGATCCTGCGGGCAGGAAAGCGGGCGCACGCAGAGAGCCTCACCATCGTCTTTTTGCCGTCCGACCGGCTGAAATTCGCCGTCTGCGTCGGGAAGAAATACGGCAAGAGCGTCGTCAGGAACCGCATCAAGCGGCTCCTGCGCGAAGCTTTTCGCGCGCACGCGCGCGAGCTGAAGGCGCCCTGCCTCGTCCTTCTCATCCCGCGTGCGGGAAGGGAGTATTCCTATCATGCGTTTGCGCGCGACATTGCAAAGGTGTTCAAAAAGGAAAAGCTCGCCTGAGATCGCGCTCGGGAGCCTTTGCCGCAATAACGCGGGCTATCTGAAAAAGACGCTCTTCCGCCCCGTCCTGAAGGGGCTCTGCATCCGCGCGATCTGTTTTTATCAGGAACACCTCTCACGGAAGATGTGTCCCTATCAGCCGTCTTGTTCGGAGTACACCAAGCGCTGTATCAATAATCTCGGCGTCGTGCGGGGCATCTTGCTCGGCGCATGGCGCATTTTGCGTTGTAATCCCTTTTCCAAGGGCGGGATCGATCCCGCCCCCGAACGGTATGCAAGGCGCAAGTGGCTGCTCTGAACGCGCTGCCGCGGTACATAAGGAAACCATTCTATGCAGTCGTTATATACGCTTATCAATGCGAGCATCCCGCTGCTCAGCGAAGGATACAGGATCGGGCTGGACTGGCTGGGTCAGTTCGTGCAGGCGATCATCGAAAGTGTCGGCATCATCGGCGTCGGCATCATTTGCTTTACGCTCATCCTGAAGGCGATCACCCTTCCCTTTGACAGTTATCAGCGCTATAAGTCGAGAAAACAGACGCTCATCATGCGCAGTATGAAGGACGATCTGGACAAATTGCAGAAGCAGTACGCGAACGATAAGACGATGTACAACCAGAAAATGATGGAGTTGTACAAGAAGAACGGCTACAACGTGTTTGCGGCGTGCCTGCCCATGCTCATCTCCTTTGCGGTCATCATCGTCGCGTTCCAGGGCTTCAACGCCTATTCCCGCTACGCCAACCTCGATTTCTTCGTGCAGATGTCCGCAAGCTACAACAGCGCCATCACGGCGCACGGGACGGCGGGCATCGACTATACCCTCCTGCGCGACGAAGGGGGCAATATCGTCGCGGAGGGCGAAAATTATACCCTCGTATACGGCGAGGGCGACGCGCGGCAGGAAAAAAGCGTCGCGCCCGGCGCAAGTTTTGAACAGGACGGCTGCGTCTATACGCTGAAGGCGGTCTCCGCGGGCGGGACGCAGAACTATCTTCTCTCCGTCGTCCCCTCGGACGAGGCGAAATTCATCTATTACGAATACTCTCCCGCAGAGACGCGGGTGACAAAGAGTTATTACGCCGATACCGCGCGTCTTTCCTCCTATCTCAGGGCGAACGACGCGGAGGCGTACGCGCAGTTCGAGGCGGCGGAGAACAAAGAGACCGCCGCGGAGAGCTACGTCAAAAAATTGGGCGCGGACAGCGCAAAGAATTGGTACGAGAACAACCGCGCAAACTTTTTGTGGGTGGAGAACGTCTGGTATCCCGACGTCTCGTACAACCATCCCATTCCCGAGACGTATGCCAAGTTCCAGCAGAACTTCGGCAGCGTGCAGGTCACGTTTGACGACGGCTCGACCGCGCAGCTCCAGAGCATCCTGACGGAAAGGAACTATGAGGACCTCACCGCAAGCCTGACGGAGGAGAAGGAGGCGCCCAACGGGTATTTCGGGCTCATCATTCTCTCGATCGGGCTCATGGTGCTCTCCCAGTTCGTCATGATGCGTTCGCAGAAGGAGAGCAACCAGTACCAGACGGTGGACGGACAGGGCGCAAAGACGCAGAAGATCATGCTCATCGCCATGCCGCTCATCTACGCGGTGTTCGCCTTCATGTACAGCGCGGCGTTCACCATCTATATGCTCATCTCGAGCTTGTTCTCTCTCCTTGTGACGCTCATCTCCAACTTCATTCTCGGGATCGTCTTTAAGAAGAAGGAAGAGCAGAAGGTGCGCGAGAACCTCGGCTATAAGCCGCAGTGGATGATCGACAGAGAACAGCGCGAAGGGAAAGATCAGGGCAAGTCCCGCAAGAATACAAACAAGAAGGAATAAGGGCATGGAAAACATCTTTACAGGAAAGACGGTGGAGGACGCCGTCAAGGCGGGGCTGGAAGCCCTGGGCGTCAAGCAAAGCGACGTCGACGTGGAAGTTCTGGATGAAGGGAAGCGCCGTCTCATCGGCTCCAAACCCGCGCAGGTCAGGCTCACCGTAAAACCCAAGCAGACGGACGGAGAACGGGCGCTCGCCTTTTTGGAGGGGCTCTTTCCCCTCATCGGCGCGGACGTCGCGGCACAGCTCAAGAGCGAGGACGAGAAGATCGTCATCGAACTGACGGCGGTCTCCGCAAAGAGCATCATCGGTCGCCGCGGCGAGATCATCGACGCCGTACAGACGCTCGCGGGCGCCGTTGCCAACATCGGCAGAAAGGACTACAAGCGCGTCGTCGTCGACTGCGAGAATTACCGCGAGGACCGCGAAGAGACGCTGCGCCGCGTCGCGCATAAACTTGCCGCGAAGGCGGTGCGGCTGGGCAAGCGCGTGCGCCTCGAACCGATGAATCCCTATGAGCGCCGCATCATCCACTCCGCGCTCATGGACGATCCCGACGTGACGACCAAGAGCGAGGGCAAAGAGCCCGGGCGTTTCGTCGTCATCATTCCCAAGAACATGAAGCCGTACGAAAAGCGTGACCGCGGCGACAGGAACCGCGGCTACAACAAGGACCGCGGCGGGCGCGGCGGCTACGGCGGCAAGCCCCGTTACGGCGAGAGAAAACCCTATCCCAAGCGCGAGCTCCCTGCCGAGGGAACGCCCGAGTCCTCCGGGACCAGCTTCAAGCGCGAAGGCGGCAGCTCGACGGGATACAGAAAGGGCGGCTTCTCCGGATTCTTCGGCACCTATCTCGGCAAGGACACCGAGGACGATCGCGACAACTGACAAAGGGCAGCGGACCTCCGCTGCTCCTTTTTTTGAAAGGAGATGCGTATGAGAAAACGGGACAGGGAAGTAAGAGAATTTTCCGAAATAGTTGATATTGTGAACAGGTCGCAGGTCATGCGCATGGCGACGTGCGGCGAGCCGTATATCGTGCCGCTCTCCTTCGGATATGAAGCAGAGAACGGCGTGCTCACGGTCTATTTTCATTGCGCGGCGGAGGGGAGCAAACTTGAAAGACTCGCGCGTGACGACCGCGTGTGTCTGGAATGGGATATCCTGCACGGCTATGCGGAGACGGGGCATTCCGTGACCGCGGATTATGAGAGCGTCGTTGCCTTCGGAAGGGCGTCCCGCTGCACGGGCGAGGAGCGCGTGAAGGGACTGAAACTTCTCCTCGAACATACGGGCATGACAGCATATTCTGCCGAGGAATGCGCCGCGCTTCCCATCGTCGAAGTCTATAAGATCGTCTGCGACAGCGTGACGGGAAAACGGCGGTTTCCAAAGCGCTGACCTTGCGCCTGTTTTAAGCCGTTTGGTACGCATTTTCGGGGTACGTCCTGTCATTTTTGCGACCATTTCGAGCCTTGCAGCCCTTTGAAACGCATGGCGGAAGGCGCCATTTCCGCCGTAAAACGAGCGGCTGAGACGTTTTTTTATTGCGCGGAGCAGCGGCTTCGGCACAGGCGCGGCGCAAAAAGGTCGTTTTTTCCTGTAGTTTACGGCATTTTGCGGCAAGCTGAGATCTTTGCCCTTGATGCGGCGTTTTGTGACGTGCCTTGCGCTTCGCTTTTTCCCGCGTCATCCTTCCGCGGGATACGGCAGTTGTGTAACGCGGCAAATGTATCGTTTTGTCCGCGAGGTATGACGTTTTCCCGCGTCTGTTATTTTTCGTTGTGAGACACGGCGGTTGTATAACGCGGCGTGCGGTTGGAACGCATTCCTTCTGCAAGAGATGTTTTATATAAGGTAAATGCAGCCGTATGGATCTGCCGCATTTTCCCGCGGGTTTTATGATGTCGGCGCCGATTTTTTACGGAAAATATTTTGCGAATAGTTATATCAATAAAAAAGAGATCCCGCATTCAAGCGGGATCTCTTTTCAGTTCTCTTCCAGCCACTTCTTGGCGTTCGCCTTGGTATAGGACGTGATCTTCTCCGTCTTATACGCGGATTCCGCGCCGCCGTTCGTGTAAAGGAAATAGTCACCTTCGGGCGTGAGATACATCGTCATCTCATAGCCCGCGGGATCGCCGAACGTGCCGACCGTGACCTTCTTCACCACCGTAGCGGTATCGGTATCAAAGGTCTTGGTTTTCGTCGTCTTGACCATGATTTTTACTCCTTCAGATATTTTCTCCATTGTATCGCAGATAAAACACTTTGTCAACGGTTTCGCAGAAATTCTCAAAAGAGTTGATATAACGTTTTCTTTTTCAAAATATGTTACTTATGATACAGAATTTGTAAGATAGTTGCATTGTTCGGTGCAGAAGGCGTCGACCGCCCGAGAGACGATCTCCGCCATACGGTATACGACGCGCAGCCGCGTGAGCTGGAACAGAGCGGTCGAGAAGGGCGTCTTTTTTGCAACGATGCCGAGAATGGAGACGTCGCCGACCTTTGGTAAGAACTTATTCGTTCCTGCGCCCGGTCTCGTTCCGCCGTCCGAGACTTTGATGAGACCGATGTCGCTCTCTGCGCCGACTGCCGCATCCACCACAATGATGGGCGCGCCGGGGTGCGTGCGCCGCAGGAAGGGCGTCAGATAACGGGCTTCCTTTGCCGTGACGGGCTGTCGGAGCGTTCCGTACAGATACCCCCTTCCCGCAGACGGCAGGCGGGTGAGCATGGTCCCCGTGACGGGACCGAGGCTGTCCCCTACCGCAAGATCGCTGCCGATACACAGGATGACGGGAGGTCTGCCGTTTCCGATGCTCTTTTGCAGCGAAAGCAGGATCCCCGTTTCCGCCATACCGTTCTGATAATGAAATGCTCGCTGCATATCCTGCCTCCTTGTACGCAGAGGAGTATTGACCGCAAAGTAAATTTTTATAACGATCGTTCTTATCCGCGTGACTTTTTTTTAAAAATGTGCTATAATCAGTTGGAATAAAGCTGGAGGTGATGCGGTTGTCGGCTTGGATCATCGATCTCGTATTCTTCTTTATCCTGCTCGTCGGGCTGTTGTTCGGCGCATGGCGTGGGTTTGTCAAGGGCGTCTGTAAGATCGCGGGTACCATTTTTGCGGTCTTTATCGCTTTTTCCTTCTGCAACCCGTTCAAAAATTGTCTTGAAAATTGGTTCGGACTGACGAGCGCCATTTCTGCAAGCGGCGTCGGAGACGTCTTTGCAGGGTGGATCGTCATTGCGATCTCCTTTGTTGCACTTTTTCTCATTGTGCGCCTTGGGGCGTTTCTCCTTGGAATGATTGGCAAAGCGCTGGCGCATTCCTGCAAGTTTTTCGCCGGCATCGATCGTTTCTTTGGCGCACTCCTCGGTCTGTGCGAGGCGTTCGTGCTCGTCTACTTGCTCCTTACCATTTGTTATTGGATCGGCGTTCCCACGATCAATGTCTATCTCGACGCAAGTTTTGTGGTTGGCGCAATTTATCGCTCCGATTGGTTTGTCTGGGCTGCGACCTTTCAATATTTCTCCCTTTTGCCATAATTTTAATGATACGCCGCCTTTCGGGGCGGCGTTTTCTATTTTGGGGAAATGTGGATTGCTCTGGGGATAACTTGTTGATAACCCACAGCGTAGAGCCGCAATAGAGGGAAATCAGGTAAAAATCACTCCTTTTTATCCTCTTTTTGCCCTGTATTTCTCCCGAAATGGTGGAATTTTTTCTCGGAAAATCGGAAAAATATGCCCTAAGTTTTGGCTCTCAGATCGCGTAGGACGGTTTTTTTGAGGTGTTTTTGGATATAATTATCGCCTATTTTTAACCTTTGGCAGCATGATCCTCCGATCGGTCGGGCTCCTTTATTTTCTGATACATTTCCTGCACCCCGTTACGGTTTTTGCGTCGCTTGTTTCACGTGAAACATGATTTTCTCGGCGAAATTTCCGAAAGCGTTTCACATGAAACATTTTTACTTCAAAATGAGCAGACGCACGCATAAAAACGCCCTTAAAATCGTCATCTGACCGACAAAATGAGGGAAAAACGTGATATTTTTGAAAAATCGGAAAGAATTTCATAGCAGGACTTGCCATTCAAACGAATTCGTGCTATAATAGCAGTAGTATGTGAACGCACATACTATGCAAAACGGCAAATCATGCGAAAGGAGTTTGAATTTGAGTAAAACAGTCAAAACGGTGATCGCGATCGTTCTTGTCGTCATTCTGGGGGTCGGGCTGTACTTCCTGATCACAAACACGCTGAATGCGACAAAACAACGCAGTTTCTCCGATTTCAACGATCTCATTGAAGCAAATGCAGACGCCGACCGCGATCCGAACGCAGAGGCTCCCATCAAGATGGTCCGCATTGAAGGATACGCGATCTACGGCTACACCGACGCAAACCAGCGCACCTACGCGTACTGGACGTACGGTCCGAGTTTTTACGAAGGCTACGATCCCGACGAGCAGAGCAATCTGCTTGCCAAGTGGGAAGAACTCGGCGTGGAGATCTATTTCAGCGATCCCAACGCGGGCGCGGGGTGGAGTAACGCCATCATTTATCTCGGTCTCCTGGTCGTCGTCGGTATTGCGATGTACCTCATCATGCGTTCGATGAGCGGCGGCAGCGGAAAGATCATGAACTTCGGGAAGTCCAAAGCGCCCGTTGCGAATAACGTAAAAGTGCGTTTTTCGGACGTTGCGGGAGCCGAGGAGGAAAAAGAGGAGCTAAAAGAAGTCGTCGAGTTCCTCAAAACGCCCAAGAAGTTCTCCAACCTCGGGGCGAAGATCCCCAAGGGCGTTCTGCTTGTGGGGCCTCCCGGAACGGGCAAGACGCTTTTTGCGAAGGCAGTCGCAGGCGAGGCGGGCGTTCCCTTTTTCTCGGTCAGCGGCTCCGACTTCGTGGAAATGTACGTCGGCGTCGGTGCTTCGCGCGTGCGCGACCTGTTTGATACCGCGAAACGCAACCAGCCCTGTATCATCTTCATCGATGAGATCGACGCCGTCGGCAGACAGCGTGGGGCGGGTCTCGGAGGCGGTCACGATGAGCGGGAACAGACCCTCAACCAGATCCTCGTGCAGATGGATGGCTTTGAGACCAATGAAGGCGTCATCGTCATGGCGGCGACCAACCGTGCGGACATTCTCGACAACGCCCTGCTCCGTCCCGGCAGGTTTGACCGTCAGATCTACGTCAACCTTCCCGACGTCAAAGGCAGAGAGGCGATCCTCAAAGTCCATGCCCGCAATAAGCCGCTGGCTCCCGACGTCAATTTCAAGATCATCGCCCGCATGACGAGCGGCTTCTCGGGCGCGGATATTGCAAACCTTCTGAACGAAGCAGCCATCCTTGCGGCGCGTGCAGGAAAGAGCACGATCGGCAATCTCGAGCTTTATGAAGGAATTAACAAAGTCATCATGGGGCCGCAGAAGAAGAGCCGTGTCGTCACCGAAGCGGACAAGAAGAGTACCGCCTATCACGAAGCGGGTCACGCGATCCTTGCCAAGCTGTGCGTGCACAACGATAATGTTCACGAAGTGTCCATTATTCCCCGCGGCATGGCGGCAGGCTACACCCTCTCCCGCCCCGACACGGACGACCGCTCGGATACGATCAATAAGCTGAACGACGAGATCTGTATGGCGCTGGGCGGCAGAGTTGCGGAAGAGTTGGTCATCCACGATTTCAGCGCGGGCGCATCGGGCGACATCCGTCAGATCACGAACATGGCGCGTAAGATGGTCACCGAATGGGGCATGAGCGAAAAGGTCGGCCCCATCTGCTACGGCAGCGACGGTCCCGTCTTCCTCGGCAGAGATTTCGAGGAGCGCAACAGCTATTCCGAGGCGACTGCCGCGACCATCGACAGCGAAGTGCGCGCCATCATCGAACGGCAGTATGCGCGCGCGAAGAAGCTGCTCGCGGAAAACCGCAGCATCCTTGACAATATGGCGCGCGTGCTCGTGGAGCGCGAGACCATCTATACGGCGGAAGTGGATATGCTCATGCAGGGCGCAAGCTATACGGAAGTGCTCGAATATATGGAAAAGCACGATAAGGGCAGCCCCGACGATCCCTTCGGCGTGAGACCGGGCGCAGCTGCCCGTGAAAAGAGCGGGAACGCGCCCGAAGAGAGCGCTTCCCGGAAAGAAGAGAGAGATGAAACGTCCCGCAAGGACGGGGAGTAACGCAATATGGGGAAGATCATATCCTATTCCAACCAAAAGGGCGGCGTCGGAAAGACGACGACCTGCGTCAATATGGCGGCGTATCTCGCGCAGGCGGGCAAAAAGGTGCTTCTCATCGACCTCGACCCGCAGGGAAACGCAACGACGGGGCTGGGATTTCAGAAGAGCAGCCTGAAAAAGTCGGTCTATAACGTCATCATCGAGGGGGAGCCCGTCAGGGACAACGTCCTGGAGACGGTGCTTCCCAACCTCTTCATCCTGCCTGCGAATATCGACCTTGCAGGCGCGGAAGTGGATCTCGTGTACAAAAAGAACCGCGACAAGGTGCTGCGTGCGGCGCTCGAACCCGTGAAGAGCGCGTACGACTATCTGCTCATCGACTGCCCTCCCTCTCTGGGACTTCTGACCATCAACGCTCTTGCGGCATCGGACAGCGCCATCATCCCCATCCAGAGCGAATACTATGCCCTCGAGGGGCTCTCGCAGCTGATGAACACCATCAAGCTCGTGCAGCAGCACCTCAACCGTTCGCTGAAAGTCGAGGGCGTCGTGCTCACGATGTACGACGGCAGGTCTCTCATCGCCAAGCAGATCGCGGCGGAGATCAAGACGTTCTTCTCCAAAAAACTCTATGAGATCGTCATCCCGCGCAACATCCGCCTCTCGGAAGCGCCCAGCCACGGCAAGCCCATCCTTCTGCACGACCCGAAATGTATGGGCGCGCGCGCGTACGCGGCGCTGACCGAAGAATTTTTGAAGAAAACGGAAGGAAAGGGGGAGTAACCGATGGCAAAAGGACTTGGGCGCGGGCTTTCCGCGCTGTTCAGCGATACCGAAGGCGCTTACGAGAACGCGAGCAACGAGATGGGAGAGAGCGGCGCCCCCGCGCAGCTTCCCGTCGGGGAGATCTATCCCAACCCGCATCAGCCGCGCAAGACGTTTGACGAGAACGCGCTGAACGATCTCGCAAATTCCATCCGCGAGCACGGCGTCATCAGCCCCATCGTCGTCAACCGCGACATGGACGGCAGGTATATGATCATCGCGGGCGAGCGGCGTTACCGCGCCGCGCTGCGCGCGGGGTTGGAGACCGTTCCCGCCATCGTCCGCGAGCTGGACGAGAAGGAGATCCAGGAGGTCTCCCTCATCGAGAACTTGCAGCGCGAGGACCTCAATCCCATCGAAGCGGCGGCAGGCATGAAGCGGCTGATGGATGAGTTCGGTCTGACGCAGGAGATGCTCGCCGAGCGGCTGGGCAAGTCCCGTCCCGCGATCGCCAACACGCTGCGCCTTCTGACGCTCGCCGAGGAGGTCGTCGCGCTCGTCAGGGAGGGCAAACTCTCTTCGGGACACGCGCGCACGCTCGTGCCGCTCGAAAAGGAAGCGCAGGTCGCGCTTGCGCAGGAGTGCGTGAAGAACGGCTGGTCGGTGCGCGACATGGAGCGCGCGGTCAAGCAGTTTTTGAACCCGCCCGAGGTGATCGAGCGCGAAAAGGAGAAGAAGAACGCCGCGACGAGCGCGGAACTCAAGCATCTCGTCGAACGGCTGCGCTCCACCCTCAAGACCAAAGTCTCGCTCATCGGGACGGACAAGAAGGGGCGCATCTATATCGATTATTACACGCGCGACGATCTGGACAGGATCAGCGAACTGCTCGACATCATCGACCGTATGGAGTGAGCGGCGCGGAGAAGTTTTGCAAAAACGGTACCCGATCTCGGGGGACGTACCCCCGAAAATCGTACCAAACCGCAGCCGAAGCGCTCTTCTGAAAAGGAAAAACGCGCTTCGGCTGCGCGGCAAATGACCGTCCGGCCGCGGTCATTTTGTCTGCCCGCACGCGGTGCGGGAAAGGAGTTTTTCGTCTGCCGTGCAGACCCGGCTATGCTGAAATTTGAACAGATCGGAAAGGAGGAAGTGGTGCGTTTCGCCCCCTTCTTCCGCGCGCAGCGCACCCATCTCTCCGACTTTTCCCTCGGGTTCCAGTTCATGTGGCACAAGTTCTTCACGCCCGCCTTTGCGGTCTTTGAGGACTGCCTCATCTTAAAGGAACTGTTCGCGGGGAAGGTATGGTTCCATTATCCCCTTTCGCTGACGGGCGACGGGGAGGCGGAACTGCGCGCCGTCGGCGAGATCGAGCGGTACTGCCGCGACAACGAGGTGCGCCTGCACTTCACCAACGTAAAAAAGAGCGCCGCGTCCCTGCTCGTGCAGCGGTATGCGGACGTCTCCTTCACCAACATCCGCCGCTGGCGGGACTATCTGTACGAGGCGGAGAACTTCCGCACCTATGCGGGCAGCCGCTACGCGGGGCAGCGCAATCACGTCAACAAGTTCAAAAAACTCTGTCCCGACTGGACGTTTGAAAGGTACGATCCCGCGCGGGAGGACGAACTCGTCGCCTTCCTTCGGGAATACGAGAGCGTCCAGCGCGCCAAGGGCGAGCGCTATGCCGACGAGGAAATGGACGAAGTGTACGCGCTCGTGCCGAAGATCGTCCCCTTCGGGCTGCACTGCGGCGTGCTGCGCGCGGGCGGGCGCATCGTCGCCTGTTCCATCGGCGAGACGTGCGGCGATATGCTCGTCATTCACGTCGAGAAGGCGCTGCACGGCGTCGAGGGCGCCTATCCGATGGTCGCGCAGCAGTTCGCGCTCGCGTTTTCCTCCGGGGTACGCTACCTCAACCGCATGGACGATGCGGGCGACATGGGGCTCAGGAAGTCCAAGCTGCAATATCTTCCCTGCGAGGTCGTCGGCAAGTACAACGTCACGCCCCGCCGCCCCATCGATCTCGTTTCCCATCTGCCCGAGATCGCCTCGCCCCGCCTCACGCTCGCGCCCCTGCGGGCGGAGGACGTTCCCGCCTACGCGCGTCTCGCGGGGGATGCGGAGCGCAACCGCTACTGGGGGTATGACTGGCGGGAGGACGCGCCCGACGCGCCCGACGCGTCCTACTTCGCGGCGTTTGCGGAGAAGCTCTTCCGCGAGAAGATGGAGATGCCGCTCGCGGTGTACCGCGGCGGGACGCTCGTCGGCGAGGTCGTCCTGCACCGCTTCGGCTATGCGGCGGAGGCGGAGATCGGCGTGCGGCTGCTGCCCGAGTACGAGGGCTGCGGGTATGCCGCGGAGGCGCTCTCTGCGTACATGGGATATGCCTTTGAAAAGCTCGAACTGGAGCGCGTCGAGGCGAAGCACTTTGTCCAAAACGTGCGTTCGGGGCGTTCGCTGCTGCTCGCGGGCATGAAACGGACGGGCGAGGACGGGGAATTCGTCTATTACGAAAAGACGCCCAAAATGTGAGCGGCGCGGTCAAACGCCCACAAGATGTGGTAAGCGATTTTACAAACACAAGATGTTGAGGGAGCGGGGCTTCGGGCGCCGCTCCCTTTTTGTTCCGCTGTGCGAAACGGAGGGTTTTTTAGTGAAAACGACCAAAAATAATCGAAAAAAAGATGATATTTTCACAAAAAAATTTTAAAAATACCATTGACAAAGCCGCCGCGGCATGGTATCATATGGTTAGTACAAGATGTGACGTCGGGGGGAAGTCATGATCGTGAGGAGCGTTCGGTAAACCGTATCGCGCCGTTTGCCGTTCCTAATAGGCGGGGAACGGGAAGCGGGGCTTTACTGCCGACCGTTTTTCATTCTTTTTGGCGACCTCTCGGCCGACTGCCGACGGGCGCTTTTTTGCACCCTTTTTTCCCGGCACCCCCCATTGTTCGTCGGGCGGGCAAGAGAAAGCCGAGTCGGATCTGTGCGGGAAATTTATAATCTATATTATAAGAGGTGTGACAATGAAAAAAAAGCTACTGAGAAATGTCGGTCTTGTCGCGCTTTCGACGGTCCTTGTCGGAAGTACGGCAGTGGCATTTACGGCTTGCGATCCGACCGGTGGCGGCGGCAGCAGCGACTACTCCATTTCGGTCAACATTTTCTGCAGTAACGCGGATACGGCGACCAACAAGGCGATCTGCGACAACTGGGCGAAGGAGTATTCGGAAACGCACGCGGACGAGCTGGGCGGAAATCAGATCACGGTCGACTTCCAGCCCAACCCCGATCAGAACGATTACTTTGAACAGCTCGGCTATCAGATCAGCGCCGGCAACTATGCAGACATCATCTACCTGTCCCCCAAGAACGTCATCGCCTATGCCACTGCGGGACACGTTTTGGATATGACCAGCTACGTCGAAGCGGATGCGGAGCTTGTTTCTCAGCTCCAGAGCATTTGGTCCAAGTCGCTCGCGTTCTATGCGACGACGGGCTCGGCGTTCGGGCGCAAGAACGTCACCGATATCGAGTACAACGGAACGAACTTTGTCGACACGGCGACGGGCGGAAAGGCGAGCATCTACGGTCTCCCCAAGGACTACTCCAACTTCGCGCTCGGCGTCAACCTCAACTACTTCACCGACGAGATGAAGGCAGCCTACACGACGCTCAAGGAAAACGAAGCGCGCAAGGTCCAGTCCCAGCTCCTCAATCAGAGCAACTGGGTGACGGACGGCGCCGTCGTGCACACGGGCGCATCGGAAGGCGCGATCACCTACGCTACAACCGGCACCTACACCAATCCCTACACGGGCGAGAAGGTCGAGGCGGTCGAAGGCGAGGAAGCTCCCTTCATCGCGATCGGCGTCCCCGTGACGTACAAGCCTTTCAACTTCTATAAGTACGAGACGTACGAGAAAGCGCTCGCAGGCGGCGACCCGATGGCGACCAGCGTCCTTACCTACACGGGCGACAAGGGCTACACCATCGTCATGCCCGGCTTCCCCGGCGAGACGTTTGCGATCACCGAGGACATCGAGGGCTACGAGAACGCCGTCAACGAAGAGGCTGCGTACGACGCCGACACCGGTCACGTCGTTCTCACCTGGACGGAGTACAGCGCGCTCAACTGGGCTTGCGCCTATATGCTCAACTCCTACGCATGGTCGGAAGCCAAGGACGGCTTCATCTCCGTCAAGAGCACGGACGACAACTATGCGGCATGGAAGAGCGGCAACGGCGGCGCATGGACGACGTCGGGCTATCAGAACGTCTACGGCGGCGAGCAGTATGAGCAGGGCTCCTTCGGCGTCAACGGCTACGTCAACCCTTGGGCTTACTCCAACGACGCATCCTTCATCGATCAGACCAACTCCAAGTCCCTGAACGAGAAACGCGGCGATACCGTCATCGCCAGCAAGGACGGCGGCGCATGGGCATGGACGAGCGCGACCAGCGAGAGCGACATCATGTCCTATATCGGCAACGCGACCGAAGATCAGGAAAAGACCAACCTCGACGGCACGACCCGTATGGCGAAGAACCAGTACGGTATCAACAGCGAGAACTTCGTCGAAGCGTACGCGGCATTCCATGAGTACTTCGCAACGTGGAACGCGCAGGTCGGTCAGGCGGGCGACGTCGTCAACAGCGCTTCGGATAAGGCGTTCAACGGTCAGGCGACCTTCGTTGCAGGCAGCAGCTTGTTCTACGGCGTCGGTACCTGGGACGTCTCCGAGTACCAGGAAGTCAACACCAAGACGCTCAACGTCGGTATCGTTCCCACGGCGGTCTCCAACAGGCTTTCGCTCTATGTCGAAACGCGCGACGCGTTCTACACGAACGACGGCAAGAAGGCGTACTCCACCGAGATGACCAAGCAGACCGGCGACGGCGTCAACAACGAATACAACCAGAGAAGCAACGTTGCAAACGGCATTAAGATCTACGATGAGAGCGAGATCCTTGCCAACCAGCTCCTTCGTCAGGACAAGTGGGGCGGCCGTATGGACTCCGTCGGTTACGCGGTCAACTCGCACGTCGCAGACGAGGCGGAGTGGAAGGCTTCGGCTTGCGTCTCCCTCGTCCTTGCGCTCACCGTCAACGAGAGCGCGCAGGTCACGCTGACCTACGGCGGCGCGCAGATCCCCAACGTGGTCTCGCAGTGCAACGATTACCTCAACTATAACGTCGAAGGCTACGAAGAAGGCGCCTTCAAGGATATGATCACGCCCGAAGGCGACGCGCAGGGCAACAAGGTCTGGGATGAGTACTATGCAATTGCCGTCGAGATGGCAAGATCGGGCTACGTCGACAAGAACACGCAGACCGTCGCCGAGTATCTCGCAGGTAAGAAGATCGCCTCCACGGGCGAAGACGTCAAGTACGATCCTCAGTATGCGAACGTCAGACTGTGCGACTTCACGACCGCAACCACGAGCAAGACGATGATCGCTTACTCCATGCGTGTCCTCCACATGATCAACTACTCGAGAGAGCAGCGCGACGTCTCCATCCGTATGCAGTACATGAACTCTGCGCGTCAGCAGTCCCTGTACACGCCCGGTGAAGGCTGGATCACCGTCATCAACGCGACGGGTTCGGCGTCCAACTTCCTTGCATACCGCAACCAGGCGAGCCTCTCTCAGAGCGATACGTCGGACGATCTGACCGATCTTACCGCAGTTGTCGCGCATAACCCTGCACAGCAGAAGGAAGCGGCAAGAACGATCTACACGCCCGCGCTGTACCTCGTCAACACCGCTCTCACGTCGCAGACCAACCTCGACAACCAGACCTGATCTTTGTCAGCGTCACGGGAAACGAGCAACTTTGTACGGAACCCCTCCCGCCTGCGCGGGAGGGCGCTCCGCCACAAGTGATAAAGGAGGGAATTTGAATGATCGATAACAACACTGCGGCGGCGGAAGAGGTCGTAGAACAGTCTGCGGTCGCAGAGGCAGCGGTGGCTGTCAAAAAAAGGCGGCCCATCAATCAGCAGAAGCTGCAGGATAATATCTGGGGCTGGACGTTCTGCGTCCCCCTGATCGTCGGTACGGTACTCTTCATCTACATTGCGCTCATCATGGCGGTCCTGCTGTCCTTCACGGTCTACAGCGGTATGGTCCACGGCAATGTCTGGGAGTTCCTCGGCAAGATGTTCACCGGCGGCATGATCGACTACGACGGCATGGAGGCGAACGTATTCAGCGACTTCGTCGTCACCAATGCGGAAACGGGTGAATACTATATCCGTACGGACGCGCTGCGCTGGTACAAGTTCATCTTTACCGACGTGCAGGCAAGCTCCGCGGATGCAGCAGCCGCCGATCTCGGCACGCTCAGCTCGATGGGCATGACGCTGTTCAACACGGTGTTCTACCTGATCGGTATCCCGATCGGCATGATCCTTTCGATGTTCTTCGCGGTCTGTATGTCCCGCGACATCAAGGGCGCCAACTTCTTCCGCGTCGTGTACTATCTTCCCAGCGTTGCAAGTACGGTCGCGGTCGTCGTTACCTTCAACAAGCTGTTCCAGGACGGCGGCGTCATCAACTCGCTGCTCGGCACCAGGATCGCTTGGTTCAAGAATTTCGACGGTCAGCCGCTGGTCGGCGTCAAGGACGGGGTCGACCCGTTCTGGCAGCAGGGTCTTCTCAACAAGACGATGATCGTCGTCATGATGGTCTGGAAGGGTCTCGGCGGCACGATCATCCTCTACATTGCAGGTCTTTCGGGCGTCAATGCCGCGACCAAGGAAGCGGCGCAGATCGACGGCGCGAACGGCTGGCAGATCTTCTGGAAGGTCACCATGCCCGATTTGTACCCCGTTATCTTCTATAACGTGGTCACGGCGATCATCGGCGGTATGCAGATCTACGCGGAGCCCGAGCTGTTCTTCCCGACGGTCGGCGGCAGCGCGACGAACGCGACCTACCTCGGCAAGCCCAATATGCTTACGGCAGGGTATGTCTCGCTCATCTGGTTCTGGGGTCTTCAGGCGACTGCGTCCCCCGGCGTCGGCGTCATCCGTCTGCCCGGCGCGCAGGCAAATACGCCCTATCAGAGCCTCGGCGCCGCCTATGGTATGGTCCTTGCGATCATCATCCTCGTGCTCACACTCTTCCAGTTCTGGCTGGATAAGAAGAATGCGGAATAAGGAGGGAGAAAAATGGAAAACAACGCTACTGTTTCTGAAGAAAAAAACTACTCCCCTCTCCGCTACGCATGGGGCGCGTTCTGGGCGTTCTTCGGCATCTCGACCAAGACGCACAACGCAAGCAAGAAGCGCGCAAAGCTGGTCGGCGACATCATTACATATATCGTCCTCATCTTCGGCGCGTTCCTGATGGCATATCCTTTCTGGTGGATGCTTGCCGGTTCGTTTGCAAACGCATTCGACTCCTCGACGTCCGGTGAGTTGAATGCAATGGTGTGGTGGCCCGCCAACTCGCTGCCTTACTATCGTGAAGACGTCGGTCAGCAGCGCCATTTCTTCTGGAACTACTACGAACTGTTCACGACGGGCATGGTCGGCGGCGGTTCCACCGGTTTCGCTACGGGATTCTCCTACTGGCGTGCAGTCCTCAACAACCTGATCTATTCGATCGTCCCCGTCGTTGTCGGCGTCATCACGTCGGCTTCCGCGGCGTTCGCGTTCTCCAAGATCGAGTGGAAGGGTCGCGACGTGGTCTTCATGGTCCTGCTTGCAGCGATCATGGTCCCCGGTCCCTCCATCATGACGACCCAGTACGCGATGTACCAGTCCTTCGGCTGGCTCGATCCCGACAATCAGTGGATGACGCTCACCATCCCCGGTATGTTCGGCGCGATCATGACGGCGTTCTTCATCCGTCAGTTCCTGTTCGGTCTGCCCACGTCCATCATCGAGGCGGCGAAGATCGACGGTGCGGGATACTTCCGTATCTTCACCGGGTTCATCCTTCCCCTTGCGATGCCCGCGATCGTGGCGCAGGGACTGCTGTCCTTCATGGGCTGCTGGAACAACTACATGGGATCGTTGATTTACACGACGCCTACGAGCTCGCTGTGGGTCAACCTGCCCCATGCAATGGCGATCATGAACACGAACAACCCTCAGAACCAGGGTCCCGTCATGGCGGCGGCGGTCATGTGCGTCCTTCCCGTCATCATCCTGTTCGCGATCTTCCAGAAGATGATCATCGGCTCGCTGATGCTCACCGG
>CALVUC010000019.1 GCA_944363395.1 uncultured Clostridia bacterium | reverse complement strand
CCGACGCCCTCGAGCGCGTTGATCTTGGCGACCGCGCTGCGTACGGCGAACTCGTGCGTCTCGTGCGTGATGAGCACGAGCGGGACGCGCCCGTCCTCGCCCGCGGGACGCTGCACCATCTCCACGATGGAGACGTTGTTCTTGCCGAACACCGCGGCAATCTTGGCAAGGATGCCCGCCCTGTCCTCCACCATGATGCGGAGATAGTAGGCGCTCTTGAAGTCGCTCAAAAACTTGGTGTCCTTGTCCGCACCCGCCGTATTCTTGAAGGTGGAATACTTGTTCTCGCTGTGCGTTGCGGCATAGATGATGTCCGAGACGATGGCGCTGCCCGTGGGGAGCGCGCCCGCGCCCCTGCCGTAGAGCATGACGTCCCCCACCGCGTCGCCCGTGAGATAGACGGCGTTGAAGCTGTCGTTGACGGCGGCGAGCGGATGCCCGCGGCGGACAAAGGTCGGGTGGACGCGCACTTCGATGCCCGCGTCCGTCTGCTTGCCGATGGCGAGCAGCTTCAGGACATATCCCAGCGACTTGCCGTCGGCGATGTCCTCCTTGGAAACGCCCGTGATGCCCTCGCGGTAGATCTTGGCGAAGGGCACCTTGGTGTGGAAGGCGAGCGAGGAGAGGATGGAGAGCTTATACGCCGCGTCGAACCCTTCGACGTCCGCCGTCGGATCGGCTTCGGCATAGCCGAGCGCCTGCGCCTCTTTGAGGCACTCCTCGTACGACTTGCCCTCGTTGGTCATTTTGGTGAGGATATAGTTGGTCGTCCCGTTGATGATGCCCATCATGGAGCCGATCTTGTTGCCCTGCACGCCGTCGAGAAGGGTGCGGATGATGGGAACACCGCCCACGCAGCTCGCCTCGAAATACAGCCCCGCGTTCTGACGCTTCGCCGCGCGCTCCAGCTCGTGCGAGTATTTACAGAAGAGCTCCTTGTTGGAGGTGACGACCGTCTTGCCCGCGTTGAGCGCCGCGAGCACGAACTCGCGCGCCGCCGCAATGCCGCCGATGACCTCGACGACGATGTTGACGTCGGGATTCGAGACGATCTCCGCGATGTTGGACGCGATCTTCTCTTCGGGTACGCCCAGAGCGAGCGCACGCTCGCGGTTGAGCTCGAGCACGCTCTCCACCACGATATCCACATCCTGCGTCCTCTGATAGAACTCCCTGTGCTCCGTCAGGATCTGATAGGTCCCGCCCCCGACAACGCCGAGTCCGAGAATGGCAACGCCGACTTTTTTCATAAGGCTTCCTCCGAACTGTTCAGGTCATATAAATATTTGAGCCCGTCGAGCGTGAGCATCCTGTCGATGACATCGATGCAGTCGGTCTCCTTGGCGATGGTCTCGGAAAATCCGCCCGTCGCCACGGTGAGCACGTCGCCCGTACCGAGCTCTTTTTTGATCTTTTTGACGATATATTGCACCAGCCCCGCAAAACCGAACACGATGCCCGCCTGCATATTGGTGACGGTGTTGGTCGCGATGACGCTCTTCGGCGCTTCGATCTCCACGCGGGGCAGTTTTGCCGTCCCCGAAACGAGGCTGTCCAGCGCCCCCTTGATGCCGGGCGCGATGACGCCGCCGATGAACTCGCCGTCCGCACCGAGGATGTTGAACGTCGTCGCGGTGCCGAAATCGATGACGATCATCGGTTTTCCGCAGCCGTACTTTTTGAGCGCGGAGACGTTGTTGACGATGCGGTCGGCGCCCACTTCGTGTGCGTTGTCGACGCGCATCCTGAGCCCCGTCTTCATGCCGGGCGCGATCTGCTTGGGGACGATGCCGAAATAGACGCGCAGCATATGCTCGATGGTATAGTCGAGCGAAGGGACAACGGAAGAAAAGATCCCGCCCCCGATGTCCGCCGTGGAGATTCCGTTGACGGAGAGCATATCGGTGATCTGCGCGCCGTACTCGTCCGACGTGCGCTTCATGTCGGTGGACACGCGGAAAGAGACCTTGAGCGTGTTCCCGTCAAAGACAGCGTACTTGATATTGGTGTTGCCGACGTCGATGCAAAGGATCATTTCTTCCTCTTTTTTCTGATGCGGAACTGTTTCTCCGCGACACGGATGACCGTGCTGAGCGCGGGCGCAAGCACGAGATTGATGGCAAGTTCGATAAAGAAGTTGAGCCCCACGAAGGAGACGATGATGATATAAAACGCCGAAGCCGACATCCCTTGCGCGCTGCCCCACCATGCCTCGATCGCGCCGCCGATGCAAAGGCAGCCGAGGATGAACACGCCCGTATTGACGACGGGCGCCGCCGCTGCCGCGCAAAAGACCGCCGCCGTACCGTTCTTGCCGCGGATGAGGCGATACAAAAGCCCGCTCACATAACCCGCCGCCGTCGTCTTGGCGAGGCAGATGAGCGCGATCATGACGGGTTCGTCCAGAAAGAGGATGGAGAACACCCCCTGCGCGCCCGCCGCGACCATGATGAGGATGACGACGCCCGACACCAGCCCCAAAAACGCGCCCGAGAGCGGTCCCAGAAGAATGGCGCCCAGAACGATGGGCAGAAGGGAAAAGTTGAGCATCGCGCCGGTCGCGCCGACCGGGATGGCGCTCCCCCACACGAGGAGGATGACTTCGAGCGCCGCAAAGACGCCGAAGTAAGCGATGCGCCTTGCGTCGAAAAACTTCTTGCGCGGCTCCCGCGCCGCCGCTTCGGGAGCGGCTTCGGGCGTTCCCTCGACGGGCTGCCCGCTGCTGTTGCGTTCCATGTTTGACCTCCATCGGATCCCGAAAGGTATCCGCAGAAAAAATATGTGCGGGATCTCCCGTACGGATGCCGCCGCCGCGGCGTGCGGCTCCGTCGTTTTTTGGAAATTCCGACGTTCATTATAGCAAATCTGACGCAATTTGGCAACCAAATGGACGATACGGCGGAAAAAAGAATTTGAAAATCCCCCTTCCGTGCCGCACGAAAGGCGCACAAAAGGCGCGCGGCGGTCATATGATGTAACAAAGGCCGCAGAAAAACAGCAACCTACATACCTGCGGCCGCGCAAAACGATTTGCGAAAAAAACGGGAGGAAATACTATGAATTGCTGTTTTGGCGGCAATAACTATCTCTGGATCCTCATGATCCTGCTCATCCTCGGGACGTGCGGCAACGTGTTTTCTTCGGGCGTGTTCAAGGGCTGCGGCTGGCCCGTCCTCGCCGCGCTCGTATACTGTATGTGCAAGAACGGCACGCTCCAATCGCTCGTTTCCTGCGTCTGCGGCAATGGCGAGAGCCACGGCTGCGGCTGCGGCTGCAACTGAAAAAAGCTGCCCTCCGCGGGCAGCTTTTTTATGCCGTTTTACGCTTTCCCGTGCCTGCGCACATATTCAAGCACGGCGACGATGGTCTTGGCGTCGTGCAGTTCCCCGCGCTCGATCATTGCAAGGACATCGCCGACCGGGAGATATTCGACGTTGAGAAATTCCCCCTCGTCGAGATGCTGCCTGCCCGCGCGCACGCCGACCGCTTCATAGATATAGATCTTCTCGTTGGTATAGCCCGGCGTGGGATAGAGCACGAACATGAGCTCCAGCCGCTCGGCGACGAGCCCCGTCTCTTCGCTGAGTTCGCGCCCGGCGGCGAGCATGGGATCTTCGTCCTTGTCCAATTTCCCCGCGGGGATCTCATAGATCGCCTCGCCGTAGGCGTAGCGGAACTGCCTGACGAGGGCGATCTTCCCGTCGATCACGCACAAGACGGAGGCGCCGCCGGGATGCTCGATCATCTCGCGCTTGCAGGGTTTGCCGTCGGGCAGCGCCGCGTCGTCGCAGCGGAGATTGACGATCTTCCCCTTATAGACATAATTTTTTCTGACCGTACGTTCGGTGAGATCCATACTTCCTCCTCAAAGATCTTTGGCGAGCGCGAAAATGCGCTCGCTCTCTCTGCCCTCGGCGCAGATATAGCGAAGAAAATAGCGGTACGCGGCGAGCAGCGCGCGCACTTCCGTGAGATCGTGACGGGCGGCAGCCGCCGAGAGCTCCGCAAAGATGAGTTCGCCCGCGTCCTTCTCCTCCTTCATGAGTTCGCGCCCCATCACGCGCTTGCGCTCGGCGGGAAGGCTCTGCATGAACTCGTGCAGCGCCGCGTCGCTCTTCTCGCGCAGGACGATCGCCCTGCCGTGCTTGCCGCACTCGGGGAAGCACCCCTTGACGATATCGGCAAAAGGCTTGATCATGCGCTCCGCGAACACGCCGTAGCTCGCCGTATAGCTGCCGTCCACATAAAAGTAGCGCAGCAGAAAGTCGCCCAGCAGCAGCGCGCCCCTGTCGATCTCCACAAAGATGCAAAAGACGAACGCGAGCACGTCCTGCCGCTCGGCGGGAAGATAGGCGGCGATGCGCGTCGTGCCGCCCTTGCCCGTGTACTCGCGCAGGTACGACTGCTTTGCCGACGGAAAATCGAAGCCGTCCGTGACGGCGGCGAACAGGTTGGCAAGTTCGCGGCAGGTCGCAATGATCTGCAGCGCCTCCGAGATCTTGCTGTCCGCGTTCACATAGGAGCCCTCGACGAGCTCGTCGCATACCGCAAAAAAGCGGCCGATCTTCTCGGTTTTTTCGTCCATAACGCCTCCGGCGGCAGCTGCCGCGCCCTCTTTGGCTCCCATTATAGCACAAATAAAAAAATAGTTAAAGAATTTTTCGGAAATATCTTGATTTTATCCCGCAAATTATGTATAATATAGGAAAGTATATGATTTGGAGGATTGTATCACTATGAAGTCTATGACGATTTCCCTGGAAATGGCTCAGCGCGTGAAGGAGTTCGTTGCGATCACGCAGAACTGCGCGTGCGAGATCGTGCTCAAGAGCGGCAAATATGTCGTTGACGCGAAGTCCATCCTCGGCATCTTCAGCCTCGATTTGTCCAAGCCCCTCACCGTAGAGATCTACAGCGACGACTGCGACGATATCGTTGAAAAACTCGCAAAGTTTGCGAAGTAATTCCGCCGCTCGGAACAATCAGGACGAGCCGCTCTCCCTTGAGCGGCTTGTTTGTATTGTCTTACGAAAGCCGCCACGAATGAGGTTGGAACGCCATGCAGGTCAAAGGAGAAACATCGGTCAACAAACTCATCTTGCTGTTTGTGTTCGATAAAATGGAGAGCTCCCTCTCGGAGAGGACGCTCGTGGATATGTGCACGTCATCCAACGACTGGCTGAACTATATGGACTGCACCGTCCTCATTCACAAGCTCAAAAAAGACGGGTTCATCTGCGAGATCCCCGGCGGCGACGATCCCCTCTTCTCTCTCACGACGGAGGGCCGCGAAGCGCTCGCGAGTTATTACATCAATATCCCCAAGAGCGTGCGCGAAGAGATCTCCCGCTACATCAAACAATACGGCTACAAATTCCGTATGCGTCAGGAATGCAAAGCCGATTACTTCCAGAACAAAGACGGCACCTATACGGTCTTTTTGAAGATCCTTGCCGCCGTTCAGCCCATGCTCGAACTCAAATTCGTCGTTCCTGACAAAAAAACGGCGAATATGATCTATAAAAAGTGGGAGGACAAGGCGTCCGAACTCTATTCCGTCGTCTACGAAACTTTGGTCGACTAAGGCTCCCAAGGAGGGAAGAAAATGGTCACTTATTCCACAAGAGGCACCTGTTCCAAGCAGATCATCTTTGATATCGACGAGGAACGCAGGGTGCATAACGTAAAATTCATCGGCGGGTGCAGCGGCAACCTGCAGGGCATCGGAAGGCTCGTCGAAGGCAAGACTGCGGACGAGATCGTCGCCCTGCTCGAAGGGATCCGCTGCAAGCAGAACACGTCCTGCCCCGATCAGCTCGCGCAGGCGTTGAAGCCGTACACCGCGGGCGCCGCCAAGGCGGAAGCAAAAAAGTAAACAAAAAACAGCGCCGCGGCGCTGTTTTTTCTTATTTGAGAAATTTGCCGTACACCTCGGAGACGGGCGAAAAGGAAGCGAACGTCCCGGGATAATTTTTCAGGATGCGCTGCAATTCGCCGACCTGCCGCTTGCGGATGACGCATACGAGGAGCGCCTTGCCCTCGTGCGAGTACATTCCCGTCGCGTTGACTTCGGTCACGCCGTGATGCGTCTTTTGCATGATCTCGGCGGCGAGTTCTTCGGCGCGGTCGGTGACGATCTCGAAGCGGTACGCGACCTTGAAGCCCTGCAGGACGAAGTCGCAGATCTTGCTCGTGACGACGAGCGAGACGATCGCAAGGAGCACGGGATCGAGCTTTTCGGTGAACGTCCCGCCCTGATGATAGACAAAGATGGAGGCAACGACGACGCAGGCATCGAACGCCGACGTCATGGCGCTCACGCTCAGGTTGCGGAATTTTTTGTTGACGAGCGAGGCAAGCACCGTCGTGCCGCCGCTCGTGCCGCAGCTCCTGAGCATGATGGCGAGCGCAAGCCCCAGCAGCACGCCGCCCGCGATCGCCGCAAGGATGGCGTTGTGTTCGGGCGCGTAGGCGAGCCCTTTGAACCCGGGGATATAGTCAAAGACGATGAGCAGCCCCGAAGTGAGCAGCATGGAGAGCGTGGAGATGACCGCCTCCGACTTGCCCAGAAGAAAGAAGGCGACAAAGAAGAGCGGCACGTTGAGCGCAATGAGATAGTAACCGGAATTGACGTGGGTGACCGCCTCCAGCAGGACGGCGATGCCGTTGATGCCGCCCGGCGCGAACTCGTTGGGCGTGACGAAGATATAGATCGCCACCGCGCGGACGATGCCCGAAGCGAGGATGGCGATGACGGCGCTCCAGATCATGCGCCATGCCGGCTTTTGTACGGCAGGCCTTGCCTTTCCCTGTTCTTTGCCCTGTTCCCCCATGTTTCCCCCCTGAATGTACACGATCCTACGTCTATCATACTATATTTCCGAACAAATTTCAAGACGTTTTTGAAAATTTCCCTAAAAAAACGCGCGGCGCTTTCCGAAGAAAGCGCCGTGCGGCACGTTATTTTTCTTCTTCCTCCGCGCTCTTGCGGAAGGTGAGCGTCTCGCTCGTATAGAGCCCCTCCGCCCAAAGGGACAGCCCCTCGGCGGCGCACACCGTGAGCAGCACCGCGGCTGCGGCGTACAGCACGCCCGCGGGAGAAAAGACCGCCGCGAAGCGGTGGATACATTGCAGCACGCCGAACACAGCCCACAAAAGCGCGAGCACGGCGCCCACGGCGCAGCGCGCATATGCCCTCTCCTTCGCAGCCCGCACGGCGTCCACGGCGGCAGCCGCGGCAAGGAGCGCGTACACGATCCCCATGCCCAGCGCGAACACGGAATAGGAATAGTTCGTGCAGGACGCCGCCGACCAGATCCCCGTACACGCCTGCACGGTCCCCGCGAGCATCCGCAGGAAATGGACGTCCTGCCCGAGGAAGTAGGCGACGGCGGAGACGGCGCCCGCGGCGAGACAGAGCACGCCCGCCATGACCGCAAAGGGAACGGCAGGCATGACGGCGCCCGTAAACAGGAGGACGGCAAGCAGCGCGTTGCATACGGCGGGGACGAGCGTCCCCCAGCGCAAAGTACGTTTTTCGGTCTGCATATCCTCTCCTTACAGGCTGAACGATTCCAACTCGCGCACGCGGTGGAAATCGATGGCGTAGATGAGATTGACGAGTTCGTCGTCGCCGAAGGAGCTGTTGCGCCCCTCCTCGTACTCCGCGTCGATCATCTCCTTCATCCTGACGACCAGCGGATCGGTCTTGGCGATGCGGTGCTCCTCGGGGAGCTTATAGTAGTCGTTGATCCAGAAGGCGATGCCTGCAAGCCCGCTTGTCTTGTTGACGGAGACGCGCGCGGGGCGCTTTAAGATCTTTGCCGTGTCGAAGATATTGTAGATCTCCTCGTCCTTCAAAAGCCCGTCCGCATGGATGCCCGCACGGGTGGAATTGAAGGCGCGCCCGACAAAGGGCGTCTTGGGCGGGATGTTGTAGCCGATCTCCTTTTCAAAGTAGTCGGCAATGTCGGTGATGGCGGTGAGATCCATGCCGTCCATCGTGCCGCGCAGCGAGGCGTATTCCATCGCCATCGCCTCCAGGGGGCAGTTGCCCGTGCGCTCGCCGATCCCGAGAAGGGAACAGTTGACCGCGGACGCGCCGTACAGCCACGCCGTGGAGGCGTTGGAGACGACCTTGTAAAAGTCGTTGTGTCCGTGCCATTCGAGCAATTCCGCGGGGAACTCGGCATAGTGACGGAGCCCGTAGACGATGCCCTGCACGCTCCTCGGGAGCGCCGCGCCCGGGAAGGAGACGCCGAAGCCCATCGTGTCGCACATCCTGATCTTGATCGGGATGCCGCTCTCGCGCGAGAGGCGCATGAGTTCGGCGGCGAAGGGAACGACGAAGCCGTAGAAGTCGGCGCGGGTGATGTCCTCGAAGTGGCAGCGCGGACGGATGCCGTAGGAGAGCGCGCTCTTGACGATGCCCAGATACCGGTCGAGCGCCTGGCGGCGCGTCAGCTGCATCTTCTTGAAGATATGATAGTCCGAGCAGCTCACGAGGATGCCCGTCTCGGGGACGTTCGCCTCTTTGACGAGTTCAAAGTCCTTTTCGTTGGCGCGGATCCACGTCGTGATCTCGGGATATCTGAGCCCCGTGTCCTGGCAGGCGCGCAGCGCCTCCTTATCCTTTTTGGAATAGACGAAGAACTCCGACTGGCGCACCAGCCCCTTGGGACCGCCCAGACGGGACATGAGCTTATAGAGATCGACGATCTGTTTGACCGTGAAGGGCGACGTGGACTGCTGCCCGTCGCGGAAGGTCGTATCCGTCATCCAGATCTCATCGGGCATATTGATGGGAACATGGCGGTTGTTGAACATGACCTTGGGGATGCTCTCGTAATCGAACAGTTCGCGGTAGAGTTCGGGCTCCTTCACGTCCTGCAATTCATAATGATAGATGGTATCCTCCAGCAGGTTGGACTTCTTGTTGTAATAGATCATGGCGGCTCCTTTGCGCGAACGATGTGCGCGCCGTATTTTGCTCTGACGCTGCCCGCAGGACAAACAGCGGTATTCTGTATATTATAGCAGAAAAGGGCGCGGTTTGTCAAGTCATGTGCGGAAAAACTCCCCTCCCGCGAGAAAAAGGAAGCCGTTCGGCTCCCCTTTTCTCAAGATTTATGGAGATTGTCGTGTGTGCATTGTGTATCTTCGGGCGGTTTGCGGCAGGCGGAGCAGCCGGCACAGCCGTCGCACCCGCATCCGCAGCCCCCTTTGCCCCGCTTCCTCCGCACCGCCGCCCAGACGATGTATCCGACGACGAAGGCAGCGACGGCGATGATGATGAGGATCTCCCACCAGGTCATTCCTTATCCTCCGAAGCGGCTGCCTCCGCAACGGTCTCGGCAGCGCTCTTTTCCCTGACGGGATGCTTCTTGTTCCAGAGGACGATCCCGACGACCGCCGCGGCGGCCGCTGCGGCAAAGATGAAGCACGTCCACCACCACGAACCGATGAGGTAGATCGCCGTCGATACAATATACGACGTTGCGAGCCAGAAAAGAAGCGTCCACTTGAATTTTCCCTTGGGAAGTTCCGCGCGCGCCGTGGCACAGGCGGCAAAGCAGGGAATGGTGAGCATATTGAAGGCAATGAAGGCGATGAGGGCGGGGATGGCGATCTCGGTATTCTGGATCATCGCGGAGACTTCGGAGATCCCCGTCTCCGTGGCAATGAAGCCGCCCGCAATGGTGGAAGCCAGCGTCCCGAACGTCGCAATGACGTTCTCCTTGGCGACAAGTCCCGTGATGGCGGCGACTGCGAACACCCAGCCGTTGGCGCCGATCTGCGAACCGAACCCGAGGGGCGTGAAGAGCGGCTGGATGAGCATCCCGAGCCCGCCGATGATGCTCTCGTCCATGCGGAAGTTCGCCGTCACTTCCTCGCCGTCGATGAGACGGGTCTCGATGAGGAACTCCCAGTCAAAGCTGAAGCTCGAGAAGAACCAGATGACGATGGTCGAGACGAGGATGATCGTGAACGCCTTCTTCACATAGTGCTTGGTCTTATCCCACAGATGGATCATGAGGGAGGAGAACCGCGGCGCATGGTAGGCGGGAAGTTCCATGATGAAGGGCGGGACTTCGCCGCGCAGGGTCGTCGAACGCATCAGAATGACCGTTGCAATGGCAACGACGATCCCGAGCAGGTACATACACAGCGTGATGACGTCCGCATTTCCGACGCCCGCCGCCGCAACGATCGCGCCCGCGACCGCCGTCAGGATGGGCAGCTTTGCCCCGCACGAGAAGAAGGGAATGACGCGGACGGTCGAAACGCGCTCCTTTTCGTCGGCGAGGGTGCGGGTGTTGATCATGGCGGGAAGCGAGCAGCCGAAGCCCATGATCATGGGCATGAACGCCCTGCCCGAAAGCCCGAATTTACGGAAGATCCTATCCAGAATGAACGCGATACGCGCCATGTAACCGCTGTCTTCGAGAATGGAGAAGAACAAAAAGAGCGTGAGGATCTGCGGGATAAAGCCGAGCACGGCGAACACGCCGCCCAAAGCGCCGTCAAGAACGAAGCTCGAGAGCCACGCGGGCGCGTTGGCGCAAGCCATTTCGGCAAGCATATTGATCCATTCCAGCACCCAGTTGAGCAGGTTTGTAAAAATCACGCCCGGAGCAAAGACGGCGCCGTCGTAAAAGCAGGCGAGCAGCGTCACCGCGCCGTTTTCCATGTCCATGCCGAGTTCTTCAAGCGTGGGCAGCCCTCCCGCAATGGCGCTGATATAGAAGAGGTCCTCCGAGAAGGTCAGATGGAAGATGGCGAACAGGATGACGATGAAGATGGGGATGCCCCAGACGCGGTGCGTCAGCACTTTGTCCGCTCTGTCGCTCTTGGTGAGCATCCCGTCCTTTTTCCCGGACTTGTGCTGATATGCGCCCGAGTAATTGGCGGAAATGTATTTGTAGCGCGCGTCCGCGACGACGGCTTCGAGGTCGGTGCCGAAGGTATCGTCCTTGAAGGTCGCCTTGAACTCCTCCACCATCCGGACGAGCTCGGGGTGCATCTTCGTCTCGATCTCATCCATTTCCGAAAGTTTGACGGCATGGAAGAGGGGCGCGCCCACGCCCTGCGCTTTGAGGGCGATATTGACGTCCTGCACAAGGTGCGCGATGGGCGAATCTTTGAGGACGGTGACGCCTTCCCTCCCCTTTTTGGAGACGGCGATCGCCCTGTCCATGAGTTCCTTGATGCCCGTCCCCTTCAGGGCGGAGATCTGTACGACGGGGAGCCCGATCTTCTCTTCGAGCAGTTTGGCGTCGATGACGTCGCCCGATTTTTCCACCGCGTCCATCATGTTGAGCGCGATGACGATGGGAACGTCGATCTCCATGAGCTGCGTCGTCAGGTACAAATTGCGCTCGAGGTTGGTTGCGTCCACGATATTGATGACGCACGCGGGCTTTTCATCGAGGATGAAATTGCGCGAGACGATCTCTTCGGGCGTGTAGGGCGAGAGCGAATAGATGCCGGGAAGATCGACGATCTCCACGGGCTCCTCGCCCCGCTTGTAAGTTCCCGTCTTTTTATCCACCGTGACGCCCGGCCAGTTGCCGACATACGCCGTGGATCCCGTCAAGAGGTTGAAGAGCGTCGTCTTGCCGCAGTTGGGATTGCCCGCCAAGGCAAACTGTTTCACTTCTTCACCTCCATCGTCACACAAGCCGCCTCCGTCTTGCGGAGCGTGAGTTCATAGCCGCGGATGGTGATCTCGATGGGATCGCCGAGCGGCGCTTTCTTGCGCATCACGACTTCGGCTCCCGGCGTTACGCCCATATCAAAGAGCCGCCTCCTGACGCGCCCCTCCCCCGCGACGGCGACGATCACGCCCTTCTCGCCGGGGACGAAGTCCTCCAACAACTTTTGCATAGTACTCTTTGTACCTCCAAAAAATAAATGCTGTTTTGCGTTACGCCACATAGATGTGCGCCGCAACGCTCCTGTCGAGAGCGAGCCTGCCCTCCTTTACCCGGCAGACGGTGCTCCCTCCCGCCGAAGAAAGGACGGTCACCATGGCGTCCACGAGAAGCCCGAGATTGGCAAGATGCTTTTTCGTCTTCTCGTCCGCAACGATCTTTACGATCCTGACTTCCTGCCCGACGGGCGCTAAAATGAGCGGCATACGGTCTCCTTTTGCTGCCTCTTTGCAGCTTGTTCGCATAGGCGAACTAATCTTTTGAAAAAGTTGTTCGCATTTGCGAACTATCTGTATTATATCACACCGCTTTCACGCTGTCAACGATTTGAACGCAGTTTTGTAAAAAAATTTTCGGGAGCGCGACCGCGCTCCCGTGCCGTTCAGCGCGCCATCTCGCGGAAGAAATCGTACACCTCTTCTTCGGTCGCGAACTTGGCGATATAGCGGTAATCTCCCATCGCGGGAGCGAGCGCCGCGTCCACTTCGCCGTACTCGACGAGGTTGGCGGCGTACTTTTGCAGCGCGTCCCAATGGGAGAGCGCATATTTTTTTCCGTTCCTGCGCCCGATGAACGCGCAGAACGTATGCGGGTTGAGGGGGATCTCCGGCTTTTTGCCCGCGATCATGTCCGCCCAGATCTCATAGACGTCCACGCCGTTGGCATAGTTCATCATATCGGGCGAGCAGCCGCCCGAGGGGCGCATATTCACTTCGAGCGCGACGATGTCCCCCTTCTTGCCGAGATGACAGTCGGAATTGAGGCTGAAAAACTCAAAATGGACGAAGCGGCTCCTGACGCCGAAGCTGCGCAGCGCCGCCCTGCCCCGCGCGCGCACGCTCTCGGGAAGCTCCTTGCGGATGAAAAAGACGCTCTCCGCGCGGTCGTTGACGACGTCCATCAAAGACCCGGGCGTCACGTTGCCCGTCTCGAACACGGGTTCGCCATCGGCGTCGACGATCGCATCGTACGAGCAGACGGTGCCGTCGACGTACTCCTCCATGATATAGCCCGTATGCCCTTCCGCAAAGAAGTCTTTGAGCTGCTGCGCGTTCTCGATGTGGTAGGTCGCGTTGGCGCCCACGCCGTTATCGGGCTTGACGACCGCGCGCCCGACCTTCTTCAAAAAGGCGGCGCAGGTCTTTTCGTCGTCCGCCATGCAGTAGCGCGCGACGGGGATGCCCGCCGCCTCATAGCGCGCCTTCATTTTGGACTTGTACTTGACGGACGTCATATCCTCGGGATGGAAGCCCGTCATGATATGGAAGTCCTCGCGCAGGCACGCGTCGCGCTCCAGCCAGTATTCGTTGTTGCTCTCCAGCCAGTCGCACCTGCCGTACTTGTGCAGGAAAAAGGCGACGGCGCGGTACACTTCGTCGTAATTTTCCAGCGTGTCCACCTTGTAGTATTCGGCGAGCGCCACTTTGAGTTCGGGTTTGAGTTCGGCGTACGGACAGTCGCCGATGCCGAGCACGCGGAAGCCGCGCCGCTGCAGCGCCGCGCAGAAGCGCCAGTAACTCTCGGGGAAATTGGGGGAAATAAAGATAAAGTTTTTCATATCGTGCTCCCTGCGGCAATGCCGCGATCTCTACGGCGTATGCGCCGCGATGTCCAGAAATTGCAGGATGAACGGGAGACGGGTGCGCCATGACGCCTCGTCGTGCCGTCCGCCGGGGATGATGCGGAACACGCTCCCCTCCCGCGGGGCGAGCAGCTGCTCCGCCGTGCGCAGCGCCGCCGCCTGCCGCTTCCCGTGCTGCCGCAGCTCCGTCTCGCCGTAATCGAGATAGAGGCGGGCGTCCGCGGGAAGCGCCTTCAGCAGTTTTTCACAGCCCGCGGGGCTGACCCACAGGCTGGGCGAGAGCGCCGCCGCGCGTGAAAAGACGTGCGCATAACGGCTGAGCCCGTATAAAGACATGAGCCCGCCCATCGAACTGCCCATGAGATAGGTGTGCGCGCGGTCGGGAAGGGTCGGGAAGCGCTCGTCCGTCATGCGCTTGAACGCGCCCGTGAGCCAGTCCATGAACTGCTCCCCCTGCCCCGTCGATGCGCCGAAGCGGGAGCGGAAGGCAAAGGGCGAATACTCGCTCAGGCGATCCTTCCCGTCGCACTCCACCGCGGCGACGATGAGCTCCGCCCCGGCCCCGTCCAGAAATTCCCCCAGGCGGAGACTTGCACCGTAGGGCGCGCAGTCGTCCCGAAAGGCGGTCTGCCCGTCAAAGAGATAGAGCACGGGAAACCGCCCCGCCCGTTCGGGAAGATAAAAATAGGCTTTACGCGCCTGCATCCCGGAGGGCGCGGGCAGCGTGACCGAACATTCCTGTATCATTTCCTAATATTATAGTGCGTGCGCGCGCCATTGTCAACCCCTGCGGGAAAGTCCTGCCCGTTCCGCAGGTTTTTTTATGTCAACACTTGACAAAGCGCGGCGAGCGAACTATAATGTAAGTAAGATTTATGACATTTTTCTGCAAAATATGACAATCGGAGAGAGTAGATATGGTTGAGATCAAGGAAGTGGCGGGTCCGTCGCAGCAAAAGGCGTTCGTAAAATTCCCGCTCAGGCTGTATGCGGGCAACGACTGCTTTGTCCCGCCCCTGTACGCGGACGAGATGAAACTCTTCCGCAAGGACTATCACTATTACGACGATGCGGAGGCGGTCTATTATCTCGCCTACCGCGGGAAGGAGGTCGTCGGGCGCATCTCGGGCATCCTGCAGCGCAGGAGCAACGAAAAGTGGAAGCAAAAGCGCGTGCGCTTCACCCGCTTTGACGCCATCAACGACGGCGAAGTCGCCGCCGCCCTCTTTGCCGCCGTCGAGGACTGGGCGCGCCGCAAGGGCATGGAGGAGATCGCAGGTCCCCTCGGCTTTTCCGACCTGGAGCGTGAGGGGCTGCTCATCGAAGGCTTTGACGAACTTTCCACCTTTGAGGAACAGTACAACTACGCCTATTATCAGACGCTCATCGAAGGCCTCGGCTACGAGAAGGAAGTGGACTGGCTGGAACACAAGCTCTATCTTCCCGACCGCCCCGATCCGCGGATGCACGAGATGCACGAGAAGATCCTGCGGCGCTACGACCTGCACCTGAGTACCGCCAAGACGGCGGACGAGTTCATCCGCCTGTACAAGGACGCCTTCTTTGAACTGCTCGACACGACATACGCCGACATCTACGGCACCGTCCCCTTCACCGAAAAGATGAAAAAGGAGCTCATCGCCTCCTTCCGTCTCATCATTGACGTGCGCTTCGTGACGATGATCCTGGACAAGAACGAAAAGCCCGTCTGTTTCGGGCTGTGCTTCCCCTCCATTGCGCGCGCGGTGCAAAAATCGGGCGGCAGGCTCACGCCGGGGACCATCCTCCGCATCTTAAAGGCGGTCAAGGATCCCGAGATCATCGATCTTGCGCTCATCGGCGTGCTCCCCGCCTACCGCGGCGTGAGCATCGTGCTCATCGACGAGCTCACCCGTATGCTGCGCGAAGGGAATGTGAAGTACTGCGAGACCAACCTCAACCTGGAGGACAACCACGCCATTCTGAACCTGTGGAAGAACTTCGGCAACGTCCTTCACAAGCGCCGCCGCTGCTATGTAAAAAAACTGTAAAAATGTGGCGCGCCCCCGCTGCCTGCGGCAGCGGGGGCGCGCCCTTTTCAGTTCTTGCGATAGATGCACGCCGTGTGCGGCGGAAGATAGATGTCGTTGAGGTTGCGCACCTGCCCGTCCAGAAGGTTGACGCCCTCCGCCTCCTCGACGCGCACGGTGCAGTCGCCCTCCCCGATGTTGACGGCGACGACGATCTTCTCCCCGTTGTATTCGCGCACGAAGGAGAAGTTGGTGTTCATGCACGTCGCCTTGGCGTACGTCCCGTACGAGAGCGCGGGCGCGCTCCTGCGGATGGCGGCAAGTTTTGCAAGGTGCTCCGGAAGTTCGGGGCAGGCGGTCCTGTCGATATCGCCGATATAGGGGCGGAGCTTGTAGTCGAGGTCGGACTTGTCCCCCTCCACGCCGAATTCCGAACCGTAATAGACGCAGGGGATCCCGGGCATCGTATAGAGCAGCGTGTACAGATTTTTGAGGTTCGCCCTGTTTTTGAGCGCCGTGCAGGCGCGCTCGACGTCGTGATTGTCGACAAAGTTCAACAAGTTCTTGCCGGGGAAGAGCGCCCACGGCGTGGAGGCAAACAGCCTGGTCATGTTGTGCTCGATCTCAAAGAGGTTGCCCGAATTGAACGCCGAGATCATGCTGCGGAAGCCCTCGTAATTGGTGATGGAATCGAGGCGCTCCGGGCAGACGTTCTGGCGGAAATTGTTGGTATGGATGACCTCGCCGACGAGGAAAAACTCCGCCTTCTTTTCATTGACGGTGCGGCGCAGCATCTCCATGAACCACGGGGGGAGCAGGTAGCTCACATCCAGCCGCAGCCCGTCGATATCAAATTCGTCGATCCAGAAGCGGACCGCGTCCATGAGGTAATTCTGCACGTCGGCATTGTCGAGGCGCAGCTTGACGAGTTCGGGATGCCCCTCCCAATTCTCGTAGTCCAGCCCGTCGTTATAGCGGGAATTGCCGCAGAAATTGATATTGAACCAGAATCTGTAGTCCGTCCCCTCCCGCTTTTGCAGCACCTCGCAAAAGGGCGGGAACTGCCTGCCGACGTGATTGAACACGCCGTCCAGAACGACGCGGATGCCCGCCGCGTGGAACTTACGGACAAGGGCTTTGAACTCCTCGTTGGTGCCCAGCCGCCTGTCCACCGTGAAAAAATCCACCGTGTCGTAGCCGTGGCGCTCGCTCTCGAAGAGCGGGTTGAAGAGCACGGCGCCGATCCCCAGTTCTTTGAGCCTTCCGATCTCCCCTTCGATGAGCGAAAGGCGGTGGCGCACTTCGCCGAAGTCGTTCTCCCGCTCCGCTCCGCAGAACCCGAGCGGGTAGATCTGATAAAATACGCTTTCGTCAAACCACATCTTGTGTCATCTCCTATCCGTAAAGGAGCGCGGCGCCTCGCCGCAGGCGCCCGCAAGGCGCGCCCTGCTCCGAAAACGGCGCAGCCCGCGTTTTTCCCTTACAACATTGTCTCGTTCTACAAATTTTACCACAGCCCGCCCTCTTTGGCAAGACCCTTTTTGAAATTTTTTGCCCGTTTTGCCTTGCTTTTTTGCAAATATAAGGCTATAATGTTCAAAAATCAGACAAACGAGGTCATGATGCAGGAACTTTTATCCTTTTTGGAAACTTCTTATACCGCCTATCAGGCAACGGAAAACGCCCGCAGGATGCTGCTCGCGGCGGGCTTTTGCGAACTTGATGAGGACGGACCGTGGGAACTTGCAAAGGGCGGGCGCTATTTCGTGACGCGCGGCGGGAGCGCGCTCGCCGCCTTTATCTGCGGCGATGCGCGCGAAGGCTATAAGATCGCCGCCTCCCATACCGACTCCCCCGCCCTCAAACTCAAGGCGTCGCCCGCGCTTGCAGAGGGCGGCGTGACGCGGCTGAACACCGAATCGTACGGCGGCGGACTGTATTACAGCTATTTCGACCGTCCGCTCCGCCTCGCGGGGCGCGTCGTGCGCGAGGAAGGGGGCGCGCTCGTCTCCCATCCCTATGTGAGCGACTTTTTCGTCACCCTTCCCTCGCTCGCCATCCATCTGAACCGCGACGCCAACAAGAGTTTCAGCCCCGACTTTCAGCGCGACCTGCCCTTCCTCTCCCTCGGAACGGCGCAATTCGACAAGATCGCGGGCGGCGCGGCGGCGTTCGACCTCTACGCCGTTCCCGCCGAACGCCCCTATCTGTGGGGCGCGGACAACGAATTTCTCTCATCGCCGCGCATCGACAACCTCGTGAGCGTGTACGCTTCCCTTGCGTCCCTCACGGAGGGCGCGGAAGGAATGTGCGTCGCCGCCTGTCTCGACAACGAGGAGGTGGGCAGCCTCACCCGTCAGGGCGCGGGCGGCGATTTTCTCTCCGCCGTCCTCAAACGCATCGCGGCGGCGCAGGGGCTCGGCACACAGGAATACGCCGCGGCGCTCGCACGCTCCTTCTGCCTCTCGCTGGACGGCGCGCAGGGCTTCCACGCGAGCTATCCCGAAAAATACGATCCCGCCGAGCGCGCTTACCTCGGCAAGGGCGTCGCGCTCAAACTGCACGCGGGCGCAGCCTATACGACGGACGCCCTCTCCGCGGCGGCGGTGAGAAAGCTCTTTGCCCTCGCCGGCGCGCCCCTGCAGAACTTTTACAACCGCTCCACGATGCGCAGCGGCAGCACGCTGGGCGCGATCGGTCTCTCGCAGGCGACCGTGCTCTCCGCGGATCTCGGCGTCCCGCAGCTTGCGATGCATTCCGCCGTCGAGACGATGGCGCTCTCCGACGCCGAAGCGCTCCATAAGGGACTGCGCAGCTTCTGGACGCACCGCGTCCGCGTCCGCAGCGACCGCGTAGAGATCGGATAAACGCGCGCGGCGCGCACCCGTTGGGTGCGCGCCGCGCGCGTTTCCTGTGTCAGGCGTCCGTCTTTTTCTCTTCGGCGGGCAGCGCGGACTGCGCCGCGATCTCCTGATAATACTTGTCGTCCGTAAAGTCGCGCGGGGTCGTGTACTCGCCGCCCAGCGCCTCTATGGCGTATTTGAGTTCCTGGTATTCGAGATAATTAATGTCGTCGCGGTCGATATACGCGAGCAGGACGGGCAGCGCGCGTTCGTCGCCGTAGGCGGCAAGATAGCTCGCGTGCATGGGGATGTCGTCCCCCGTGCGGAATTCCGTCAGCAGAATGTCGTAGATGCGGTCGTCGCGCTCTTTGCAGCGGGAGAGGATCTCAAGCATGAGCTCCTTTTCGACGCCCGCCTGATAACAGGTGAGCGCCCGTTCGCGCGCGGCGTCCGCATTGTTTTTGAGCTGTTCGCACACCGCCTCCTTGACGTCCGGGGAGACGTCGTCCGCGACGAGCAGATCGAAGTATGCGGGGAACGCGCGTTCATGGCTTCCCGCGAGGTTGACGGCAAGCGTCAAGATCTCCTCCTCCCGTTCGGAGAGCAGGGCGACGAGCGCCGCGGGACAGCCGCGCGTCTCCAGTTCACGGCACAAAAAGTCGGGCACGGGGACGCCCTCCCTGACGTGGCGGGCGAGCGTTCCGGCAAGTTCTTCGTCGGACATGGCGGCATAATACTGCTTGGGCGTGGCGCCCGCGCGGGGGATGTAGGTATCCCCAAACTGCCTGTACAGCTTGGGAATGACGTTTTCCCACTGCTTTTCGGTATACTTTCCCGCATTCATGCGGATGTACTCGGCGAGTTTTTCCTCAAACAGCCCGTCGAAATCGATAAGTTCCTTCATATGCGCCTCACATCATAAAGTTCAGGATCTCCTGCGTCGTGAACCGGTTTGCGTCGAACAGTTCCACGATCTTGTCCAGAGAATGCTCTCCGCCCCGCAGGCGGGATTCGCGGTAGATGGCAGCGGCGATCTCCGCGCGGTCGTCGCAGTAGGAAAGGGCGTCCGCCTCCTCGAGCGTCGCGTAAAGATCCTCGGCGGCGGCGCAGATCTTGCCCTCGTTCTCGTCGCCGAGCAGCGCGAATTTGGCGTACACGTCGGCAAACGCCTTCAGGAACGCGGCGCGCTTTTTGGGGCCGATGTCGATCTTGTGCGTGAAAAATTCGCGGTAGAGGTTGCAGACGACCACGCCGAAGGAGTCCTCCGCATTGCGCATGGTCAGCTCATGCAGGATGGAGATCTTGACGTACTCTTCGAGCGAGCCGTCGAGCAGCACCTCCCGCAAAAAGGCGTCCGAACGGGTGCGCACGGCGACGCGCACGGCGAGCGCCTGCAATTTTTCGTCCCTGCCCTCCATCTCGTCAAAGGCGATGCGGAAGAACTCGCCCAGCTCGGGCAGCGCCGCGAGGCGTTTTGCCGTTTCGTCGTCCACCGTCGTCGCCGCAAGGAGAAAGTCCGCGATGGTCGTGTACTCGTCCTCCGGCACGCGGTAGTAATAGTTCATGGAGAGCGGCTCGTCCTCCCCCCTGCCGCGCAGGCGCTCCAGAAAGTAGCGCGCGACCGCCTTGCGCGGATAGACGGTGGTCATCGTCTCCAGAGCGGCGACCGCCTGCTCCGTGCGCCCCGTGCGCTGCGCGGCGACGGCGTAAAACCAGAGCACGTTTTCGTCGTAGGGAAGGCGTTCCGTCAGGACGGAGAGCTTTTCAAACGCCTCCTCGTCCAGCCCCGTCTCGCAAAGCGCCGTCGCGATGCGGTAGAGGTCCTCCGTCGCATCCGTCCCGATGGCGGCGAGTTTTTTCGCCGTCTCTTTCGCGCCCTCCTTGTCCTCCCGCGCGCCCTGTACGGCGCAGTAGGTGACGAGCGCCTGCACGTTGTCGGGGTACCGTTCGAGGAGCTGCTCGCATTCCCTTTGCGCGCTCTCCTCGTCCCCCATCATCAGCGTACACATGGCGGCGAGCCCCGCAGCGGAGGGATAGTCCTCGCTCGTCTCCGGCACTTCCGTAAATTTTTCCCTCGCGCGCTTGAGATCGCCCGCTTTGAGCCCCGCGATGCCCGCCTCGATAAGTTCGGGACGGGGCGCGTCGTCGTCAGGAACGATATGCAGCGAGGGGCGCACGGCATTGCGGAAAAGATTGCCGATGACCTCCGCTCCCTCGCTCGAGACGGGGACGTCCTCGGAAAAGGCGCGCTGATAGTAAAAGGCGGACTGCATCTCGTTGCCCATGTTCATGAAGGCGACGGCAAGCCCTTCGTAGCCCTCGCCGAAATCCGCCTCGTTGCAGGTATCGAGAAAGCGGAACCATGCGTCCGCCGCCTGCTGCCACAGCCCCATCGCCTCGTAAATATCCGCGGCGAGCGCCTGGGCGTCCGCGCTCGGCGCAAACATCCCGTTGCGCTTGTTGAGCATGGTCAGCGCGCCCATATAGTTGCCGTCCTGAAAGCGCCGTTCGGCGCTCTCCAATAAAAATTCGTCGCTGAGATCGAGCTTTTGTACGCTTTCTTCCTTCATGCGTTCTCCCCGAAGAGGGCGCGAACGTCCCTCTCGTCAAATATGTGATCGGTATTGCAGTAGTGGCAATGCACGCAGATCTTCCCCTGCTCGCGGATGAGGGCGAGCGCGTCCTTTTTACCCATCGTGAGGACCGCCGCGGCAGCGCGCTCGCGCGAGCAATGGCAGGCAAAGAGGACGTCGCGCTCCGTTGCCCCCGCCGCGCCGAAATCCGCGAGCACCGCCTTCGCGCCCCGCCTTTCGATATGGCGCGAGAGGTCGGGATAAGCCGCGATCCTCTCCTCGCAGAACGCGATCGCCTGTTCGCCCGCGCCGGGAAGCGGCTGCAAAAACAGCCCGCCCGCGCCGACGCACTCCCCTTCCCCGCCGATGCGCACGCCCAGCGCGACCGCCGTGGGACGCTGTTCGCTCGTCAGAAAATAGGCGGAAACATCCTCTGCGATCTCACCCGAGACGAGCGGGCTCGTCCCCACGAAGGGGATGCCCTCGCCGTCGTCACGGATGACGGTGAGCGTCCCCGCCCTGCCCACGCACCGCCCCACGTCCAGCTTGCCGTCCGCGCGCGGCGGGAGGCTGACCGCGGGGCGTTCGATATATCCGCGGACGCGGAGCGCGCCGTCGGCGGCGACGCCGATCCTGCCGCCCTCTCCCCCGCCGTCCACCGAGAGCGAGAGAGAACTCGTTTGCTCCTTGAGCCAGCCCGCAAGGTATGCCGCAGCCGTCAGCGTCCTGCCGAGCGCCGCCGCGGCAACGGGCGAGAGATGATGGCGCCCGATCGCTTCGTTCACGACCGCGGTCGTATCGAGCACCGCAAGAGAGACGCGCCCGTCGAAGATGAGCGCGCGGTATAATTTGCTTACACTTTCCGGCATATATAATTCACCCTGTCGCTTTGTTCTTCCGCGCCGCCCAGATGTCCCTCGGTGCGCACCTCGAACCCCGCCTCTTCCAGCATCCCGACGACGTCCGCCCGCTCGTGGATGTACTGCGTGTGTCTCTCGTCCAGCCGGTCGAACGCGCCGTCCCGACGCCGCACGAAGAGGGTGACGTCCATCTCGACGCGGTCGTCATACAGGCGATTGAAGGAGAGATAGGTCACTTCGTCGCGGTCGTCCGCAAACACATTATTTGCAATTTTCTCGCGGAGTTTGTACGCCGAAGAGAGATCGAACCAGAACACGCCGCCCTTTTTCAGGGACTTCGCCGCGTGGCGGAATGCCGAAGGCAGCTTGCGCGGCGGGATGTAGTTATAACAATCGTTGGGAGAGAGGATAAAGTCGAACGTCCCCAGCGAGAGCGCCGCCGCGTCCGCCTGTACGAAACGGATAAAAAGCCCCTCTTCCCGCGCAAGGCGCATCCCTTCCGAGAGCATGGGCGCGGAGATGTCCGCAGCCGTCATGTCGTAGCCCGCCCGCGCGAGCGCGCGGGAGAACGCGCCGCTGCCGCAGCCCGCTTCCAACCCCCGCCGCCCGACGCCGAGCGCCCTGAGCCCCGAAAGAAAATACTGCGACCATTGTGCATAGCCGCAGTCGTCGTTGAGACGTTCAAACCAATGCGCGAGATGCTCGTATGCCTGTGCCATGCGGCTCACCGCTTATTGAGCATCTTGGGAGGCTTGGGCGCCTTCTTTTTCTTCTTTTTGCCGCCCGATTCCTCCTCCTGCAGGGCGCGCTCGCGCTCCTCGAACTGACGGTTGTACTCCACAAAGCGCTCGTCGTCCTTGTGTTCTTCCTCGTACGCCTTGGTGTCCTCCTCGATCGCCGATTTGCTCTCGCGGAGCTTTTGCAGGTCCTCGCGGGAGAAGGACTCGGGGAGCTGATACACTTCGAGGTCGTCGTCGATGGGCTTGATGGGACGGCAGACGAGCTTGCTCTTGCCCATCGCCACGATCTGACGGCGGTATTCGCGCATCGCCGCGCTGTCCGTGACGGAAGGCTGCGCGCTCGCCTGCTTGGGCTTGTCCTTGTTGTAGAGCCCCCTGCCCGTCGCCACGCCGATGCCGGGGTTGACGAACTTATCGAACGCCCACTGCGAGAAATCCAGCCAGACGAGGAATAAATAGGAAAAACCGACGATCAGCAGCAAAATGATGCCGATGAGTGCGAACGACTGCCCGCCGAAGATGGCAAGGAACACGGGCCACGTTGCGGCAGCCGCGAAAAAGACGGTCTGCGGCAGGGTGCCGATGGTCATGACGACGGCGTTGCGGAAGAGCGCCCACGGTCCCTGATGATAGCTGATGCCCAGCGAGATCATCCAGAGCATGAGCGGGACGGAGAACCCGACGAGGATATAGCCGACGACTTTGGACGCCATCAGCCAGCCCGCGCTGCCGATGCCCGTTGCGATGTACAGATCGGCAAGGTTGCCCATCGCCCGCGCCAGAAAGAGCACGACGGTAAAGACGAGGACCGCTTCGAGCACGTTCCAATAGTTGCGTCTGACGCCGCGGATAAAGTCGTTCGCGACGAAGATGCCCTCCGTCCAGATGAGGTTGCGGATGATATACCCGCAGCCCGCGATGCCGATGGCGGCGATCGCCGCGGCGGGGATGAGCAGCCCGAAATAGACGAGGTCGTTGTAGAACACGGCGCTCTCGGCATAGCCATTGAGGTTGGGCAACACGGGATAGCCGACGCCGAGCCCCGCGCCGTAGGGGCCGGACAGCCCGCCCGCGGAAATGACGACGGCACGGATGACGATGACCGCGATGAGCGGCAGAAAGCTGATGAGCAGGAACAAGTTGACGAGCATGAGCCTGCCGAACCTGCCCTTTAGAATATCCCAGAAGAGCGACCAGCGGTTGGTGGGGAGGGTGCTGCGCGCATAGTCCTCGCTGCGTTCCTTGCCCACGAGCCAGCGGGTGATGAGCCCTTCTTTTTCTTTTCTTGCCATATATTTACTCCGTTTTACGCTTGGTGACGGGCACAAAGACAGCCCATACGGATATTGTACTACAAAAAGCAAAATATTTCAATTGAAATCGGGCAAATTCCTTGATTTTTCTGTGTGCGTATGGTAAAATTATCTCGCTAAAAAGAGGAGCGGCAGAACATGAGTACCGCGCGCCGAGAAGAGAAAGGGCTCTTTTGTCAAAGCGCGCGCAAAAGGGTATCGCCGCCGAAGCGCATCCGTCCCCTTGCGGTGCGCTGGGAACACGGGGAGAACACCTCTGTTCCTGTCACCCGCCGCGGTGAAGCGCTTTTTCGGCAGAAATACTGGAGAAGGCGAAGAAGGCGGCGGTGCCTTCTTTTTCTATACGGTCATAAGGAGAATGTTATGCAAAAAGTTTACAAAGTCGGCGTGATCGGCGCAACGGGCATGGTCGGACAGCGGTTTTTGACGCTGCTCGACGGGCATCCCCTCTTCCGCCCCGTGGCGCTCGCGGCAAGCGCGCGCTCCGCGGGCAAGACGTATGAACGGGCCGTGGGCGAAAAATGGGCGATGACGGTCCCCATCCCCGCCTATGCAAAGGACATGGTGCTTCTGGACGCAGAGGCGGACAAGGAGAAGATCGCCTCCCTCGTCGACTTCGTGTTCTGCGCCGTCAACATGAAAAAGGAGGATATCCGCGCGCTCGAGGAGGCGTATGCGCGGCTCGAAGTCCCCGTCGTCTCCAACAACTCGGCGCACCGCGGCACGCCCGACGTCCCCATGGTCATTCCCGAGATCAACTCGGCGCACCTCTCCGTCATCCCCGCGCAGAGAAAGCGGCTGGGAACGACGCGCGGCTTTATCGCCGTCAAGAGCAACTGCTCGCTGCAATCGTACGTCCCCCTGCTGCACCCGCTCATGCAGTACGGCATCAAATGCGCCGCGGTCACGACCTATCAGGCGATCTCGGGCGCAGGCAAGACGTTTGCGACCATGCCCGAGATCGTGGACAACATCATCCCCTACATCGGCGGCGAAGAACAAAAAAGCGAGGAGGAGCCCTTAAAGATCTGGGGCAGCGTGGAGAACGGCGCGATCGTCCCCGCGAAGGCGCCCGCGATCACTTCGCAGTGCCTGCGCGTCCCCGTCTCCGACGGGCATACCGCGGCGGTGTTCGTCTCGTTTGAAAAGAAGCCATCCAAGGAGGACATCCTTTCGGCGTGGAAGAACTATGCGGGCGAGCCGCAGGCGCTTGCCCTTCCCTCCGCGCCCAAACAGTTCATCCATTATTTTGAAGAGGACGACCGTCCGCAGGCAAAGCTCGACCGCATGACGGAAAACGGCATGGCGGTCTGCGCGGGCAGGCTGAGAGAGGACGTCCTGTTCGACTACAAGTTCGTCGGGCTCTCGCACAACACGCTGCGCGGCGCGGCAGGCGGCGCGGTGCTCCTTGCGGAGCTCCTCGCGGCGAAGGGTTATTTTGACTGACCGCACAAAACATCGGCACGCGTCATAGGATGATACGCGGCAAGGAGACGATATGACAGGATTTCTGCGGGGCAGCGCGACTGCCATGATCACCCCCTTTACGGAGGACGGCGTCAACTTTGAAGCGTTCGGCGAGATGATGGAATATCAGATCGCGGGCGGCACGGACGCGCTCGTCGTGCTCGGCACGACGGGCGAACCCGCCACGATGACCGAGGAGGAAAAAGAGGCGCTCATGCGCTACGCGGCAAAGAAAAACGCGGGGCGCGTCAAGCTCATCTTCGGCACGGGCGGCAACTGCACGCAAAAGGCGGTACATATGACGCGCCTTGCCGAGAGCCTGGGCGCGGACGGCATCCTCGCCGTCACCCCCTATTACAACAAATGCACGCAAAACGGGCTCGTCGAATACTATAAGGCGGTGTGCGGGGCGACAAAGCTCCCCGTCATCTGCTACAACGTGCCGGGGCGCACGGGCGTCAACATCCTGCCCGAGACGATGGCGCGCATCGCCGACATCCCCAACATGGCGGGCATCAAGGAAGCGAGCGGCAACATGGCGCAGGTCATCGAGACGGCGCGCCTCATCCGCGGCAAATGCGACCTCTTTTCGGGCGAGGACGCCCTCAACCTACCCATCCTCTGCGTGGGCGGGACGGCGGTCATTTCGGTGCTGTCCAATCTCGTCCCCGCCAAAGTGAAGGCGCTCGTCGAGGCGGCGCTTTCGCACGATCTCGCGCGCGCCAACGCCCTGAACGACGCCCTTCTCCCCCTGAGCAAGGCGTGCTTTATCGAAGTCAACCCCATCCCCGCCAAGGCGGGCATGAAGATGCTCGGGTTCGATGCGGGCGTTCCCCGCGCTCCGCTTACCCCGCTCGAAGCGGCGCACGCCGACGTCCTGCGCGCGGCGCTCTCCGTCCATGCGGAGGTCAGGGCATGAAGATCGTTCTTTCGGGCGCCTGCGGGCGCATGGGCAGGAACATCACGGAACTCGCCGCAGAACACGGCGTGACGATCGTCGCGGGCGTGGATGTCTCCCCCGCCCCCATGCCCTATCCCGTCTACAAGAGCATCGAAGAAGTGCATGAGACGGCGGACGCCGTCATTGATTTCTCCGCCGCGAGCGCAGCAAAGGCGACGCTCGCCTATTGCAGGGCGCGCCGTCTTCCCGCAGTGCTTGCCGCGACGGGCTTTACAGAGGACGACCTGCGCGCCGCCGAAGAAGCGGCGAGGGAGATCCCCGTATTCCGCACGGGCAACTTTTCGCTGGGTATCAATCTGCTGCAGCTGCTCGCAAAGAAGGCGGCGCGCATCCTTGGAGACGGGTTCGACGTGGAGATCGTGGAGCGTCACCACCGCATGAAGAAGGACGCCCCTTCCGGCACGGCGCTCATGCTCGCCGAGAGCGTCAACGAGGCGCTGGGCGGGAGCAGGGAGAATGTCTGCGGGCGGTGCGGCATGGTCGGCGCGCGCAGACAGAGCGAGATCGGCATCCACGCCGTGCGCGGCGGGACCATCGTCGGCGAGCACGAAGTGATGTTCGCGGGCGAGGACGAGATCGTCACCCTCTCGCACTCGGCGCGCAGCCGCAAAGTGTTCGCAGCCGGCGCGCTGCGGGCGGCGAAGTGGCTCGCGGGAAGAGCGCCCGGCAGCTACGATATGGACGATCTGCTGGCACAGTACATCGATTAAAAAACAACGGCGGGCGGTTTTCGCAAGGGAAAACCGCCCGCCGTCTCTTTTCAGAAATCGGAGAAGGGATCGTCGTCTTTGTCTTTCGCATCGCCGCCGAAGTCGGAGAAGGGACCGGGTCCCGCCGCTCCGCCGGAAGCGTCTCCCTGCCCGTATCCGTCCCGCGGCGCATAGCCGCCACCGCCCTGCGCGCGGCGCATCTGCTCCATCCTGCGGCGCATCCACGCCTCGTAATCGACGGGCGTATTGTTGCGCACCGCAAAAATGACGATGCCGCGCACGGGAAGCAGGACGCTCAGGAAGGTCATGATGAAGGGCGAGCGCGCGTAATACTTGCGGAAGAAGGAATAGAACAGGATGCACAGGCAGAAGATGAGCGCGAGATAGAATACATAGGTGAGGATCTCGCACACGAGATCTGCCGTCACCAGCCAGCGCATCGCGACGGGAAGTTTTTCCTCCACAAATTGCGCGCCGGCGAAGGCGCCCGTTTCGGTGAGGATGGGGTCGTAGTACGCGGGCTGCAGGAAGAGAAAGAGGATGACGAGCCCAAAGGCGCTCGCGGCGACGTACAGCACCTCGAGGATCGCCGCATACAGCCCCATGTGCCTGACCTTTTTCCCGAAAAGATAGCCGTCTCCCGCCAACTTTCCCGCATACCAGGTGTTGACGAAGGGCAAAAACGCGAGAAAGCTGTGCTTCATGCCCCGCTTCTTTGCCATGACGTGCATGCCGATGCCGCCCATGATGAGGCAGAGAAGGTAGATGCCCGCGCCCACGCCGACGCCGATATAGATCGCCCGACGGTAAATTTCGATGAAGCGGGCAAGGTGCTCCGCATTGCTCAGACCGGCTTCGGGCGAGTACGTCATGAAGTACTGCGTGAACGTCTGCGCGATGTTGACCAGATCAAATAATTCCATCCTGTCCTCCTTGCGCCCCGAAGAGCGGGACGTCGAATCGTACTTGTTCCAAAGTCAGCCCCTTTGCGGGCATGGTACGGAAAAGCAGGGTACGGTCCCCCGTTTTGAATGCCAGATCGATGTCTTCGCAGCGCGCCTTCCCGCAGCCGGCGGCATACAGCTCGCCCGCGATGATGCGCACCATGTTATACAGAAAGCCGTTGCCCGTGACGCGCACTTCGTACAGCTTTGCGCCCATGACGCGGCGCTCTTCCACCCTGACGGAATACAGCGTGCGCACCGTCGTCTTGGCGGAGGAGCCCGTGGCGCGGAACGCCGCAAAATCGTGCTCGCCGACGAGCCGTTCCGCCGCCTCGCGCAGCAGGGCGGCGTCGATCCGCCCTTCCACGCGCACCGCATACCGTTCCAGCAGCGGCAGCTCGCTCTCCGCCGTATAAAAACGGTAACAATAGGTCTTGCTGCGGGCGCCGCGCGTACAGTCGAACCCCGCGGGCGCGGCGCGGCTCGCGAGCACCTTCAGATCGGGAGGGAGCAGGCGGTTGAGCGCCTCGCGCAGCTTTTCGGGAGGGACGGGCGTTTCGCCGTCCAGCTGGGCGACCTGCCCCGCCGCGTGGACGCCCGCATCCGTCCTGCCGCTCAAAGCCGCCCTGACGGGGGAGACGAACACTTTGCCCGCCGCCTCCTCCAGCGCGGACTGCACCGTCCGCGCGTCGGGCTGCCGCTGCGAGCCCGCAAAATGTGTGCCGTCAAAACTGATGAGAAGAACGTATCGCATCTTAATAGGGAGCGGGGAGATAGATCCTGAGCAGCACGACGCCCGTCATGAGCGCCGCGCCGACGAGCAGCGCCACAAGATCGCGCCAGCCGAAGCGAAGTTTTTTATACTTGGTGCGGTGCTTGTCCCCCATGTAGCAGCGCGCGTCCATCGCGTCGCCCAACTCCTCCGCGCGGCGCAGCGCCGAAAGGACGAGCGGGACGAGGATGGGGATGGTCGTCCCGATCTTTTTGATGAGCCCGCCGCCGTCGAGATCCGCCCCGCGCGCACGCTGGGCGTTCTTGATGCGGTCCACTTCGTCCATCAGGACGGGGATCATGCGCAGCGCGATGCTCATGACGAGCGCCAGCGCGTGGACGGGGAACCTGATCCATTTGAGCGGCGTGAGAAGGCTCTCCACGCCGTCCGTGAGGGCGACAGGCGTCGTGGTGAAGGTCAGCATGGACGAACAGAGCACCAGCAGCACGAGCCGCACGCAGAGCAATGCCGCGAACAGCAGCCCCTCCTTGCTGATGACAAAGATCCACCACTGCGCGTATACCGTCTCGCCCTCCACAAAGAGCACGTTGAGCAGCGCCGTAAAGAGCAGCAGCACCAGAATGCCGCGGATGGAGCGCAGGACTTTCCCGAAGGGGATGCGCGCCGCGACGATGACGGCGGCAAGCACGAGGGCGCAGGCGGCGATGCCGTAGAAGTTGGTCGCCACGAAGATCGCCACGATGTACACGATGAGAAAGACGAACTTCATGCGCGGATCGAGGCGATGGACAAAGGAATCGCGCGGGTAGTACTGCCCGAAGGTCACGTCTTTCATGCGATCCTCCCCTTTTCGCGCGCAAAGGAAAGCACCTTGTCCGCAAAATCTTCCGCCGTGAGATCGCAGTCGATCGCGATCCCCTGCTCTTTGAGCGCCGCGCACAGTTTTGCCGTGAGCGGGACGTCCAGCCCGAGCGCCGCAAGTTCGTCGGCGCGCGCAAACAGTTCGCGCGGAGGCAGGACATAGCGCACCGTCCCCTCCGAAAAAACGGCGACGTGCGTACAGTTGTCGGCGATCTCGTCCATATCGTGCGAAACAAAGACGATCGTCCTGCACCATTCGCGGTGCAGACGATGCAGGAGCTCCATGATCTCCCGCTTGCCGAGGGGGTCGAGCCCCGCCGCGGGCTCGTCAAGGACAAGGACCTCGGGGCGGGTGACGATGACGCCCGCGATGGCGACGCGGCGCTTCTGCCCGCCCGAAAGTTCAAAGGGCGAACGGTCTTTGAGCGCGTCGTAGTTCAGCCCGACCACCTCGAGCGCGGCGCGCACCGCATCGTTTTTCTCCCCTTCGCTCATGTCGGGAGAGAAATTTTTCAGCCCGTAGGCGACGTCCTCTCGCACGGTCTCGGCAAAGAGCTGGGACTCGGGATACTGGAACACCATGCCCACGTTCCTGCGCAGGGCGCGGAAGTCCGTCTTTTTGTCGGTGAGGTCAAATTCTCCCACCCGCAGAACGGTCTCCGCGCCGCCTTTTTTTTGCTTTTTGGCGTGTTTCAGGGAGGAAGGCAGGCGGATGAGCCCGTTGAGATGCTGCAAAAAAGTGCTCTTTCCGCTGCCCGTATGCCCGATGATGCCGAAGAACTCCCCCTCTTCGATGGTGAGGGAGACGTCCCGCAGGGCAGCCGTCTCAAAGGGCGAGCGCGCGTTATAAGTATAAGAGAGATGCTCGGCTACGATACGCATTGTGCGATCTCCTTTGCCAGCGTCCCGGGATCGAGCGTGTCGTTGACCGTAAGCCCGCCCGCGCGCAGCCTTTCGCAGATGACGGTGATGCGGGGCAGCGCCAGATTGTAGGTGAGGAGCGCCTCCTTGCGCGAGAAGATGTCGCGCGGGGTCCCCTGCATGACGATCTCGCCGCGGTTCATCACGATGGCGCGGTCGGCGAGCAGCGCTTCCTCCATGAAGTGCGTGATGAGCAGGACGGTGATCCCCTCCTCCTTGTTGAGGCGGGCGACGACGTCAACGATCTCCCGTCTGCCGCGCGGATCGAGCATGGCGGTCGACTCGTCCAGAATGATGACCTTGGGACGGAGCGCCAAAACGCCCGCAATGGCGACGCGCTGTTTCTGCCCGCCCGAAAGGCGCGCGACCGTCGCCGAACGGTACCGCTCCATCCCCACGGCTTTGAGGGCAAAGGCGATGCGCCTGCCGATCTCCTCGCGCGCGAGCCCGATGTTCTCCGCCCCGAAGGCGACGTCGTCCTCGACGATGGTCGCGACCGTCTGGTTGTCGGGGTTCTGAAAGACGACGCCCACGTTCCTGCGCACGTCAAAGAGGTTTTTTTGCGTCAGTTCCTGCCCGAACACAGAGATCTTCCCCTCGTCGGGCTCCAAAAGACCGTTGGAAAGGCGCGCGAGCGTGCTCTTGCCGCTCCCGTTATGCCCGAGGACGGCGACGAACGCCCCCTCTTCCACGGTAAAATTCAAATGTCGGATGGCAAACGGAGCGTCTTCTTCGTAACGGAAGGACACGTCTGCAAATTCCAGCGCATTCATATTCTCTCTGCCGTTCCCGGTAAATTCCACCTTATTGTACTGTAAGGAAGTAATACGGACCCGATCCAAAGCGGAAACCGAGGCGCTCATGCATTGTTGAAGCCCTTGCCCGTGCCACGCGGCACGCGCTGCGGACTTCGCCGC
>CALVUC010000018.1 GCA_944363395.1 uncultured Clostridia bacterium | reverse complement strand
GGCAACACGGCATACTACACCTGCTCGGTTTGCAAGAAGTACTTCTCCGACGCAGAAGGCAAGGAAGAGATCGAACTTTCCTCTACCGTGATCCCCGCGGCGCATACATTGACGGAGACGCCTGCAAAAGAGGCGACCTGTACCGAGGACGGCAACACGGCATACTACACCTGCTCGGTTTGTAAGAAATACTTCTCGGATGCAGAAGGCAAGGAAGAGATCGATAAAGAGGACACTGTTGTTGCAGCCGGTCATGCAAAGATTGTAGTGACTGTCACACAGGAGCCTACCGCAACGGCAGAAGGTAAGGTCGAGAAGAAGTGCTCCGTCTGTGAAGAAATTGTGGAAACAATTACACTTCCTATGCTCACGACTGAAAACTATGAGAACGGAACGTATGACTATTCTGTGTCGTATAGGTATGATTATCAGGCGAATGAAACAGGAACAAGAGTTCAAGTTAAAATTTATCGAGATGGTCAATATACTTATGCAACAGATTTGGGACTTGAAGAACCTCCTGTTTTTATAGTAGAAGGAACTTCATCCATTAATGCGTCCTCAGCGGCTACTTTAGGTGCTCAGACATCCACACCTGCAATGCATGTCACAAAATCGATTAACGATATAACTTTTGGGAAATATTTAAAAGCGGAACCCGGTTGGTTTAAATTGACGGTCGAAACGCTTGATGCAGCACCTACAATTACAATTATCAATCCTGATGGAACGTATCTTGATTTTATTCCAACGGAAGACAATCCTTTTGTTTATTTCCAAACATCAGACACGAGATATAGTGTGATTGTAGCGCATAGTGCTTCTTCCCAAAAAACAGTGTATTATACCGTTGAAGAGTCAGAACCTCCGACTGTTAACGTTGGAGAACAGAAAACGATTTCTTTTGCAGAAAGGAATGACGTTCAAACATTTTATGTATCAAGTGATCTTGAGGCTGGAACGTATGCGATTCTGATGAAAGGACCAACCTTTGGACGCAGCAGCTTTATTATTAATGTAAATGGAGATACATATAACTTGTCTCCTGGTAATACAGTTACAGGTTACTGGGATAGAACATATGTCGGATTTAAAGTTGTTGTAGAGCTTAAACCCGGGGATACATTTACGATAACCAGCACTAACATCGAGCCTTGTTCAGGCACATTAACCCTCGAGGCAGTTACAGAATAACAGATCACACGGCTCATAAGTCTCGAGCCCCGTCCGATCATTCGGGCGGGGCTTATCCGTGTTTATTGTGCATAGGGCGCAGCGCGCCGCGGCAATTGCCGCGGCGCGCTGCGTTTCTTCTGTTCCTTATCTGGTGCGGATGCTGCCGCGCGGACAGCTTTCGGCGCATTTTCCGCAGCCGATGCACTTCGTATAATCAATGACGGGGAGATTGTCTTGCATCGTAACGGCACCCTGCGGGCATACCTTGGCGCATTTTCCGCAGCCGATGCAGCCCACTTTGCACACGTCCATGACCGCCTTGCCTCTGTCATGCGAAGAGCACGCGACATATACCTTTGCGTCGGCGGGGATGCGGTCAAAGAGTTTCTGCGGACAGGCGAGCATACACGCCCCGCAGGAGATGCACCTGTCTCCGACTTCGGCGCAGCCATTTTGGATGCAGACGGCGTTTTCGGGGCAGACGCGCGTACAGTTGCCGTCGCCGAGGCATCCGTACTTGCACGCCTTGTGTCCGCCCGCGAGTTTTTTCTGTTCCGCGCAATCGGCTGCGCCGTTGTAGACGAAGGCGTCTGCGGCGTTATCCCCGCCCGCGCAGCGGCATACGCTCACGGTGGGCTTTCCCGCCGCATAGGGGACGCCTAAAATTTGCGCGATCTGCGCCTTCTGATCGGATTCCGTCACATGGCAGTCGGAGAGGGCTGCCTCGCCTTTGGCAAGTTTTTCGGCAAACCCGGCGCAGCCCGTGCAGCCGCATCCGCCGCAGTTCGCGCCCGCAAGGTGGGAGAGGATACTTTCCACCTTTTCATCGGCATTGGTCTTGCAGAATTTCGCAACGAGCAGGATACAGACGGTGAGCAGTACCGCGATGGCGGCAAAGACGCCGAGGACGACGCCGACCTGTCCCCATTGCACTTCGGCTAAAAGCATTGTTTGCATGATGTTCTCCTTACAGCAGGGCAAAGACGTAGAACGCCATCGCCATAAAGCACGCCGCGACCATCGTGATGGGGAATCCCTTCATGCACTTGGCGACGGGCAGTTTTTCCAGCTTTTCCCTGACGCCGCCCATGAGGATCATGGCGAGGGTAAAGCCCAGCCCCGAGCAGAGCGCGTACAGGAGCGCCCAGCCGAGGTTCATCGAGATCCCTACGGCGACGCCCGAGACGACTTCGGAGACCTCGTTGACGAGGAGCAGCTCCGCCACGCCGAGAATGGCGCAGTTGGTCGTGATGAGCGGGAGATAGATGCCCATCGAACGGTAGAGCGCGGGGGAGATCTTCCCGATGATCTTTTCCAGCATCTGGACGAGCGCCGCGATGACGAAGATGAAGAAGATGATCTCCAGATACTCGATCTTGAGCGGCACCATGATGTACATATACAGCGGATAGGTGACGAGGGTCGCGAGCAGCATGACGAGCGTCACGGCGATCCCCATCGAGAGCGCGCTGTTGGTCTTTTTGGAGACGCCCAAAAAGGGGCAGATGCCGAGGAATTTCACCAGGATGAAGTTTTGCGAAAAGACGGCGGAAATGACGATGAGAAGGATGGTCGAAGCCATTTACTTGTCCTCCTGTCCTGTGACGGGGGGAAGGGGCGCATCCCCCGCGGGCGCGCGCAGAGCGCGCATTTTCCTGACGCGCTGCCGCTGTTCCATCTTATGGGTGACGAACACGAAGAGCGCGATGCAGATGCCGTATACGAAGAACGCGCCCGCGGCGTTGGTAAAGAAGCCGATCTTGAAGTCCATCACCTGAATGCCGAAGAACGAGCCGCTGCCCAGAAATTCACGGACGATGCCGATGAAGGTGAGGGCGAACGTCAGCCCGAGCCCCGTGGCAATGCCGTCGACGGCGCTGTCCAGAACGGGGTTCTTGCTCGCAAACGCCTCCGCCCGTCCCAAAATGACGCAGTTGACGACGATGAGGGGCAAAAAGACGCCCATCGAGTCGTAGAGATCGGGGATGTATTTTTCGAGCACCATTCTGAGAAGCGTGACCATCGTTGCGATGATGACGACAAACGCGGGGATGCGCACGGTGTTGGGGATGACTTTGCGGAGCATGGAGATGAGCACGTTGCTCAGCAGCAGGACGACGGTGACGGAGAGCCCCATGCCGAAGCTGTTGGCAGCCGAGGTGGACATCCCGAGCGTCGCGCACGTTCCGAGCACCAGTTTGAAGGTCGCGTTGTTGGTGATGAGACCGTCGTAAGCGATCTTGCCGTATTTTTTCACATTCATGCCTGACCTCCCGAAAGGACGCCGCGGAAGCACGCGAGCGCCGTGTTGACGGCGTTGACGATGGCATTGGACGTCTGGCTTGCGCCTGCCGAGACGTTGTCGAGCTCGCCGCCGTCCTTGATCGCTGTAAAACTTTCGCCTGCGGCGATCGCTTCGTTATGCTCTGTAAAGAAGGCGTAATATTCGTTTGTGAAGTTGGACATCAGCGTCTGCCCCTCGTTGGACTCATATACGACTTTCCGGATGCCCGTGAGGCGCAGATCGCCCGCTTCCCGCGTTCCTTCGCAGAGGATAACGGTCCACAGCGTCACCTCGCCGGAGCCGCCCGAATAGCCGCCGAAGCCCGTCGTCTTGAAGAGGTAATTGCCGTCGTCCGCAACGAGGTAAACGGCATCCACCCGTCCCGTGTTGTAGCTTTTCTCCTCTTCGGTGAGTTCGACTTCTTCCGTCGTGACCTGCGTGCCGTAGATCTTGGCGATGGAACGGGCAAAGCGCTCTTCGTCGGAGACATGGAAGATATCGTTGCAGATGGCGAGCAGCACGCCCGCGGCAAGGACGATGGCGATGAGCACCGCAAGGCTCTTGAAGGCGTTGCTTTTGAAAAACTGTTTTGCCGTCATTTCTTTGCTCTCCTTTGTCTGCAATAGCCGAAGGGGCGGGGTCTGATCGCAAGGTCGAGCAGGAAGACAACGAAGTTCATCAAGAAGATGACGAAGGAGACGACTTCGATGCCCGTCGCCTTTCGCAGTCCCGCCGTCAGAAGACCGAGCGCAACAAAGTAAATGAGATTTCCGGTTTTTGTCTTAGGCGTCGTCACATAGTCGGTCGCCATGAAGATGGCGCCGAGGAACAGCCCGCCCGAGAGGACGGCTTCTCCGAATACGTTGATGCCAAAGCCTCCCTCCAACGCCATGGCGAACAGTCCCGTAGCGGCGATATAGAGAAGGGGGAGATACCACTTGATGACGCCGCGTACGCAAAGATAGAGATAGCCGACGAGCAGCGCGAGTTTGCACGTCTCGCCGATACATCCCGCGACGCCCGTTCCGAAGAAGAGGTCGAGGCAGGAGAGCATCTGATCGCCTTTCAGAAAGTTCCCGAGTTGCGTAGCGCCCGCCGAAGGATGGAAGTCCGCCGTGACGGAAGCGATGGGCGCGAAATTCGCCGCGGGATACACGGTCATTGCCGTAAAGGAGATGAACAGCATGATCCTGCCTGCGAGCGCGGGATTGACGATATTTTTTCCCGTGCCGCCGAAGAGCATTTTGGCGACGCCGACCGCAAAGATGCTGCCGATGAGCGGCATATACCAGCCCTCCGCGGAGGCGGGAAGGCAGAGTGCCAGCAGAAGCCCCGTCACGAGCGACGTACAGTCAAACTGACGGAAGAAGGACGGGAGCGCGTCATGCTCTTTCCACGCCTTGTGCGCAGCGAGGTACCAGATCAGTTCGGTGAGGAAGGCGCCCGCCAGGGAGATCGCGACGAACATCGCCGCCTGCCAGCCGAAAAAGACGATGCCCGCCGCCGTCGCGGGGAGGAGGGCGATGAGGACGTCGAGCATGATCGTCCTCGTGGTGCGCCGCGTCTTTTGGTGGGGCGCGGAAGATACGATGAGGTTCATGGCTTCCTCCTCAGTTCGGCTTTTGCCGTCTTGATGGCTTGCGCGAGCGGTCTGTGCGCGGGGCAGACATACGAGCAGGCGCCGCATTCGATGCAGGCGAGCACGCCGCCGTATTTTTCGGCGTTGTCATATTCCTTGGCGTCGGTGTAAAATTCCGTCTGCATGGGCAGCAGCTTCATGGGACATACGTCCGCGCACCTGCCGCAATTGATGCAGGGGGTCGGGTCATAGACGCTTGTCTCTTTTGCGGAAAGGAACAAAAATCCGCCCGTCGTCTTGGTGACGACCGCCTGCGTCCCCGTGAGCGCCGCGCCCGTCATGGGACCGCCTTCCACGAGTTTCACGGTGTTATCGTCCGCGCCGCACGCTTCTGCGAGCGCCGAGAGGGGCGTCCCGACGGGGCAAAGCAGATTTTTCGGCGTACGGATGCCTTCGCCCGTTACGGTGACGACGCGCTCGATGAGCGGTTTGCCCTGTTCCACCGCCTCGCATACGGCGAAAGCCGTCGCAACGTTCTGCACGATGACGCCCGCGTCGGCAGGAAGTTTCCCCAAGGGGACTTTTCGCTTTGTGCAGCAGTAGATGAGCTGCTTTTCCGCGCCCATCGGGTACTGTTTTTTCAGGGGGACGACGGCAAGTTCCGTCGCGGCAAAGGCGGCGATCGCCTCGGGCTTGTTCTTTTCGATGGCGACGAGGATGCGCCCCACGCCCAGCGCCTGCGCCATATATTTTGCGCCGCGCACGACGGCGTCCGTCCTTTCGCGCATCAGGGCGTCGTCGCAGGTGAGGTATGGCTCGCACTCCGCGCCGTTGAGGATGAGCGTATCGACGGGAACAGACGGAGAGAGCTTGATATGCGTGGGAAATCCCGCGCCGCCCATGCCGATGATGCCGCACGCTTCGATGCGTTCCACGATGGCGCGGGGCGTGAGGTCGGCAAGCGGGGGAAGAAACGCCTCTTCTTTGCTCCCGTCCGCCGCGATGACGACGCAGGGCATTGTCCCGCCCCGTCCGTCGGGACGTTCCTCCACCGCCTTTACGGTGCCGGAGACGCTCGCATGGACGTTTGCAGAGATCTTCCCCGCGAGCGCGCCGATCGTCTGTCCCTTTCTGACGCGATCGCCCGTCTGTACGAGCGGCACGGCGGGCGCGCCCAAGTGACGGGAGAGGGGAACGGCGACTTCTGCGGGAGAAAAAGGCTCAATGGGCAAATCCCTCGTGCGCGACTTATGCCCCGCAAGGCGTATGCCGCGGAAGAAAGGGATCGGTCTGATGATCACGTTGATTCCTCCTTACGATCCGCCCCGGGGAGATACCGCGGGGGGAGAAGTTTTACGGTATATGTGACGATGAGCCCGACGGCAGCCCCCGAGAGCGCGCCGAGGAGGCACAGATAGGGGGAATAGCCAAGGAGCAGCATCGTTCCTGCCAGCGCGCAGTAGACGAGGAGTTGTACGAAGTTGTGCAGCACCGCGCCCGCGACGCTCACGGCGACAAAACTCACGCGCGGCAGGAGACAGAGCATCAGCCTGCACGCGATCACGGAGACGACGCCCGCCGTCATGCTGTACAGCAGCATGGAGACGTTCCCCGCGAACAGGCTCCCCAAAAAGGTGCGCACGAGGACGATGAGCAGGGCGTCCGGCAGCCCGTACAGGAGCAGCGCGAGCATGGAAAAGATGTTCGCAAGCCCGAGTTTTGCGCCGGGCAGATAGGGGATGGGGACGAGACTCTCCAAGAGGAAAGCGCACAGCGCAAGCGCGGAGAGCAGCCCGAGAACCGCCGCCCGGCGTCCCGCGTCCGTACGTCTGTATTTTTTCATAGCTTTTATTATAATGAAGAAAAAAAGAAATGTCAATCGCTCAAGGAAGATCGGCAAAAAAAAGCGCCGCCCGGCAGCCTTGACAAGACGGGGCGGATGTGGTATACTTTTTTTATGCAAAACGTATATGACGTCATCATCGTCGGAGGCGGGATCGCAGGCTATTCCGCGGCGCTCACTTTGCAGAGCCTCCGGCGCAAATTTTTATGGATGGGGACGGAGCTCCTCGGCAGCAAGCTGCGCTCTGCGGAGTATGTCCGCAACTATCCCGCCCTTTTGGGGGACGGCGCGCTCTTTGCCGCCCGTATCGAAGAGCAGATGGCGCGCGAAGGCGTCGTCTTTACCAAAAAACGCGCCGACGGCATCTATGCGGGCGAACCGTTCACCGTGCTCGCGGGCGAGGAGAGCTTTTTCTCCCGCGCCGTCATTCTTGCGACGGGCGTCTCCTTGGCGGGAACGATCGGGGGAGAGGAAGAATTTCTGGGGCGGGGCGTGAGCTACTGCGCCGTATGCGACGGCGCGCTCTACAGGGGCAAGACCGTTGCCGCCGTGCTCGCACGCCCCGTGTATGCCGAGGAAGCGGAGTATCTCGCAGGCTTTGCCGCGCAGGTCCACGCCTTCTGTCTCTATCCCGATCCCGTCTTTCATGCAGAGAACATCGTCGCGCATACGCAGATGCCGCGCGCTGTCGAGGGCGGGATGCGCGTCGAGCGGCTCGTCCTTGCGGACGGCTCGCTGCCCGTTGACGGCGTCTTTCTGCTGCGTGACGCGGCGCCCCCCGCGGCGCTCGTCGGCGGATTGCGGACAGAGGGGAGCGCCGTCGTCACTGCGCGGGATTGTTCCACCAATCTGAAAGGGCTGTTCGCCGCGGGCGACGTGACGGGCAGACCCTATCAGTACGCAAAGGCGGCGGGGGAAGGGCAGGTCGCCGCGTACTCTGCGCACGCGTTTTTACAGGGGACGGGGTCATGACGACGCAGGAGATCGAACGCTCCCTCATCAAGAAATTCCGCAAGGAAGTGTGGTGTCCCTTCATTAAGAGCGTAAAGGGGTATGAACTCATCTCCGAAGGGGATAAGATCGCCGTGTGCATCTCGGGCGGGAAAGATTCCTTTCTGCTCGCCAAATGTATGCAGGAACTGTGCCGCCACGGGAAGTTTTCCTTCGGGCTTGAATTTATCGTCATGGATCCCGGCTACGCGCCCCAAAACCGCGCCCGCATCGAGGAGAACGCCGCGGCGCTCGGCATCCCCGTGCGCATTTTCGAGAGCGACATCTTCGCCGTCGTGGACGGCGTCACCAAGGGTTCTGCCTGCTATCTGTGCGCGAGGATGCGGCGCGGCTATCTCTATGAATTTGCCAAGAAGTGCGGCTGCAACAAGATCGCGCTCGGACATCATTTTGACGACGTCGTCGGCACGACGCTCCTGAGTATGCTCTACGGCGCGGAGGTCAGGACGATGATGCCAAAGCTCCGCTCGACGGGGCATCCGGGCATGGAGCTCATCCGTCCCCTGTACGCCGTGCGCGAGAGGGATATCGTGCGCTGGGCGCGGGAGAGCGGGCTCACCTTCCTCAACTGCGCCTGCCGCTTTACCGAGCGCGTCGCGGGGAAAGAGGAGGAGAGCAAGCGCGCCGAGGTCAAGGCGCTGCTTGCGGAGTTGGAAAAGTCCAATCCCGAAGCCGCGAACAATATCTTCCGCAGTATGCACAACGTCGCGCTCGACTGCATCGTCGGATGGCGCAGGGGCGGCGCGCGGGGCAGCTTTCTCGACGAATACTGAACTTTTGCTCGGAATTTTTGCAATTTTCCTTGAATGTAGTTGCAAGTTGCAAAAAAATATCGTATAATATCACTTAACATGACAAAAGCGCCGCGCCGTAAGTGCGGCGCAGCGCAAATAAGGTTTTTACGGCGCAGCCGTGAAAAATAGATTTTTTTTTGGAAGGAGGATAAAGGGTTTTTCCCATGGACAGTAGAACGATCGGACTTTTGATCGCTCTTGTCGTGCTTGTCATCCTGTCGGGCTTATTCAGCGCCACAGAGACGGCATACACAAGTTTTTCGGCAGTGCGTATGAGGCGTTTTGCCAAGCGAAAACGCACCGCGCGCATGGCACTTCGCCTGAGCGCAGACTATAACCGTATCTTAACGACGCTGCTCGTTGCCGATAACATCGTCAACATTGCGTCGGCGACGATCGGCACACTCATTTTCACCTCGCTTTTGGGCGAGGACGTGGGTTCCGTCGTCTCCACCGTTACGGTCACGATCGTTCTGCTCATCTTCGGCGAGATCACGCCCAAACTGCTTGCAAAGCGTTTGCCCGAGGCGTTTGCCTGCGCAGCTGCCTATCCATTGTTTGTGTGCATCTGCCTTTTCCTGCCGATCGTCTTTTTGTTCGATGTCTGGAAGAAGGCTGTTTTTTATGTCTGCGGGTTGGGAAAAAAGGAGCCCCGCCTCAACGAAGAGGAATTCAAGATGCTCGTCACGGACGTCAAGGAGGAGGGCGTCCTCAACGATACCGAACAAGATCTCATCCACAAGACGCTGCGCTACGACGAACTCACCGTCGCCGACTGCATGGTGCCTTTGGAGCGCGTCGTCGCGGTGGATATCCGTGAGAACGACCGCATCGTGTTCCGCGTGTTCCGCGAGACCAACTTCTCCCGCCTGCCCGTCTACAAGGGGACGAAGGGCAATATCGAAGGCGTCCTGTACCGCGCGGATTTCTATGAGAATATGCTTGCCGGCAGAAGGGACTTCGATAATATCGTACGTCCCATTTCCGCCGTCTCGCCCGACGAGAAGGTCTCCGAACTCATGGAGCGGCTCAGGACGATGCGCGAGCATATGCTCATCGTCGGCTCGGAGGACGACGCGCTCGGCATCATCACGCGCGAGGACATGATCGAGGAACTTCTGGGCGACGTCGACGACAAGTACGACCTGACGCCCGTCACCTCGCTTCCGACGCCCGAGCCCGTCTCCGACGAGGAGGACGCGGAGGAAGAGGAGGAGCAGGAAGAGGGGGACGCAAAGAAGGAAAAGAAGGATAAGGAGGCGCGCAAATGAGCCCTGAGACCATCGCAATGCTCATAGCCCTCGTCATCCTTGTGGCGCTTTCCGGCTTTTTCAGCGCCACAGAGACCGCGTATACGGGCTTTTCCGAGATGCGGATGCGCCGCTTTGCCAAAAAGCGCCGCGCGGCGCGCATCGCCCTCAAACTGAGCGAGAACTTCAACCGCGTTCTGACGACGCTGCTCATCGGGAACAACATCGTCAACATCACGGCGTCCACGATCGCAACGCTTCTCTTTGTCGGCTGGTACGGCGAAGACCTCGGCGCGGTGCTCTCTACGGTCATCGTCACCGTCGTCGTGCTCATCTTCGGCGAGGTCACGCCCAAGACGGTCGCCAAGGCAATGCCAGAGGCGTTCGCCTGCTTCGCCGCATACCCGCTGTATGTCCTGAGCATCCTCTTTTTCCCGCTCTCATGGCTGTTCGGGCAGTGGGAAAAACTCATCTTCCATATCTTCCGTCTCGATAAAAAACAGCCCAAGTACACCGAGACGGAGTTCAGGATGCTCGTCTCCGACGTCAGAGAGGACGGCGTTCTGAACGACACCGAGCACGAACTCATCCGCAGGACGCTGCGCTACGACGAACTGCACGTCGCGAACTGTATGATCCCGCTGGACAGGGTGACCGCGGTGCGCATCGACGAGAACGACAAAAAGATCCTCAATCTCTTCCGCGACACCAACTTTTCGCGCGTACCCGTCTACGAAGGGGAGAAGAAGAACATCGTCGGCATCCTCTACCGCGCCGATTTTTATGAACATCTGCTCATGCGCCGCCACGGGATCGTCGAGCTCATCCGTCCCGTCTCTTTTGCGGCGGCGGACGAGAAAGTCTCCTCGCTCATGAAAAAGATGCAGGCGGAACGCGTGCATATGCTCATCGTCGGCGGGCAGGGCAATGCCGAGGGGCTCATCACGCGCGAGGATATCATCGAAGAACTTCTGGGCGACGTCGACGACAAGTACGACCTGACGCCCGTCACCTCGCCCTTAAAACCCGCCATGCCCGAAGAGAGCGCGGACGAGGAGGAAGAATGAACCTCTCCGTCCCCGTCGCGGCGGGCGTCGAAGCGGCGGTCAAGCGCGAACTGAAGAGCATGGGCTACGGCGACTGCCCCGCCGTCGCGGGGCGCGTGCGCCTTTCGGGCGGCTGGGAGGATGTCGCGCGCCTCAACGTCTGCCTGCGGGCGGGGGAGCGTGTCCTTCTGGAACTTGCGCAATTTCCCGCACCCGATTTCGATGCGCTCTTTGAAGGCGTCCGTTCCGTCGCGTGGGAGCAATTTCTGGGCGCGCATACGCGCATCCTGATGGACGGGAAGTGCGTTTCGAGCAAGTTGATGGCGGTCAAGGCGGCGGGCGGCGTCGCCAAAAAAGCCATTGTCGAACGGCTGAGGCAAAAACTCGGCATCTCGTCGCTCGACGAGAGCGGCGAGCGCGCCGTCGTCGGCGTATATCTCCTCGACGACATGGCGAGCATCACGCTCGATACGTCGGGAGAGGGGCTGCACAGGCGCGGCTACCGCGTCAAGGCATATGCCGCGCCCCTGCGGGAGACGACCGCCGCCGCCATCGTGGAGGACTCCTTCTTCCGCGCGGGCAAACCCTTTGCCGATCTCTTCTGCGGCAGCGGGACCATTCCCATCGAAGCGGCGCTGTATATGCGCGATATCGCGCCGGGGCTCGGGCGCGGATTTGACTTCACCCGTTGGAAAGGCGTGCCTGACGTTCTGGAGCGTGCGCGCGAACAGGCGCGCGCACAGGAGAAAAGAGGGGAGATGCCGCCGCTGTTCGCGTGCGATATTTCCCCCGCCGCGATAGAGACGGCAAAGTTCCATGCAAGGCGCGCGGGCGTGGAACGGGACATCCTCTTTTCCTGTGCGGATATGCGCGGGTTTGCGAGCGGGGAGCGCTGCGGCGTGATCGTCTCCAACCCGCCCTACGGCGAGCGGCTCAGGGAGAGCGATCTCTTCGGGCTGTACCGCGCCTTCGGCAAGACATACCGCGCCCTGCCCGACTGGAGCTGTTATTTTCTGTCTGCCTACGGGGATGCGGAGCGCGCGTTCGGCGCGCGCGCGCAAAAAAAGAGGCGGCTCTTCAGCGCGGGGCTCGCCTGTACGCTCTATTCCTACTTCGGCGCGCCGCCGCATGAAAGCCGAAAAACGGATGCGTGAGAATATTGTGAATTTGTAAAAAACGCTGTTTCGGGGGGTTGACATTCGCCCCCCTTTGTTCTATAATGAAATTGTTCAGAATAAGACAAACAAGCAAGGAGAAGGGATATTTATGGAAATCAACGAATATCTTGTCAAGAGCTTTGAAGTGCTCGGCAGCATGGAGAACGTCGACTTTTTTGCGGGCGTCAACAATCTGTCCCGTACCGAATTCCGCCTGCTGCGCGAGGTCATCCTCGAGTCGGAAAAGGGGAAGAACATCATCTCTTCCGAACTTGCGCGCCGCCTCGGGATCACCCGTTCCGCCGTCTCCCAGATCGTGACCAAGATGGAACAGCGCGGCATCGTCAACCGCGTCGCTTCTCCCACGGACAGGAAGATCGCCTACGTCTGCCTGTCCGAGCGCGCGCTCGCCGTCTTTGAAGAACAGTGCAAGGAGGCGAACGCCACGATGCAATGCATCGTCGAGCGCTACGGCGAGGAGAACGTGAAGGAACTGTTCGCCCGTTTCAACGAATTCCGCAAGATCGCGGAAGAGGTCATGAAGGAGCGCGAGGAAAGTAAGGAACGCTCCGGCAATTGACTGCGTCCGTCCTTCGGACGGATGAGGAGACCATATCATGTTAAAACTTTCCGCTGTCACCAAAGAGTATAAGGTCGCCTCGGGGACGGTACCCGCCCTCAAAGGGGTAAGCCTTGAATTCCGCAGCAATGAATTTGTCTGCGTGCTGGGACCTTCCGGCTGCGGCAAGACGACGCTGCTCAATATCATCGGCGGACTCGATCATTACACCTCGGGCGACCTTGTCATACAAGGTCGCTCTACCAAACATTTCAAGGACAGAGACTGGGACGTCTACCGCAATCACCGCATCGGCTTTATTTTCCAGTCCTACAATCTGATCCCGCACCAGACGGTGCTCGGGAACGTCGAACTCGCGCTGACCATCGCGGGCGTTTCGGGAGAGGAGCGCAGGGCGCGCGCCAGGCAGGCGCTGGAGCGCGTGGGGCTCGGAGGAGAACTCGATAAAAAGCCCAACCAGCTCTCGGGCGGGCAGATGCAGCGCGTGGCGATCGCGCGTGCGCTCGTCAACAATCCCGATATCCTTCTCGCCGACGAGCCGACGGGCGCCCTCGATTCCGAAACGAGCGTCCAGATCATGGAACTTATCAAGGAGATCGCGGGCGAGCGCCTCGTCATCATGGTCACGCACAACCCGGAACTTGCCTACCGCTACGCGACGCGCATCGTCAAATTAAAGGACGGGCTTGTGGAGTCGGACTCCATGCCGTACGACGGCGCCGCGGAAGAAGGGGACGAAGAGACCGCGCTTAAAGCGCAGGCGGAGGAAGTGCCGAAGGCGGGCGGCAGACAAAAAAAGCCGCGCGCCCGCATGAATTTTTTCACGTCGCTCGCACTGAGTGCGAGAAACCTGCTCACAAAAAAGGCGCGCACCATTCTGACGTCGGTCGCGGGCAGCATCGGCATCATCAGCGTCTGCCTCGTTCTGGCGCTCTCCAACGGCTTCAATAACTATATTCGCAAGACGGAAGAGGATATGCTCTCCTATTATCCCGTCACGGTCTCGGAGAGTTCCTTCGATCTCGCATCGGTGATGACCTCCTTCACGTCGCCGCAGGATATGCCCGATATGTCGCAGCTGACGGATAAGGTGTATATCGACTCCTTCCTCACCGGTCTTGCCAACGGCATGGCTGCGACCAACAACATCTCCGAGCAATATGTCTCCTATCTGGAAGAGATGGACGGCTCCTGGTATTCGGAGATCATGTACAGTTACGGCGCATCGCTCGCCGATAACCTCTTCATGCAGGTGGAGACCTTCCCGGACGGGGACAATTCCAAGGTCATTCCCACCGTGCGCTCGCTCTCCAACCTCAAAAACAAGTATATCACCGACCTCATGGCGTTTGCCTCGCAGTACAGTTCGCTCATCGGTTTCGCCGATTACTTTACAAACGTTGTCCACGTCATGCCGGGTACGTCCGACAGCGCCAATTTGGGGTACGGCAAGTATATCGATGAACAGTATGAACTCATCGCCGGGGAATTTCCCGACGGCGAACGCAGCGATCAGGCGGTGCTTGTCGTCGGCGGCAACAATCAGGTGACCGATCTGACGCTCGCGCAGCTCGGGCTGCTGAGCGAGGACCGCTTTTTGGAACTGTTCAATCTCGGCGGCGACAATGCGGAGGACGAGGCGAAGGACCCCGATGCAGACAAGATCCCCTTCGATGAGATCCTCGGCAAACAGTACACGCTCTTTTTCAACGACGCCGTGTATACCGAAAACGAAGGCTGGACAAAGGCAGATTACCTCGGGGGGAAATATGCGTTCTCCTATCAGGGCGATATAACGCCGTATGATGAGGGCGGAAACAGCAGCGAGGAGGCGTGCGGCGACGCCCTGACCGCATCGGAAGGCGAGGGGATCAACGTCACCATCTCCGGCATCCTCCGCCTGAGGGACGATTATTCGTACGGTTGCCTCTCCGCAGGGCTCAATCTGACCGAAAAGACGGTGCAGGCATACCTCGAAGGGAATATGCGGTCCGCGATCGTCCAATGGCTGCAGAGCGGGGACGCCGAATTTACGATGGGCGGGACGACGATCTATCTCATGCCCGTCGCGACGGAGGCGCTCACATCCGCTTATACGCTCTATGAGATCATGGGCAGCAGCGTCTACGTTGCGCAGACGGCGGATCCCGCCGTCCGCACGCTGGGCGGGAGCGACAAGGTCAGCCGTATCTCCATCTATGCCAACGATTTCGACAATAAGTCCAATATCCTGCAATGGCTGGACGACTGGAACGCAAAGTGCGAGAGCGGGGAGGCGTACGGCGGCGTTGTTCTTGGCGAAGGCGACAAGATCACCTATACCGATACGGTCGGGATGCTCATGGGCATCATGCAGACGATGATCGACATCATCACCTACGTCCTCGTCGCGTTCACGGCGATCTCTCTCGTCGTCTCCTCCGTCATGATCGGCATCATCACCTATGTCTCCGTCGTCGAACGCGTCAAGGAGATCGGCGTCCTGCGCTCGCTGGGCGCGAGAAAGCAGGATGTCAGGAACCTCTTCAATGCCGAGACCTTCATCATCGGTCTTGCGGCGGGGCTCATCGGCATCGGGATCTCCTATATCCTCAGCTTCATCATAAGCCTTGTGCTGCAATCGCTCACAGGGATCGCGGGCATTGCCTCGCTCCGCGTCTCGTCGGCTGTCATCATGGTGTGCGTCAGCGTTGTATTGACGCTCATTTCGGGGCTCATTCCCGCGCAGTCGGCGGCGAAGAAAGATCCCGTCATTGCCCTCCGCACCGAATAAAAGGCGGCGCTGCGGGCAATACTGCTGACACCGATCGTACGGGGGTGGTTCTGTGGCAAAGAAGAAAATGAAGAAACTTACCGACGAAGAATACGAGAACTATCTGCGGCGCCTCTTGCAGCGCTGAACGTACGGACCCCGCCCGAAGCGGGGTCTTTTTTTCGCGAAAAGGGGACGTGTTTCGTCAGTTTTTGCCGCGATATGCCCTCTGCGGACGTGATAGAATACGGGAAAATGCGTGCGCGGGAGGAGCGTATGGCAAGAAAGATCGTGATCACCTCGGGAAAGGGGGGCGTCGGGAAAACGACGGTCTGCTGCAACCTTGCCGTACAGCTCGCGCGGCGGGGGTATCGCGTCATCGTCTGCGACCTTGACTTCGGGCTCAATAATGCGGACGTCGTCCTCGGTGTCGAGAACCGCGCCCTCTACGACGTTCTTGACGCGGTCGAGGGGCGGTGCCGCGCCAAACAGGCGCTCGTCTCGCATCCCCGTTATCCCACGCTGTACGTCCTTTCGAGCAACCGCGTCCTCGAACGGTATATCTCCCCGCAGGCGATCCGCCTCATCCTCGATACGCTCTCGCCGCAGTTTGATTTTATCCTCATCGATTCACCCGCGGGCATCGAGGACGGCTTTCACCGCGCGGCGTCGTGTGCGGAAGAGGCGCTGCTCGTCACGACGCCGCACATTTCCGCGCTGCGCGACGCAGACCGCGTCGCGGGGATCTTAAAGAGCTATCAGTTTTCCTCCGTCGGGCTCATCGTCAACCAGGTGCGGCGGGAACGCCGCAGGGGCGGGATGCTCGCCCCGGACGAGATCGCCTCCGCGCTGCGCCTTCCGCTCACGGGCGTGGTCGCCGAGGACGACAAACTTTTCCGCGAAAATATCGTTTCGCGCTCGCGCGCCTTCCGCGCGCTTGCCGAGACGTGCATCGACACGGTCGTAACAAGAAAAAAAAGAGGGTAAAAGGAGGTCGGAATGAAGGACAAAGAGCGGCTGGAAAATTTGCTGCGGCGGGATAAAGCCGTGATCAGCGAGGAGTGCGAGGAGGCTGCCGTGCGCGACTTTGCCCACGTCGCCGAAGAATATTTTGAACTGGACGGAGAGATGGGCTTTTCCGTCCGCGAGGACAGGGGAAAGACGTTGGTCACCGTCTCTTTCCGCGTATCTCGCGTAAAAAATTTTACGCGCCTCAGGTAAAGCCCGTTCCACCTGTTGACAAATCCGTTGCATTTGTGTATAATTTCTGTTGGAAAAGATCTCCAATGGGGTAACGGTATGGAAAGACAGTTTGTTTTGATCACGGATACGGGCAGCGACCTGCCAGAAGAATACTACGCCGAACACGCCATCGACTGCGTCAAGCTCGGTTTTACGCTGGACGGCGTCGAGTACGGCGAAGACGGCGGGGAGATGGATGTCAAAAAGTTCTATGAACTTCTCCGCGGCGGCGCGATGCCCAAGACCTTCCAGGTCACGCCCGCGCAGGCGGTATCGCATATCGAGCCGTTTGTCAAGGAAGGGAAGGACGTCCTTGTCATCGCCTTCTCCTCGGGACTTTCGGGGACGTACGGGAGCTATCTCGCCGCGGCAAAGGAGCTCAAGGAGCGCTATCCCGCGCCGCAGGTGCGCGTCGTCGATTCGCTCTGCGCATCGCTCGGGCAGGGGCTGTTCGTCGACTATATCGTCAAAAAGGCGGACAGCGGCGCTTCGCTTGAAGAGACGTTCCGATATGCCGAGGAACTCAAATGGCATATCTGCCACTATTTCACGGTGGACGATCTGTTTCATCTCAAGCGCGGCGGCAGGGTGTCGGGCACGTCCGCCGCGATCGGTTCGCTGCTCCGCATCAAGCCCGTTCTCTATGTCGATAACGAAGGGCATCTCATTCCCATCGGCAAGACGATGGGCAGGCGCAAGTCCATTTCCGCGCTCGTGGACAAGATGTCGGAACTTGCCGCGCTCGGTCCGGACGATCCCGTCTTTATCAGCCACGGCGACTGCGAGGAGGACGTCGACTTCCTCATCGGGCTGATCAGGGAGCGCTTCGGCGAACGGAAGTTCTTTGTCAACATGATCGGCAGCGTCATCGGCACGCACTCGGGTGCGGGAACGGTCGCGCTCTTCTTCAAGGGAAAACAGAGATAAAAATCCAGGGCGCGCCGCAGGGCGCGCCCCTTGCTTTGTCAAAAAAGACCGCGCGCGCATATACTGCGTAGGGTGATGATATGCGGATAGGGTTTTTGACGGGCGGCAGGCTTTCCGATCATGCCGCGCAGCTTCTGGAAAGCGGCGCGGACGTCATCGTATGCGGGTTCCAGTCGCTGGGCGAGGTGAGTTACGAACGCGAACTGCGCGGCGAGACGGGGCTTTTTGAAGAGGTCGCGCTCCTCTCCAAGGAAACGAAGGGCGTCATCGTCGCGGGCTGTTTCACCGATCTTCCTGTCGGCAGGCGCAAGTCGGTCGTCGTCGCGGAAAAGGGGCGCATCCTCGGCGTTTCCGATATGCTCAACCGCATGGACGGCGGCGAATACCGCGCCGGCGCGGGGATCAAAATGTTCGAGACCTGCCCGGGGAAACTCGGCGTCATCGTCGCGGAGGACGTCTGCTTTCCGCGCGTCGGCGAGACGCTCTCTGTCTGCGGCGCAGACCTCGCGGTCTGCGTCTATGAGCAGTTCTGCGGCATCGAGCCCGTCCTTGCGCGCGCGCAGGCATTTTTTTTCGGGCTTCCCTTCATACTCTGCGGGTACGGGTACGCGTTTGCCGCGGATATCGGCGGGCGTGTGCGCTTTGCTTCCCCGCGCAGGGTGAGCTCCTTCGATCTCCCGCGCGAGCAGGAGTATCACCTTGTCGAGACGCGCCGCCGCGGTGTTTCGCGCAGGCAGAGAAGTGAAATTTAGGGGGTTGATTTTTTGCCGCATCCGTGCTATAATAGTGCCATGTCAAACGCGTTGGATCTGATCTCCGCATACAACATCATCGACGCGCGGATGCGCGCCATCTACCGCGGCAAGGGAAATTTACAGTTCTCCGACCTTGTCAGACGCTGTGCGGAATTTAACCGCACGGTGAAGAAGTACGAAGAGGACCTGCTCCTCTGCGCCCGCCTGCGCAACGTGATCGTACATGAGAGCCGCCGCGACCGCATCATTGCCGAACCGTGCGACGAGGTGACGCAGCTCATCTGCCATGTCGCCGATCTGCTGCAATCGCCGCCGCTGCTCTCCGAACTCAAAGATAAGGACGTCACGGGGATCGACGCGCAGGCGACCATCGGCGACGCCGTCATGCTCATCGCCCGCACCAATTATTCCAACCTGCCCGTATATGACGGCAGGCGGATGATCGGCGTGCTCAACAACCGCCGTCTCGTCAGGGGCATGGGCAGCGCGCTCGAAGAGGGCAACCCGATCGGGGACTACCTCTCTCAGCCCTGCGTCAGCGCCATTCACGAGGGCGACATGATGCGCTTTTACAAGGTGCTCGGGAAGAAAAACACGGTACAGGAGGCGATCGACGCCTTTGACGAGAACAGAAAGCTGCTTGCCGTCATCGTCACCGCTTCGGGCAATCCGAACGACGAGATCGTCAACCTTCTTACGAGCGCCGATCTTCCCAAACTTCTGCGCCTTCTCGAAGAATAAAAATTCCCCGTCCTGCGACGGGGATCTTTTTAGTAACAGACGGAAGCTGCAACGGCGAGCGCGCCGGGTCCGATGTGACAGGAGACGGACAGCGACAGCGGGTCGACGAGCGTTACGGGGATGTTCGGGAAGATCGCCTCCAATTCCTTCCGGAAGGTCTCGGCTTCCGCATAAAAGTTCGTATGCGCAATAAAGAGGCGCATTTTTCCCTGTATGGCGCTCTCCTTGAAGCGGGTGTTCAAATCGCCGCGCATCGCTTCGATCATGACCTGTTTTGCCTGCGAAAGGGAATGCACCTTTTTATAGGCGTCCAGCTTGTCCCCCTGGATCTGCAGGACGGGTTTGATGCGCAGGATGGAGCCGACGAGCGCCGCCGCAGGCGTGAGCCTGCCGCCCTTTTTGAGATATTTTAAGGTGTCGAGCGCAATGTAGATGCTGCTCTCGAGTTTGGTCGTCGTAAGGTAGTCCGCGATCTCTTGGGCGCTCTTTCCCTCGCCCGCGAGTTTCAAAGCGTCCAGGACGCTCTGTTTCTGCGTGACGGAAATGCGCTGGTTATCGACGACGCACACCCTTTTGCCGTACGCCTTGGCGAGGCTCTGCGCCGTGCGGCAGGATTCGGAAAGCCCGCTCGACATGGGGATGTGGACGATCTCCACGTCCTCGCCTTCGGCGAGCAGACTGTCCCAAAGGTCTGTCACCGTCGCCACGGCGGGCTGGGAGGTGGAGACAGTCGCCTCGCCCTCCAGGTGTCTGTAAAATTCTTCCTGTGTGAGGTTGACGTCCTCCAGGTAGTCTTCCCCGTTGATGAGGAAGGGCATCGGAATGACAGAGACTCCCAATGTCTTTGCTTCCGCCTGCGTGATGCCGCTGTTGGAGTCGGTCACGATCCTGACTTTTGCCATACTCTTTTTCTCCAATATTTCATTTTTTGAACTAATTGACAGTATAGCCTGTTTGTGACAGGTTGTCAAGAGAATGAAAAGTGTTTGCGAAAAAAACTCCCTCGCCCATTGACAAGCGGACGAGGGGAGAGTATAATATTCTGCGGAAATTCATAAAGGAGCAGCGAAAGAATTTATGTTTGAGATCGTAACCAAAGAGGCGCTCAATCCCACCGTCATGCGGATGGACATCTGCGCGCCGCTCATTGCCAAAAAGGCGAAAGCGGGACAGTTCATCATCCTGCGCGCGGATGAGCGCGGCGAGCGTATCCCGCTCACCGTGGCGGGCTGCGACAGGGAGAAGGGGCTCGTCACCATCATCTTCCAGATCGTCGGTGGCGCGACCATGACGCTCGCCTCTCTTCCGCAGGGCGGCTGCATCGCTGATTTCGTCGGACCGCTCGGCACGCCCACGCATATCGAGGGGCTGAAAAAGGTTGCCGTCGTCGGGGGCGGCGTCGGATGCGCGATCGCACTTCCCGTCGCGCGCGCGCTGCACGAGCAGGGCGCCGAGGTCGTCACGATCGCAGGGTTCCGCAGCCGCGATCTCGTTATTCTGGAAGACGAGTTCCGTGCGATCAGCGACAGGTTCTATATGATGACGGATGACGGTTCTTATGGCGAGAAGGGAAACGTCTGCGTGCCGCTCACCCGCCTTCTGGAGGGAGGCGAGACCTTTGACGAAGTGATCACGATCGGACCGCTCATCATGATGAAGTTTGTCGCGGCTGCGACAAAGCCGTACGGCATCAAGACGGTCGCAAGCATGAATCCCATCATGATCGACGGCACGGGAATGTGCGGGTGCTGCCGCGTCACCGTGGGCGGCGAGATGAAGTTTGCCTGCGTGGACGGTCCCGATTTCGACGCGCACCTCATCGACTTTGACGAGGCGATGAAGCGTTCGCGCACCTATGCCGAATTTGAAGCCAAGGCAAGAGAGAAGCACTGCAATCTCTATAAAAAGACGGTCGAGTGAAAGCACAAAGGAGTGATATATATGCCGAAGTTCAATATGGATCCCAAAAAGCATCCGATGCCCTCGCAGGATCCGCTCATCCGCAATAAAAATTTTAAGGAAGTTGCGCTCGGATACGACGAAGCGACCGCCGTCGACGAAGCAAAGCGCTGTCTCAACTGCAAGAACAAGCCGTGCGTCGCGGGCTGTCCCGTCGCCGTGGATATCCCCGCCTTTATCGCTCACGTCGCGGCAGGGGAGTTTGAAGAGGCGTACGAGGTCATCGCCCGCACCTCTTCGCTGCCCGCCGTCTGCGGCCGCGTCTGCCCGCAGGAGACGCAGTGCGAAGGCAAGTGTACGCGCGGCATCAAGGGCGAACCCGTCGGCATCGGCAGGTTGGAACGCTTTGTCGCCGACTATCATATGCAGCACTCGCATGAGGCGCGCCGCAGACCGGAGAGCAACGGGCATAAGGTCGCCGTCATCGGCTCGGGTCCCGCGGGGCTCACCTGCGCGGGCGACCTCGCCAAACTCGGCTATGAGGTGACCGTGTTCGAAGCCCTGCACGTCGCGGGCGGCGTCCTTGTCTACGGCATTCCCGAATTCCGTCTGCCCAAAGAGATCGTCCGCCGCGAGGTGGAAGGGCTCAAAGAGCTCGGTGTGAAGATCGAGACGGATTCCGTTATCGGGCGCGTCCTCACTATCGACGAACTCAAAGAGCAATACGGCTTTGAGGCGGTCTTTCTCGGCACGGGCGCGGGGCTTCCCAAGTTCATGGGTATCCCCGGCGAAGGCGCGAAGGGCGTGTTCTCCGCAAACGAGTATCTGACGCGCACCAATTTGATGAAGGCGTATGAAGAGGGGAGCGAGACGCCCATCCTCCATGCGGAGCGCATTGCCGTCGTCGGCGGCGGGAACGTCGCAATGGATGCGGCGCGCTGTGCAAAGCGTCTCGGTGCAGAGACCGTCTATATCGTCTACCGCCGCTCCGAGGCAGAACTTCCCGCCCGCAGAGAGGAAGTGGAACACGCCAAGGAGGAAGAGATCGTCTTCAAGCTGCTGACCAACCCCGTCGGGATCGTGACGGACAAGGATGACAACGTCGTCGGGCTCAGGTGCATCCGCATGGAACTGGGCGAGCCGGACGCTTCGGGTCGCCGCCGTCCCGTTGAAGTCCCCGGCAGCGAATTTACGATGGACGTCGACTGCGTCATCATGGCGCTCGGGACGTCGCCCAATCCGCTTTTGAAACAGACGACACCGGGACTTGAGACGCAGCGTCGCGGCGAGATCGTCGCGGACGAAAACGGCAAGACCAGCCTGGAGGGCGTCTATGCGGGAGGCGATGCCGTCACGGGCGCGGCGACCGTCATTCTTGCAATGGGCGCGGGAAAGACGGCTGCCAAGGCGATCGACGAATATATCAGGGGAAAGAACGCGTAACGACCGCATAAGAACGCGGCGGCGACCATCGGTCGCCGCCGTATTTTCATAGTTTCTTATCCAGAAAGAGACAGTTTTCCGTCATACCCGTGCTGCGGTAAAATTCGATGGCGCCTTTGTTGGGCGCAAAGACGCAGAGTTGATAGCGCGCGCAGCCGTTTTCGCGGAAAAAGCGCTCTGCGGCAGAGAGCAGCGCCCGACCGACGCCCTTTCGGCGGTGTGGTTCCGATACGACGAGATCGGAGATAAAGCCCGTCTTGGGACACGTCGTGGTGATGCGGCTCTCCGCGGAGGGAGGCATGATCTTGCAAAGTACGACGCCGATCGCCTTTCCGTCGTCTACGGCGAGGATCGCCGCGTTCGGAACGGTTTGCATTTCTTGCATGGTATGTGCAAAGTATGCGTCGCGGTAGTTTTCTTTGACGGTCAGGACGTGCTCGCTGTCGAGTGCGGAAAGAAAGATCTGCAATTGTAAAAGCAGATCTTTGACGTCCTCTTCATAGTTGTCGCAATAGGGAATGATGGTCATTTCGGCTCCTTTTCGATCGCTGTGTCTTCCGGACGTCCCATGAATACGCGGGCGTAGGGATCGGTCGTTTTCATGTTTTGCTGTGGTTACAAGAGGGGGATATCACGGAACGTCTGCAAACTCCTGCCTGAAAGCGCACCGCGACGGCATTTTTTCAGGCGGCAGAGCGCGGGAGAATTTTTCTGCCTGAAAGCGTGTGCCGATGCTTCGCTCTGTGAAGGAAAGCGGGAGAGACCCGCTGCCTGAAATCGCGTTGCAGCGCTGTGTTCTTTGTCAGAATACAGGAGAAACCGATCGCTCATAAGCGCGACGAGGCTCTGTGTTTGACAGAGGGACGAGGGAAGGCTATTTTTTATGTACACATTCGGTCCCGATGCGGGAACGGTGGGGGAGAGGGCAAAAGTAAGAGGCGTATCTTGCGATACGCCTCTATTTTCGTGGCGTTACCCATCGTTGTCCGATTTGTTATTCCGAAAAGTCTTTATTCTCGGGTCGACTTACACTTTTCAACCTAAATTCCTTTCGTTCTTGTTGGTTGAACCCCTGACCTTCGATAAAATTTTTCTTTCCCTTTACCAAACCGTGTTCCTTTCTTCAACCTCGATAGGGGGATACCTATTTTGCTTTGCTATTCTTTCGAATAGTTCCGCTTTTTTCGATCTCCTTTTTCCATTCATCTCTTCGATCAATGCAGGAATGCTTTGGATTTTTCCTTTTTTTGATCTTCCGATCTGAATTTCCATCGGAATTTCGAAACGTTGGTTTTCAAAAGAAACTTTGATGTGAAACCCACGCAACGAATGGAGCTTCCTTTAGACTTGCTTTCCCGATGATTTCCGTACGCGAAACTTACGTCTGCGGGTGGAACGCCGTTCCTTGCAACCTTCCTTCAAAAGCACTCTTTTTATTGCCTTTTGGAAATTTCATTTCACCTTACTTTCTTTGTATCCGATTTGCTTGAAAATCGTCCCGCAGAGAATACTTGGATTTTAGGATCCATTTCATTTCTTACAAGGTTTTATTGAGTTTCCTTTTGCCGTCCCGTTGTTTTGGATCTGCCTTTGGGTTACTCCCTTGTTGTGCCTTTATTATAGCATGGATTTTTCATTTGTCAATAGTTTTGCTGAAAAAAATTTTAAGTTTTTGTAACTTTTTTTCTTTGCGCCAAAATGCCGTCGTTTTATCGTAGAAAAATGAAATCAGAACGGTTTGGCGTTATAACTTTCGAGATAGTGGTTGATGCGGGGAAAATCAGAGGGGGTGATGATGCTCAGCGCCTTTTCCCCGAATACGCCGTTTTCCGTCACGACGACGGCAAGCAAATTCTTTTTCTGCTCGAATGCGACGAATACTTCAAAGACGGTCGCGTCCTGGCTCATAATGACGTAGCGCTCGAGCGCCGATTCGTGCATGATGTCGCGCACGGGGGTGTGCAGGAAAAATTCCATGAGATCGTTGCCCGCTTTCACCCTTGTCTCGATCTCGGCATACAAGCCGTACGAATTGATGATGCCGACCATCGTTCCGTGATCGTACACGACGAGCGATTTGAGCCATTTTTCGCGGAACGTTTCCACGGCGGACAGGACGGGTTTATCGGCAAAGACATACCCGACCGGCTTCACCTTGATCGCGTCGATCAGTCGCGGCGGGCGGCAGAGGCTCGCTTCGATGTACTCGATCATGCGTACGACTTCGTCGCAGGGAACGGCGATGACCGTCTCTTCCGTTGTGGATCCGCCGCGGTGGACGATCGCGTTGCGCAGTTTCCCGTAATCGATGAGTTCCGTTGCATAGCGGCGCACGGTGATATCCTGGTCGCTGCATTTTTTTACGAGGTCCGTAAAGTTCATCGCCGCTTTTACGCCGTAAATGAGTTTCAGGTGCGCTTCGATACGGTTGTAGCTTTGCAAAAAACGTGACGCATTGGATATGTCCATAGATACCTCCTGCGTTCATTATATCATATGTTTTTCATCTTGACAAGGGGGCGGCGACAATTTTCGGCGCCATCCGACGCCATCTTTTATCTCCCGCGCCTGCCGCAGCCTTATAATTTGCTCACGGAGCGCGGATATGACGGTCTATATCGAAGACGTTTTTTTGGAAAACTTTCTTTTGGACGGGCTTCTTCTCTATCTCTCCCTCGTCTGTGCGCGGGTGAAGGTGCGATTCCCGCGGCTGATCGCCGCCGCGGTATTGGGAGGGGGCGAGGCGCTTTTGTTTCCCCTGTTTCGCGTTCCCGTATGGGCGGGATATATCATGAAAATTTCGGGCGGGCTGATACTCCCGCTGACGGCAGCGCGCGGCAGTGTGCGCGCGCATATCCTGACGTCGGTCATATTTTTCGCGCTCACCTTCCTGCTGGGAGGCGTTTTGACGGCAGTCGGCTGTTTTTCGGACGCCGTTGCGGTGAGCGGTGTATTCTTTGTGGAGCGCGTCCCCGTCGCCCTTGTTTTCAGCGTCGCCGGCATCTTTGCCGTCTGTGTCGTACATGGGGCGAGAGCGCTCTATGCGCATACAAAGACGGAGCGATCAGTCTATCGCTGCCGTCTGACGGCGGGCTGCCGTACGGTGACATGGCGGGGATTTGCGGACAGCGGGAACTGCCTCTTCTTTTGCGGAAAGCCCGTCGGCGTCATCTCCGCGGCGGGCGTGTTCGCGCTCCTCGGCGCCCATCCAAAGGCGATCGGGCGGATGAAGGTCGGCACGATCGACGCGCAGACGGAGCGTCCCGTCTTTCTTGCCGACCGGCTGGAGATCGGACAGCGGAGCTTTTGCAAGATCTGTCTCACCGTGGGCGATACGGGACCGCGGTATCAGTTGATATTACATAGCGCTTGGACGGAGGGGGAATATGAAGATCCTGGGTGTGCTCAAACAGTGGCTGTCGGCGATCGGAAGCGGCGCAAACGTCATTCACTATCTGTGCGGGAGCGAAGCGCTGCCTCTGCCGCTGACGCCGGAGGAAGAGGAGGACCTGCTCGCGAAGCTGGAACAGGGGAGGGAGGCGGAGACGGTCAAGGCACAGCTCATTGAACACAATCTCCGCCTTGTCGTGTATATCTCCCGCAAGTTTGAGAATACGGGCGTCGATCCCGACGACCTCATCTCCATCGGCACGATCGGTCTCATCAAGGCGATCAATTCCTTCCGCAGGGAGAAAAACATCAAGCTCGCGACATACGCTTCGCGCTGCATCGAGAACGAGATCCTGATGCATCTGCGCAGGACGGTGAAACTCAAGAGCGAAGTTTCCTTCGATGAACCGCTCAATACCGATTTTGACGGCAACGAACTACTGCTCTCCGATATTCTCGGCACGGACAGCGACGCGGTGTACGGCGGCGTGGAGGCGAATGTGGAAAAGGAGCTGCTCAAGGAGGCGCTCAAAAAGCTGCCCGACCGCGAGCGCTGCATCATGGATCTCCGTTTCGGGCTCTCGGGCGGCGAGGAGATGACGCAAAAGGATGTCGCCGACCGCCTCGGCATTTCGCAGAGCTATATCTCCCGTCTGGAGAAAAAGATCATCGAGCGATTGAAAAAGGAGATCTCCAAACTCGTTTGATACATAGGTTCCTGTAAAATGTGCATACTCTCAGCGCCTACATATGCGCGGTCTTGCGCTCGGAGGTGGAGTATGCTGCACAAGGTCAATATCTGCGGGGTGGATACGTCCGGACTTCCCAAACTCTCCCAAAGAGAGAACGAGGAGCTCATGGCGCGCCTCAAAGCGGGGGATGCCGCCGCGCGCGAGACGTTCATCGTCGGAAATATGCGACTTGTTCTTTCTCTCGTCAAGCGCTTCTGGGCAAAGAGCGCCAATGCGGATGATCTCTTCCAGGCGGGCTGCGTGGGGCTCATCAAGGCGATCGACGGGTTCGATCTCTCCTTTCACGTCAGGTTTTCGACATATGCCGTTCCGAATACGTTAGGACGTCGAAATACCCGAAAAGGGGTATTTATGACGCGAAAACAGGCAATTTTCAAGGCGATTTTGAAAATTCGGGCTCAGAAAGGGCAAAATGAGGATCTTGTCGCAAAGCTCACTGAAATAGCAGACGCAATGCCTTTCGTGAAGTGGAGCGAAGGAACAGTCCGCGACTGTGTGGAGCAATTTATGAGCGATCACGGAAGATTGCCCTCAGTTACAGATTTCAAGGTGAAAGACGGAATGCCCGCGCACGCGCTCTTTCCGTATCTGTTCAAGATGACTGCACACGAATGGATGGAGCGGAACTTCCCTACATACTATGAGCCGACCGTAACGATTCGGCAGGCTCTGCGTATGGCGATCGAGGTCGCGGCGGAGGACGACGAAGCCGCAGGGAAGCTCCGCGATATTTTGTCGGAATATCCGCTGACAAAATGGAACGAGAAGAATATCAGCGACGGATTGGAAACGTTTTTCGATTCTCACGGATATTTGCCGAGGAAGGAAGATTATCAAAAAGAAAATTATCTGCCTTTTATAGACATATATAGGTATCGCTATAAAATGCGCCGCAATGCCTGGATCGAGTTGCATTGCCCTGTGTTGATGCAAAAGGAAAGGGCGCGGGGCAGGACGTACAAACAAAGTTCTCTGCATGATTTTGCAAAAGAATATGAACGGATCAAACCGTTTACGGAAGAGGAGTTCAATCAAAAACGGAGCAAACAAATTTGCTGTGCGGAAGTGATCATGCGCTATAACAAAATCAAATGCTGGCAAGAGTTGCTTGCGTGCTGCGGGTTAAAGCGCTACACAAATGACTTGCCGCCTGTAAAACTCATTAACAACGTTATTACGATCGTTTTTTAGTGTAGTAAGGTTTCAATTTGTGGAAACGCAAAATGGCACTTTTGTTTTCTGCTGTGCTCCTGTAATTAGGTAAGGTGAATAGTTTTGAGGAAGGTGGTAAATAGTAAGATCGTTAAAAGTGGCAGTTCAACTCCCGCCATATAGATCATGATTGCAGACGAAAAGGCTGCAAGACAAAAAAGCCTTGAAAAACAGTACGTTTTTCAAGGCTTTTTGTTGTTTAAGCCGTAAAAATGCGCAATTTTGAAAAGTGAAAAGAAGATAATATTTTAGGGCTGCTTTTTTGTGAATTATTAAGAAAGCAGGATTTGAACTATCGACATCTGAGCAACAATTTGGATATATAGCGGCAAACGACTAAGGTGGAGACATTGGTTCTCCTTTCCAAAAATTCGGACAGTCATATCAACGTGACTGTTGAGTTCGGCGAAGGAGAGGGGCAAATCTCTCTGAAAGAAGTAGAAAAACGGGCAGAAGCTCGTAAGCCGAAAGAAAAAGTAACCTATAAGATGATACAGCAGTACATTGAAGAAAAAATATGATATAATAAGGTCACTTCAAAGAGACAGGAGAAAATGATGTCACGAAGTGCGGAGCAAAAAGTAAAGCTGTTGGTGCTTTACGATTTATTAGAAAAGAAAACGGATGAAGATCATCCGATGACAACAAATGACATTGTAGAGGAGTTGTCGAAATTAGGGATAACGGCAACACGCCAAACGCTTTATGATGATATAGAAGTTCTGAACAGTTTTGGATATGACATAATTTGTGAACATGGACGGAATAATCACTATTATGTTGCCGACCGCACCTTTGAACGTCCGGAAGTGCAAATATTATTACACGCAGTAGGGGCTGCAAAATTTTTAACAGAAAAAAAAGCATCGGCTTTATCAGAAAAAATAGCCGAACTGTTAAATCCGCAACAAGCAGAGGAACTTCGATTTGGTGTTCCTGACTGTGTGGGAAAAAGCAATAATGAAAGAATCCTTTACAGTATTGATGTGATTACTTCTGCTTTACTGAACAAGAAACAAGTTTCCTTCTTGTATTATGATGTGGATGTGAACGGGAAAAAACTGTACAGAAAGGATAAAGAAAGGTATGTTGTTAATCCTCTTGGTTTAGTCTATTCAGGGGAATATTTTTACTTAGTTTGTTTCCACGACAAATACGGCGATCCTGCAAACTATCGTATCGATAAAATGGAAGATGTACGCGAGGAAAAGAAACCTATAACAAAAAAGAAAGAATATGAAAACTTTGATCTTAATGCATATCGGAAAGAATCTTTCTCCATGTTTTCAGGGGAAAAGGTTGAAGTAACATTGTTTTTTCCAAGAGATTTGATTTATGTGGCAAAAGAACGTTTCGGGGATATAATACCTGTAAGCGTTGATAGTGGGTATATCATAAATACAACAGTCAGAGTAAGTAAAACTTTTTTCGCTTGGTTGTCGACCTTTGAAGGGCAAGTTAAAATTATAGAGCCAAAATCTATACGGCAACAGTTCAAAGAGTTTATTACAGGGATTTTGGCAAAAATAGAGTAAATCGCGTTTGGTATGTGATTTTTTTATAAGGGCTTGCATTGCAGGGGAAGATATGGTATAATTTAGAATATGGGTAGATATATGTTTGATTAAAAAAGGAAAATATTTTTATGCTTATCAACCAAACAAATATCAGTAATTCCCGCTTAAAGGGTTTAGATATACATAAAAATTTGACACAAATTTTAATAACAGAATATGACACTCATGGTAATGCTACATTTAATACTTATGTGGTATGTTTAGCCTTGCGTCCCTTCACGCCTTGTTGTGAATGACGCAAGGTATTTTTATTTTATGAGGAAAGGAGAAAATGCTATGAAACTTAACTACCAATGCCCGATTTGCGGCACTCCTTTGGGCTATGAAGGCTTATGTTGGAAATGCAAGTCTGAACAAGACAGACAGTCTGTTATGAATTGGACAGCAGAGCAAATTAAAGAAAAACAGGAACTTTTGATTAGCAATATCCAGCGGTTGGCAAATATGGAAGATCCGGAGTTTACTATATTCTGGCAACTACTCAGTTATCAGAATGCCATTACACCGGAAATCCAAAGTAAGGCATTGACCGCAGAGATATACTATCCTTGTGAGATTTACTACCATGCACCAGAAAATGTGAGAGATGGACTGATAGCTGCCCTGCAAAAAACAGACGATTCTCAAGAGGCCAACAATTTGATGTGTTGTCTTGCAATGCAAGGTGATGATAAAGCTATGGAAACGCTGTTAGAATTGGAAAAAAATCCTCGTGATTGGCGTGCAAATCTATATGTTGATCCGTCTATCTATGCTCAATGTGGCGGCTGGACTTTTAACAAAGAAGGGCATCGAATACAACTCAACTTTAATACTTGTTATCCAATGGTCAAAGGAACACTTAACGAAGTGTCCCCAGTCAAAATTGGTCGGGTGCGGGAAGATACTTGTCCTCATTGTGGTGGTCACATGGTAGATATACTGGTTTTGGATGGTAGAGATGAGCGACTGAAATTTTTAGGATTAGATGGTATTCTTACTGCTACATGTTGCCCTAACTGTGTAGGATTTTTGAAAGGTCCGGCATTCAATAGTTTTACACTTGATGGCGATGTAGAGGTTTTTCCCTCGGAGCTTTTTGATGGGGAAGAGAAAATGGATTGCTATGTTAGACCGGAGGATTACAAGGCACTTGCTGACAATCTTTTTGTGTTGGGGAAAATGTCTGTGCCTTTATTTTATGGCGCAGCGAGCGAAGATGTAAACACTATTGGCGGATTTGCAAACTGGGTACAGGATTGGGAATATACAACCTGTCCTCATTGCGGAAAGCCCATGAAATACCTTGCTCAAATTCAATGGGATACTTTGTTTGATGGTACAGAGGGAACACTTTATATTGAGTTCTGTCCAGACTGCAAGATTGTATCTATGCAGCATCAGCAAACCTAAAAAGGATGCTGACATGAATTTTTGGAAAAAAGTATTGCCCATTATTCTTGGTCTTATCGGATTGTTATTGATTATCGGCGTAGTATTGAATTGGGATTGGTTGTGTGATCCTTTATATACGCGCTCAATGAATAGCATCTTTGGAAGAACAGGCAGAAGAATTTTATTTGGTCTGCTTGGAAGTATTATGGTTTTAGTCAGCGTTTTAAGGCTGAAAAATAAAAAGAAATAAGGAGAAATTAAAATGAGTTTTTTCAGAAAAGCGAAGAAGGTATTGTCCAGCAAGAAATATAGGGAAAATCCCAATCCTGAAAATTTATCTCAGGAAAGGTTGGCTGCTTTGAATATCGGAGCGATTAACTCCGAGCAGACCTGCTATTATTGCGATAGTTTGACAACCGGAGAAAAAGTATATGAAATCAAAGGTAATTTGGAAAATTTTTACGATATAACCGACCATGATTCTGCGGTTGAAACTTTGGAATGGTTATTTAATCGCGGTCACAGAATCTATTTTGATGCAATCAAAACCATGTATTCCGGTACGGGAGAAGGTATTGATTACAGCAAATTTACCGAAGAGGAACAGGCAAATTTTATGGAGTATTTCATGAATATGCAAGGAGTTCTGCCGTTTCTTGTGGAAGCAGGATATTTTTCGGGAAATGTTTTTGATATTGCAAAAATGTCCATTATCGCTTGGGATATGGGGCGTTTAGTCATGGTAACACGCAGTTGTTATGATTGCGGCTATATCAGCGAAGAAGAAGCGTGGAATTATATTGAAAACGCATACAAGGCATGTAAGGAAGTATATGCCGACTGGAATGAATTTGCAAAAGGATATGTTTTCGGCAGAGCAATGTGGTCAGGAGATGCGCAGTTCCTTGCCGGAATTATGAGTATAGCGGAAGGGTTACTTGCCGATGAACAAAGCCCTTGGAAAAAGGTCAGCTTAAAATAAGAGATAAAGCCTATGGAAGTTATCAAATTACCTAAAAAGTTTCGTATGGTCTGTTATGACATAATGGACGGCAAGGATGAAGCCTTGAATACATTGGAAACTTTTTCTGAACAGTTTCCTCATCAGGTTGCGGCTGTTAAGGCGGAAGTGGCGTATTTTAATATGGATTATAACAGAGCGCTCGATCTGGATTTAACGATTTTGCCGTATCTGGAGGAATGGTATTATTCCAATGTAAGTGATCAGCACATGATTGCAATGGCTATTACTTCTGTGGTTTTGCATCGGGAAGAAGAAGTCTTGGATGCTTTTCGGCGTGAACAGGAACGCATTCGAGCAGAAAACGGTTGGCAACAGCGTGACAGATATTGCGATATACTGATGAACTATATCCGTCAAGGACAAATGCCGTTTGCCGATGATACTAAAAATCATCCTTATAATGAACCAGAGGAAGCAAAGTCAAAAGAGCAGCTTTGGAAAGAAATACAGGAGAACAATAAGAAGCTGACATTGGACAGTGTTGACGGCAAGAGAAGGCTTTACAATTTCTGCTGTATGTTTGGACACGCAAGAGATGCAGTAGAGTTGTTTGAAGAACTTTCAGGCGCACCGATGGCTGAGTCATCCTATACCGATGCGATAGCTCGTTATCTGTATCTGGGAGAACGAGATAAAGCTATACAAACCGCAGAAAAACTGGCTACATCAAGATTGTGGGCGGTTGCAGGTCCTACACAGGTTCGTCCGATGACATTTTTTGAGGACTTGAATTTGCGAGATTTTATTATGGAAGAAAGTACGTTACGAAAAATTCGTGAAGCAGCGTATATAGACGACGGGTCGCTGATTCGCAAATAAGAGAACGGAGGCTAAAAATGAGCAAGGAATTAGAGCTTTATAAAAAATTTATCGACGGGCTTGTTGAACAAAAAGAAAGTGTAACGGCACGATGGATTATGGAAGATGGCTTTCCGAAGAACGGAGATAATGAAGAAGAAAACAAACTTCTTCAAGAGCTGACCCCTGAACAAAAAAGGATACTTGCAAAAATTGTTCAGAATGAAAGAATCGGTGGAATGCACGATACTCTCGCATACATGGATGAAATGATGGATTTAGACGGATTGGTCTTACAGCAGGAAGGCGTTGAATATCCGCATGATTATTTTGAAAGTATGCACTTCGATTTTATTGGCAGATGCGAAGGCGATGAATGGCCTGAATAAAATCTTATAAACCCGATTTTTAGGAGGGATATTATGTATATTAAGAAATACTGGGGTAATTATATTGGGGGAAGCGACGACAGTCTAAATCTTGTAGAATTTTTGGCGGATCAGAACAAGGAAGAGATTACGCTCAGCGAGATCTTTGCTAAAATCGGGCTGGATAAGCAAAACTGGGATTTTCATCAAACGGCGGGATATTTGGAGTTCACTCATTCCAATGGTGTGGAGATGGACTTCCATTTTGCCATTGATGTGATAACCGATTTGGCTGCCATTTTGTTGGAGTGTAGTGTCAGCGGAAGTGTAAATCTGAAAGATTTGGATGATTATAACACTCCGTCGCGCCGTATCCGCATAACCGCTACAGTTGAAGAACACCATGCTATGAATAAGGCTTTGGCAGATTTTGCGAAAGACCCTTTATCTTATGACCTTCATGAAATGATGAGCGATGATGAGATAAAGGAGATGGCAGAGCAGGTAGAAGCGTTACGAAAAGAGTTGTACGAAGAAGGCGGCAAGAATCGTAACTTTCATATTAAGGTTGAGGAAATGAAAGAATTGCTTCCTGACTGGGAGGGAGCAGACGGGTGCATCGCCACAAACCGTATTATGGTTGAAGGAAATAAGGTGGGCTATTGTTATCGTGAGGAACCGGACAACGGTTGGGACAGCGGCTGGCGTTTTACTGCCGGAGACGAAAGCGACGAGTATATGGATGACCCAAACAATTCTGCGATTTATAAACTTAATACTATCTGTAATGATGATCCAGACATTATACCTCTGCTGAATACACCTGCGCCCTGCGCTTTCGAGCGAGATGAGAATGGAGTATTTCGGCAGATCAAAGACTGGAAACCAGATGAGGACGAGGAGGACCCGGATATGGATATTTTGAAGCAGTGCCAGAAGTGGCATGAGAACAACGAGCATCACAAGATCATTGAAGCACTGGAGGGTATTGAGGAGCGCACTCCGGAAATGGACAGCCAGCTTGCAAGGGCGTACAACAACGAGGCAGATCACAGAACGCCGGAAGGCAGAGCTATGCTCAAAAAGGCCATCGCTCTCTTGAAACCTCATGAGGAATACTTTGAGGGAGACTACTACTGGAACTTTCGCATGGGCTATTCCTATTACTATCTGGATCAGGAGGGCAGGGCTCTTCGTTACTTTGAAAAGGCATTGGAGGCCCGCCCCGACGACGAGGACACCATGCAGCTGATCGACGGGTGCAAGAAGGGCATTTCTCTGCCTCAGTTCTCGGAGTGCTTCCGGGAGCGGACGGAATCTACATGGAAGGACTTTGCTCAGCAGGAAGCCCAGCTTCGCCG